>JAOQAJ010000095.1 GCA_025963675.1 Segetibacter sp.
TGCGCTTGTACACCGCCAGCAAGCAACATCGATAGAGCGATTAATACGACTGTAATTTTTCATTCGCTTTTTTCCACCAACACATTCAATAATAATAATGCAATGCTTTTCCGGTATCTTATTCTCCGGTTATATTAATTTTTTCCACCATCTTAAAGTGATTCAAAAACGAGCAAGTACAAATTACAGGCATAGCAATAAATAAAGAAATTGTTGCCTTTGGTAAGAAGATCTATCCGGTCCTGCAGGCTCTCCCCCAGAGGGACCAGGAAGATCTCAAAAAGCCTGCAACATTCATTGCAGAGCCTTTCGAAACACGTATTGTGTTCACTTGGTAGATAAACATGTATGCTTACACAATAAAGTAAAACAGAGTCAATATTCAGCATATTAGGGGTCTATCATTTACCGCCACTTTAGGACGGACAAAACGCTTTCAAAGTTCTCATTGATTTATTTTTACGAACACCGCAAGGGCACAAAAGACTATACCTTTCTCAGGGGCAATTTTTTAACCATTTTATTCCGTTTAATTGTCTAAGTTTGTTTCATGTCAGGTAAGACACTAAATATCATTTCTTCAACATTCAATAAGTACCATACTGTACTTGATATGCGTGATTGTTTTACCTGTTCATTTACAGAGTTTCTTCCTTTTAATTCAGGAATGTATTACTACTCCAGCTTCAAGGCCTTTAAAACTATTACCCCCGCCTAAACATATTCTTCCGGGCGTGGGGGGAGTCATTTTCTTTTCAGTCTACATTGAAATTGAATTACTATGTCTCGAAATCAAAGTAAGGTTTGTGTTTTCAATTACATACTGCCTCAGATTATTACTGCACTGTTTCCGTGCATCAGCGGCAGTATTTGGCGTGTTATCGCATTGAGTGTAACGCTCATTTTCCCATTTAATCGTTACTGTTGATTTCGCTCCTCAGAGTAATTCATAATTGTTATTGTAATAAAATATTCGAAAATGAGAACAGTTATAGTACCGTTTTACGGTTATTTAAATAGCAGTATAAAGAAGCTTTGGAACTTAGCAAAATTTGCAAAAAAAAGAAGTCTCCATTTTTCAAGTCAGGAGGAAGTAGGTGCTCATCTTATGGCTTTAGATGTCCTGAAAAGGAAGCTTTTATATGCAAGAAAAACACCTCGTACTACTTCATGTTTAATTATTGATTTAAACCAGCTGCAGGCTTGTAGCTTAAAAAAAGAATATAGCAGCATCGCCGCCGGGGAACTGAAGTCAAAGAAGCTGCATCACTTTTTAAAAAGTGTCTTTTTAAATCTTGTTTTTAAGAATGGTACAGTTTCACTTCCGTTGTATGATGTGCAGAAGCAGCAACAAGGCGACGTGGAACAACTTGAGACACAAGCTAAAAAGTGGCAAAACAATCTGTCAAAACTATTGCCAGTTCAAATACGAGAAAGGGCTTAAAGCCGGTTCCCCCGATGATAGGAGGCTGCTGCTTCAACAGTTCACGCTGTTTTGAAGATTGTGCAGCCTCTTTTAAAAAAAAAGCTTAAAATAAAAAACCATGTTACATAAGTCGGAAAAAATTAGACAAAGCGGCGGCAAAGCCTCTTCTGTCAACAGATTATTTTTTCTACTTCTCATATTCACAAATGCCGTCATCTTGAAAACGGCATTTGTGCAGGACACAAAATGGTACTGGGCTTTATTCATAACACTACTGTTACCCTTAGCCGGCATCATATTGAGTAAACAAAAAAAACCGATTGTTTTAAACCAGCGTGAAGAAGTAAAATGGGATGTGCCGCCAGGTAATGAAACTTTTACAACTATAAAAGTTTACAATCAGAAAGAATAGTATTAACAGAAAAATTACAAACATGGCATATTATTCGGAACAGTACCCTTACTTATTCTCCTCATCATGTGGTATATTCTTGAGTACCGAAAAGATGTGAGTAAAGACCGGGAAATTTTTGATGAATACCTCAAAAATCAGAAAAGGACCAGGATGTGCAAAAAGAGGCAGGGGAATGAGGTATTCTAATAAAGGTAATAGCTTATTTTAGCTGATAACAACAGTAGTAATTATGGAACAGATAGTTGCTTTAGTAACATTGATATTATTAGAAGTCGTTCTTGGCCTTGACAACATCATCTTCATTTCGATTGTTGCCGCCAGACTTCCACTCCATCAGCAGAAGAAGGCAAGACGATTGGGGATTATGTTAGCAATGGTTTTAAGATTAGCATTACTAGCTATCATTTCTTTTATTCTAAAGTTACAGGGTGAGTTGTTTAGTATTTTTGGTAACAGCATTTCAAGCAAAGACATTATTCTAATTCTCGGTGGCCTGTTTCTGCTATACAAAGCATCAGCAGAAATTTATCATAAGATAGAAGGTGAAGAAGGCGATACGTCTGCATCAATAAAGGCGACTTCCTTCAAGAGTATAATCATTCAAATTCTCATACTTGACTTAGTGTTTTCTGTCGACAGCATAATAACGGCAGTAGGCATGGTGAATGAATTATGGATAATGTATGCAGCAGTAATAATAACGGTTATCATAATGCTTTTTGCTTCTGAACCTATAAGCAGGTTTATCAATAAACACCCTGCTTTTAAAATGCTTGCATTGAGCTTCCTGTTGTTAATAGGGGTTTCATTAATTGGTGAAGGGCTTGACTTCAATATTCCTAAAGGATATATTTATTTCGCTATTGCATTTTCTTTGGGAGTAGACGTTCTGCAGATGAAAATGCATAAACGCAAACAATCAAACGTGCAGCTCCATGAACATTATTTGCAGGGTGAAGAAAAATTAGAGAAAGATATTTTATAGAATAAGTGAAAATGTTTAAAAATAATAACGATTGTTGTGTTTAAAGCTAAAGAGGCGAAATGGTTTGCTGTTGAACGTAATGCGACGCAACGGTGATGCCATAAAAACCGCTGCTGGTAACTACTGAAAGTTTGGATTGAACGATAAAGCCAAAGGCTTCTTCATTACAATCAGATTAAACTCACCAGTTCATTCTTTGCTGCTTTTTACTTTATTAAGAAAAGATAGAATTGTTTGGGTAAACTTTTCCTTGCGTTCGTAATGAATATTATGACCAGTGTTTTCAAATATTTCATGTTGAATTAGATGGGGATGCTGCTTTTTTAAAAAGTCATTTTCTTTTTCAAAAGGAAATAATTCGCCTTCACTTATGGGGTCGAGAATTAGCACGGGGACATACAGATTCCTAAATATTATTTTAGGCTCTATCATCGCCATTGACTGGGCAAAGAGAGGAACCTGGGTTGGGCGGCGGATGTTATCAGCAAATTGTTTAGCATCAGCC
>JAOQAJ010000321.1 GCA_025963675.1 Segetibacter sp.
TTCGTCCCAAAACAGTACCTCTTTTAGCGCTCCATTATGGGTTAAAACAGGCAGAAACTCCATCCGATACTTTTGCATCAGTTCTTTAAGATCGCCGTCAGAATCATGTTCATGTCCTAGTCGAATATTCTTTCTCAGTATAAGGTCTACTGGTTCACTTAAATTTACGCCTTTGATAATTGCTCTTTGAATATCGCCAATACTTAAAATTGAATAAAAGACATCGTCTTTAAAAACAAGTAATAATTTCGACTCGACAATATCCATTTGCTTTAATGCCTGCACTAAACTTGCTTCACATGAGATACTTCTTTTTTTTATTTTATCCGGGTGCACTTTTTTTTGTTTTAGGACTCTATGTTACTGCTTATATAGATATATTTGGTTTTTCCGATTTTATGACTGAAAAGTATTATCAGGATCAACTCTGGCGGGCGTACGAATGATTAGCATTTTTACGCAACCGGGTAACGAGATTAGGAGCAATTTTTATTATCATAGCTTCGCCATCTCAACCACAGTAGAGTTTTCAATTACTTCTGATATTAAAAGAGACCGGCAGTTTCAATGCTTCTACCCTTCCCCTTTGTTTAAGCGGCGAATATATTACAACCACCTTAAAAATCAAGAATAAAACGTTGGGTTGTTGTTTAAACGAGATTTTTAACAAGTTCACAAACTAATAAGGAATGATATGTAGGAATTGCACTTTCGCGAAAAATAGAGTAGGAGACTCTTAGGGACTTCGGCGTTTAAAGTTGGAAATGAATCAGGATGTAAAGTGAAAATAAGAGCGAGTAGTCTATACGTAAAATTTGCCTGTTTATATTCTATTGAAGTCGAAAATTTGCGGTAGGAGCTTGATGAAGTTTTTCTACTTTCGAATGGTAAAATTCAAAACCTTGAAAGCTATTACATTTATTGAATCCGTTTTGGTGTCGGATCAACAACAGAAGATTTGAAAATGCGCGGTAAAGAAAAATAGAAAAAAGTAGCGAAGGGAAAAGGAATAATGTTAGCCAGCATAAAATTAATTGCCAACCATAGTGAACTAAATTTATATCGCTATTAAAATAGTAAGCGACAAGTCACAATAACTTTTTGTGCTGCCTCCGCAATACGAGCTTTATATGAAAAATAGATTGTTGGAATTTGTTAAAACATCTAAGCGTTATACCTCGAGAACTGATTAAAATTGACATTCTCCTTTAGTTCTTCCTTGAACTCTTTCTTTAAAAGCCAATCAACGAATTTTAGAGTACCACCGATAAAAAAGCAAACCAATACTGTAAGTAAGAAGAAATTGATGACCATAATAGAGTGATTTTACCTCTAAACGGCAACTGGTTTATTTTATTGTATACCGGGAAAAATAATTTTCAGGAATATGAAATTGATGCAAAAACCGACACGGTTATTTGTCCCGCTTTTTTTGGTTTTGCGCAATGTCATTAAAAAAAGATAAAGGTTGAAACGCGGCATTTAACTTAAGATAAAGGCGCGAGCGACTCTGAATTTTAAAATTCTTTTACTTCTGATTTTGCTATTTGGATCCCTATTCTTTTAGCCCTCTCAATCGTAAGGGTTGTCACTTTCTTTTCCTTGATGAAAAGAAAGTAACCAAAGAAAAATCAAGAAAGGAACGATAACAGCCCGTTCCTTTCATTGTTCCTTGATTAAGCTATATTGCTACTGTGGTTTCAGCATTTGTTATTCATGCTTATTCAACGTAGCAAACCATCTGTAAAATTATTTTCTTCCAAAAAGTGGTGAAGATGACAATATACAGCAGGTCATTTGGAAGCTATCTTTTTGGCAAAAACAGAATTATTATTAAGATTGTAGCTAATGACATCGATTAGCCGTTAATATAATTTCTTATTACATCAGCCATATAATCGTAATGACTTTCGTCTAACCCTGGCCAGACGCCTAACCAGAAAGACTGGTTCATGATGATATCTGTGTTTTTAAGATCTCCGACAACCCGATGAGTTACTCCGGCATATGCTGGTTGTCTTAACAGGTTTCCGGCAAATAATAAACGTGTACCTATTTTATTTTCTTCCAGGTGTTGCACAAGCATGTGGCGATCGGCTGCGTCACCTTCTCTTAGTGTCATTAGAAAACCAAACCACGAAGGATCGCTATTAGGTGTTGGTTGGGGTAATATGAATACTTCTTCAAACTCTTTCATCCGCTCGTATAATGCTTTATAATTCTGCCTGCGTCTTTCAACAAATCGATCTACTTTTCTTAATTGTGATAAACCGATTGCAGCCTGCATATCGGTCACTTTTAGGTTAAAGCCGATATGGGAATAAGTATATTTATGGTCATAGCCATATGGAAGACTTCCTAATTGTTGCGCAAACCTGCAGCCGCAGGTATTGTCTTTGCCGGGCTCGCAGTAGCAGTCACGTCCCCAATCTCTAAAACTCTCTGCAATCTTTGCTAACTCGGGATTGTTAATGAGCACTGCACCGCCTTCACCCATCGTAATATGGTGCGCGGGGTAAAATGAGAATGTAGCTATGTCGCCAAACGTTCCTGTTTTTTTTCCTTTGTAAGTGGCGCCAAGGGAATCGCAATCATCTTCGATTACCCACAAGTTATATTTTTTTGCCACCCTCATTACTTCATCAAGATCAAAAGGATTTCCCAGGGAGTGAGCAATCATGATTGCTTTCGTTTTTGGAGAAACCGCAACTTCGATTTGGTCTGCTAACACGTTGTGTGTTGCGATATCGACATCTACAAATACCGGTATAGCACCAAATTGGACAATTGGATTCACGGTAGTAGGAAATCCCGCTGCAACAGTTATTACTTCTTCTCCCGGTCTAATTGCTCTTTCACCAAGTTTAGGAGAAGTAAGGGCATAAAAAGCTACAAGATTTGCCGACGAACCTGAATTGACTAATAGTGATTTTATGGAACCAAAGTAAGCAGCGAATTCTTTTTCGAACTGGTTTGCAAACCGACCGGCAGTAAGCCAGCCATCTGCTACTGCTTCCATGCCTAATAACAGGTCATCTTCCTCAATTATTTTTCCTGTTACGGGTATGTAAGAACTACCGGCAACCGGTGGCTTGAAGACTTTTAATGAAAAGTCGCTTTTTACATTATTTATGGTAATCTCACTCATATATTTTCAATTTGTGGAGGCTCTGCAACTATGCGGTGTCTCGCCGATGGCCCTTTTTTTAACAAGTTTTACTTTTTATGTAAAAAGTACCGTAAAAGATCATTTGTTCGTTACACCTTTTATTTTTGAAGATTGAGCAAATGTAATGGGAGTTTATAAAAACTTATGCTGTTTGTAATTTTTGAAACTATCTATAAATGAGACTGAAGATGCCACACGACCTGCTGATAAAGTGATTGCGACGCAACGAATGTCGCTATGTAAAACGGTGTTGGTATCAGTACAAAAAAAATTATTTCTTTTGGTAGATGTAGAAATGGCGTACCCCTGTTTGAATTGTTGCTATTCTTTTGACCAATTGATGTTTTTTGAAACAGCTTTGTTCGTATAAAGGTCAATTTGGTCGTTCCGTTTTTTGAAGAGATTGCCACCTGCCCGATCGTCCTTATAACCATTTACAGTAAATTCTACTGTTTCTTCAAATGATAATACCGGCCTCCAATTAAGAAAGTTTACTGCTTTAGAAATATCTAACTTGAGGAAAGTAGCCTCATGGCGTTTTTCTAAATGTTCTGGTGTTTCATACCTGCCTGTGCTGTCTAACAATAACATTGCATCAATTAACTCCTTTACGGAATAGTTGGCGGTGTCTTCAGGGCCAAAATTCCAACCGCCTGACAATGACTTATTCTCTGATACTTCTTTTGCTAAATTCAAATAACCGCTTAATGGCTCAAGCACGTGTTGCCATGGGCGTGTGGCATAAGGATTTCGCAACAACATCTTTTTGCCGGCTTTTATGGACCGAAAAAAGTCAGGAACAATTCGATCAGTAGCCCAATCGCCGCCGCCTATTACATTGCCGGCACGTGCTGAAGCTATATTACAGGTATCGGGCGAACTAAAGAAGGAATGGAGGTATGAGGCAGTAATTATTTCTGCAGCGCCTTTTGATGCGCTGTACGGATCTTTACCCCCCATCGGATCATTTTCGCGATAACCCCAAACCCACTCTTTATTGTCATAGCACTTATCGCTCGTAATATTGATTGCAGCTTTTACTGACGGTGTATTTCTTACAGCTTCAAAAAAATTAACCACTCCCATCAGGTTTGTTTCCATGGTTGCTGCCGGATTTTGGTACGACAACAATACCAGAGGTTGAGCAGCGAGATGGAATGCGATATCCGGCTGAACCTGATGGAAGAAATCTTGCATTGCTTTTTGATCGCGCACATCCCCTATATGGTGATGCAGTTGATGCTCTAACCCGCAGGTAATAAAATTGTCGTCTTTCGTATATGGAGGCAGGGAATAGCCAAACACTTCTGCTCCTAATTGTTTAAGCCAGATTGCCAGCCACGAGCCTTTGAACCCGGTATGGCCTGTTATTAAAACCCTTTTTCCGCTATAGAAATCTTTAAATGCCATATGCTTTTAATCCCAAATTTTCCATTTGGCCTCGTTTGATTGCCAGTCATTTTCCAGCTCCTGTTTGTCTCTTTGTGTGTCCATTGGCTTCCAGAAACCTTCGTGCACATATGCATTCATTTGACCTTCTGATGCTAATTTTTCCATTGGTTCTTTTTCCCACAGGGTCATATCTCCGCCTATGTAATTAAATACCTCAGGCTGACAAACAAAGAAACCGCCATTGATCCAGCCACCATCACCTTTGGGTTTTTCCATGAAAGCTTCAACACTATGATCGTCACCAATTTTTACTGCACCAAACCTTCCAGAAGGTTGCACAACTGTTAGCGTGCATAATTTCTTTTGTTGCTTGTGAAAGGCTACAGTTTCGGTAATGTTTGTGTCAGAAACACCATCGCCGTAAGTAAGCAAAAAAGGTTCATTGCCAATATGTTTTTGTATTCTTTTAATTCGGCCACCAGTCATTGTCTCATTTCCAGTATCGACAAGGGTAATGTTCCAGGGTTCGGCCTTGCTATCATGCACTTTTAATGAATTGTCTTTAAGATTGACTGTGACATCTGATTTATGAAGAAAATAGTTGGCAAAGTATTCTTTGATCATATATCCTTTGTAACCTAAGCAAACGATGAAATCATCATAACCATGAGCAGAATATATTTTCATAATATGCCAGAGTATTGGCATACCACCGATCTCAACCATTGGTTTTGGTCTTGAGACTGTCTCTTCGGATAACCGCGTACCAAGACCACCCGCTAACAAAACAACTTTCATATAATGACTTTCATTAACAATTATTCAACAAGTATCTTCACGTCGTCAGCTAGGGGATATGCACAACATAATAAATATTCATCAGCTGCAAGGTCTGTTCTTTCTTTGACTAAAGCTGCCTGCCTCACTGCGCCGCTTACCACTTTGCCTTTGCATAATGAACAATTACCTGTCTGGCATGAGTAAGACAACTCAAGGTTTGCATCAAGCCCTGCCTCCAATATGCTTTTTCCTTTTACGACTTCAACAACAACATTTTCTGCGTTTTTCACTATTGTTACCGACCTCGTAATAATATCTGCTATTTCGTTCTCATCCTTTACCAGTTCAAAATCTTCTGAAAAAACATGACCTGCAGGAACGTTCAACGACGACAGCGCTGCCTTGACAGATTCTTTTAACCCCGGAGGGCCACAAATATAATGGACAGAATCAGGGACATCTCCTTCGGCCTTCACAATTGATAAAACCTTTTCGGGCTTTATGCGCCCCTGAACAAGGTAAGGCTGTTCTGCTTCTACAACAAGTTGGGTATGAAAATGCCAAACAGAAAATTTATGAGGATACGTTTTTTGAAGCTCTTTGATCTTATCGACGAAAATAACAGACTCGTAATTACGGTTGCCATAAACTAAAGTTACTTTACAGTCAGACGTAGCGAGTGTATGTTTGGCAATTGAAAACAACGGTGTTATACCACTACCTGCTCCCCACAAAACAATATGCTTATTACAAACAATAGTGGCTTCCTCAACAACAAAATCGCCTAAGGGCTGATAAACTTCTATAGCGTCGCCTACTTGCAACCTGTCGCAGATATGATTTGAAACAACTCCGCCAGGTACGCGTTTGACCGTTACTTCAAGTTGTGCATCAATGCCGGGTGCAGATGAAAAAGAATAGGGGCGAATGTATCTTCTGCCGTTGATTCTAAAAAGTAGAGTGAGGTATTGTCCTGCCTGGTATTTAACTTTTTTTAATAAAGGTTGCTTAAAACATACTGTCACCGTATCGTTCGTTTCTTTACGTAATTCTACTACTTTAAGTGTATATGTGACCATTATTAAAATAACAAACCATTACTAAATAACCGCGACGACCCAAGCTAGAAAGATAAATCCTTCATGCTCGGAAGGATGGTAACGAAAAAAATTTCTTCTGCATTTGCGCAGACGGCGAGACGAGAATCTAATCGATAAAACTAATAATAAAAAGATTACTAAAGGTCAAAATTCCTACTCACCAAATTACTCACCATCGTTTATTTGATCTCTGCCTGCATTGCTTCACAAAGGTAATGGGGATTTTTTATTCTTGTTACAGGTAGAAGGTGAATTTGAATTGAGGTTTATGGTTAGACGAATAGCTGGAGAACTTAGTGAATCTGAACATCCTTGAATAGAAACAAACGGTAATAAGAGCTACTTTGAAGGGTGCTGCTGCAAGAGTTGCAAGGGGCATCTTTTACCCACAATTAAAATAACCCATCAGTTGTATGATGGGTTATTTAATTTTTGTAACCTATATTTTACTCCGGTAGGTTATTCTTAATCTTTAATAAATTCCCTTTGTTGCATTAAGTTGTCACCTTTAATAAGCAACACATAATTACCTTTTGCAAGTTTTGATGCATTGAATGAGAGTGACATATTACCAACTGAAACCCTTACTTCCTGCTGCTGTAATACGCTACCTTTCATATCAATGATTTGTATTGATATTTTCTCATTTTTTGCAGAAGAAAGTTGCAAATACAATGTTCCTTTTACGGGGTTAGGAAATATGGTTAATTGAGAGTTAGCAGCCTTTAATAGCACTGCTATTGTTTTGCTGTAAGTAAATTTCCCATCTTGATCAACCATTTGTAAGCGATAAAAAACAGTGGATGCATTGATCCCGGAAACATCGTCGGTATAAGCGTAGTTGCCGCCACTTTGTTTGTTTATTTTGCCAACTGTATTAAAGCTATTACCATTGGTGCTTTGTTGTATATTGAAATGTGAAGCATTTACTTCATTAGTAATTTGCCAGCCCATTGCAACATTGCTATTTTTTAGTTGAGCTGTAAAAGCCAGCAAGCTTAAGGGTAAAGAATTACTAGCCGTACTGCTACCTAAAGTAAATGGACTGAAATTAGTTACAGGATTTGATTTAACTGTTCCGTCAGCAGGTATACCCGTTGTACCGGTATTGCCTTCATTAACCCACTGAGATCCCGTCCATCTCGCTACTCTTAAATCTGCTAATGTGGTAATGCCACCACTCCGTGAACCGTCAAAGCTTAGCGTCACATCAACGTTGCTTGTACCATTGGTTCTATTTACTAACCAATATTCATTTAAACTTACTCTATTTAAACCAGCTCCTAAACTTGTGGTTGTATAACTACTATTGTTTGGATTGGTAAAAGAATAGCTTGCTGTAAAATGATCCGTTGGATTTAGTGGTGCCGATATGCTGATTGGTGCATATTTAGTCAGATTTCCAACAGGGAAAGTAAATGCCTGGTTTCCAACTTTTCTTACGTTACCATCTACATACCTTGCAGTAGATGCACCTGTAGTGGTTGCATTATTTGCAACAATCAAATTGTTGTTACCCGTTTTTAGTAACCCATTAGACAAGGTAAATAAATTACTTACATTAATATCGCCACTTAAGGTTACATGAGCAGGATTGGATATAATTAAGTTTTGAACTGTATTACTATTGGTAAACGCGGGAGGTAATATTTGTGGTAAAGTGCCATTCATGGTAATGGTACCAGACGTGGCGGCAAATGCACTTCCCAGATTATTAATAAAGCCACCTATTTGTAAAGTACTTGTAACAGTTGCTGCTGAGCCATTATAAATAGTAAGGTTATATAAAGAGGAAGTTGTACTACTAACTATTGGTTTTGGTGTAGATACATTTGGTATTAACACCTCTTCTGAACTAATAGGCACTGAACCTCGTGACCAGTTTGTTGCTGTTGTCCAATCATCATTGCTTAAACCCGTCCAGGTATCACAGGCATTTATTGTTGTATTAACCATGGTAACGCCAGCATTTAAACATAGCGCTCTACCATTTAATACTACTTGTGCTGCATTGCCGGCGGTTGAAAAAGTTATTGCCGCAGACGAAATAATAGTACCTGACATGATACCACCACCTGCACCATTTATGGTTGCTCCACTACCTACGTACCAATACACGTTTCTTGCTAAACCACCATTGGTCATAATAACACTTCTTGGTCCCCCGGGAATACCAACAGTTAATCCCGCCGTTGTTTGAAATACCCAAACGGCATTAGGATCTCCTTGTCCATCTAATGTAAGATCAACGTTGGTAATATTAAAAGTTACAGATTTGTATACTCCGGGCTTTAACGTTAAGCCGCCTAATTCTCCGGCACCGGGATCTATGCCACCAGGTTGTGCAGCAGGTGAAATACTGTTATATGCTGTAATAACATCAGCAGCAGTCTGGCTGGCAAAAGCAAAACTTACGGCGTCGCCGGGCGCAGGCGGTGCGGTAAAAATTCCGCCTGTTACATTTCCTGTATTGCTTCCCGCTGCAGTGGTATAAGGAATATGGGTAACTCCATCTATAAAACCAGTAACTGTTGTAGCAACAGAAGTGGTACCAAGACTTCCATGAATGATCGTATTAGTACCTTGATTAGTGACACCTCCTGAACCACTAAAAACACCAAAAGTAGCAGCATGACCTAAAACCGGTGCAACTGCAGGGGGTTGAGAAAAAATTAAAGTAGTAGATAAAACCGCCATCGATAACAGTAGATGTTTCTTTGACGTGATAGCATTTGTAAATCTCAAGTGAAGTTGTTTCATGTGTTTGTTTTAATATAACTAGTTCACAATGAGACAATAAACGTGCCCCTTGCTGAAAACAGCAATAATTGTCAGCAAAAGCTCTATTAGCCCTGATACTAATATTTTTTGTAACTCAGCCTTTAAGTAACCACTATTAAATTTCGGTTGCTCACGTTGTAAATACTTAACATCTGTAAAAGCATCTATATGCCCTTGTTAGTGTTGTGACTGACTGGTAATTGGTCTCGATAGGTCTCTTACAAAGGTTCTCGCATCCTGCTCGAATCCCCGTTCCACCAGAATGTTCCGCTGCCAATTAAAGCCATCGCGTTGTTCCAGTGTCTTCGTAGGATGACCTCGAACGCGAACGCCGGGAAAGGGATCTTAAGGAAAATTCATGAAAAATCCTGTTAACAAAGGCTATAAAAAAATTGAAAATGATAACTAAAAATGTAATTGCAGATAAACTGATCTTGATCTTTATCCGTTGCGGCTTTACGCAGTGAGTAAAATATTTACTAAAACCCACTTACCAAACTACCCACTTTTTTTTGGTATTCTATCAACAATTTGACCTACTCGAAAAAGTAAAAAAGCCTGCAAACTTAATTTGCAGGCTTTAGTTCAATTGGATATTCTCTTCGGCGGAGACGGCGAGATTCGAACTCGCGATACAGTTACCCGTATACACACTTTCCAGGCGTGCTCCTTCAACCACTCGGACACGTCTCCAACTACTATTTGGCAAAAATAGGTATTGAAACTTACTGTCCGAATATTTTTTCTGCGTTCGCTGATGTCACTTCGGCAACTTCTTCTACAGTAGTATTTTTTACTAAAGCCAGCTTTTCTGCTATAAAAGATAAGTAACTGCTTTCATTTCTTTTGCCTCTCAAAGGTACAGGCGCGAGGTAAGGAGCATCCGTTTCCAGAACTATATGATCTAATGAGATGTCTTTAAGAGTTTCTCCAAGGTTTGCATTCTTATATGTTAGTACCCCACCTATTCCCAGGTAAAAGCCAAGATCAATAATTTGTTTCGCAGTGTCATTACTATCGCCAAAACAATGAAAAATTCCTTGCAGTCCTCTGGCTGCAAAAGGCTTCACTGCTTCGATTGTTTCTTTCATTGCACTGCGGGTGTGAATTACGATAGGCGAACCGTATTGTAGTGCCAATTCCATCTGTATGTTAAAGGCATCAAATTGCTGGCGGGTGAAAGCTTTATCCCAGTAAAAATCAAGACCAATTTCTCCAACTGCCACAAACCTTCGTTGAGATAAATATTTTTCGATTATTTCAATTTCCTAGATCGGAAG
>JAOQAJ010000322.1 GCA_025963675.1 Segetibacter sp.
GAGAAAACTGGTGATAAGGTAAAAGCCGACCAATATAAAAAACAGTTGATTTCGACCTCTCCGGATGGCAAGTTTGCAAAGCTGGTTAGCAATCCCCAATCTAATAAAAATAGTGCGCAGGCTAATCCGGCAACGAAAAAATACGAAGAGATTTATAAGTTGTTTATAGAAGGCAACTTTGATGAAGCGAAAAATCAGAAAAAGAACGCTGATAGTACGTATGGTAAATCCTTCTGGACACCTCAATTGCTTTTCATTGAGTCTATTTATTATATCAGGCAAAAAGAAGATAGCTCTGCAATAAAAGTGCTTACTGATCTCTCAACCTTATACAACGGAGATCCAATGGCTGCACGTGCTAAAACGATGATTGATGTATTGAGAAGAAGAAAAGAAATTGAAGACTATCTTACAAAACTGGAAGTTACAAGAAACGAAGACGTAAATACCGTGGGTAACAACAATGCATCAACAGCAACCAGAACTGTCGCAGGAACTGTAGTACCACCTACTCCGGTTGTAGGTGATTCTGCAAATGTGAAAAACAGTACACTACCAGTACCTTCCCCATCAACCATAAAAAAAGATACCGTTGCAACTCCCCCCGTTGTTGTTAAAAATTTCACCTTTGTTGCAAGCGACCCACATTATGTTGTTGTCTTACTTGACAAAGTAGATCCTGTATATGCAAGTGAGGCCCGGAATGCCTTTAATCGTTTTAACCAGGAGAAATATTATAACCAAAAAATCGACATTTCAGGTTTAAAATTAAACGAACAATTCAACCTCGTCCTGGAAGGGCCTTTTGCCGATGCGAATGCTGCGCTTGAGTATATTGACAAGGTAAGACCCATTGCTAAAAGCCGTATTTTACCATGGCTTACTGCTGAAAAATTCAGTTTTATGGTCATCAGCAATGCCAACCTCGATGTTTTAAAAGCCAACCAGGACATGG
The DNA here is from genome assembly GCA_025963675.1 of Segetibacter sp. Lineage (GTDB taxonomy): Bacteria > Bacteroidota > Bacteroidia > Chitinophagales > Chitinophagaceae > Segetibacter. The sequence continues at coordinate 956 of JAOQAJ010000322.1, forward strand.
ATGCCTATAAAGTGTTAATACAAAAGGCAATTCCCGGCAAATTCTAATCGAAAGTCTCAGTTGTTTTATAGCTTTGCAATGTTTTTAACCTCACAAAACTTGGAGCTAAGTTTTTAGATAAAACATCTAAATGAAAAATCGTACAAGCAAATCAAAAAGTCGAATAAGCAGGTCCGTAATTATATTCTGGCGCATTGTCTTTATAGGCATTGCTGCTTTTGTTCTTTTACTATTGATGGCAAACTGGGGGGTCTTCGGCAAGATGCCATCGATCCAGGATTTGGAAAACCCGAGCGCTTCACTTGCCAGTGAAGTGATTGCAGACGATGGAACTGTAATGGGTAAGTACTACCTGGAAGATCGAACAAACGTTGACTTTAGTGACATTAGCAAAAACGTAATTAATGCGCTCGTTGCAACCGAAGACGAACGTTTCTATAACCACAGTGGAATAGATGGTCGCGGACTTGCCAGGGCTGTTGCGCATCTGGGTAGCGATGGAGGTGCGAGTACAATTACACAACAACTTGCATTCAATTTATTCAATGGAAATCGGGCACGTAACCCTGTTACCCGTGTTATTCAAAAAATAAAAGAATGGATCATCGCAGTAAAGCTTGAAAGAAATTTTACCAAAGATGAAATCCTTGCTTTATATCTTAACACTGTTCCCTTCAGTGATAATGTGTTTGGAATTCGAAATGCATCGCGAACTTTCTTTCAAAAAGATCCTGATGTCTTAAGTATTGAAGAAGCGGCAGTGTTGGTTGGAATGGTAAATGGCCCTACTATGTACAATCCCCGCCGTAATGCGAAAATGGCGCTCGATCGTAGAAACCTGGTTCTCGATAGAATGGTTTCCAACGGATACCTTACCGCTCCACAGGCGACGAACCTGAAGATGAAGCCAATTGTAATCAACTACAAAAAGATGGATGAAACCGCTGGTCTCGCTCCATACTTTAGAATGGTTTTAGGCCAGGAAATGAAAAAATGGTGTAAAGAGCACCAGAAACAAAACGGCGACAACTACGACCTGTATCGCGATGGATTAAAGATTTACACAACCATCAATCCACGTATGCAATTGTATGCTGAGGAGGCTGTCGGCAAGCATATCAGCTATATGCAGAAGATCCTGAATTCACAAAGTAATATTCGCAAAGGAACCGTGTGGAATGGCAGGGATACCATTTTGTTGGGTGCGATGAAAGTGAGTGATCGCTGGAAAAATTTGAAAAAAGAGGGTGTTGAAGAAGCGGACATAAAAAAGACTTTTTACAAAAAAGTTCCGATGAGAGTGTTTGCCTGGAACACCAAAAGGGAAAAGGATACAACAATGACACCTTTAGATTCTATCAAATATCACCGCCAGATGCTACAGGCAGGTTTTATGGCAATGGATCCGATAAGTGGAGAAATAAAAGCATGGGTTGGCGGAATTGACTTTAAGACTTTCAAGTTTGACCACGTTAATTTAAATACTAAACGGCAGGTTGGTAGTACCATCAAACCTCTTTTATACAGCCTTGCAATCGAAGAGGCCGGATTTACTCCTAATACTATGGTCGACGATGTACAACAAGACTTTGGTACTCTTGGCCTCGTGCCGAACACAGGAGCAACCTGCACAGGGCGCACTGTTCCTATGGCAAACGCTCTGGCATGGTCGAGAAACTGCGCCTCGGCTTATATTTTAAAACAGCTGGGAAACAATGGCAACGACGCAGCTAACCGCTTTGCTGAGTTTTTAAAGAAATGCAATTTTACCTCTAAAATAAACCCTTTCCCTTCCATCGCTTTGGGTGCCGTCGAACTTAGCCTATACGAAATGATGCAGGGCTACAGCATGTTTCCCGGACACGGCTTTAATGCGAAACCTTTGCTGATTGCCCGTATTGAGGACAAAAACGGGAACGTGCTCGAAAACTTCCTTCCTGCCCAGCGTAAAGAGGTTATTAACGAAGTGACCGCATATTCAGTGGCGCTGATGATGCAGGGCGTTATTAAAAATGGAACAGGTCAAAGCATGGGAGACCAGTTCGGCCTTTCAAACGAAATTGCCGGAAAAACCGGTACTACCAACGATAACAGTGATGCGTGGTTTGTTGGATATACTCCGCAATTGCTGGCAGGCACATGGGTAGGTTGCGACGATCGCTTTATCCGTTTTAATGGAGATATCGGAGAAGGCTCTTCGGCCGCATTGCCGATTTGGGCTTACTTCTTCAACAAGGCGCTTGCTGACAAAACATTAGGCTTAGACAGAAAGGCAAAATTCTCGAAACCTGAAGTGATGAGTAATGATGTAATTTTTGATTACATGAATACTATCAATGCCCGTTCGTCTGCTCCTGCACAAGGTGAGGATGTTGGTAATGGCACGTCTGAGGATTATCTCATTCCAGACGCGCCACCAGAAGAAATCGGCGCAGAAAGTGATGTACCTGTCGAAAAAGTAAAACCAGGTGCAACGGTTACTCCGGCAGACATTCCACCTGCGGGAAGCGGTGAGGCTAAGCCGGAGAAACAGGAAGAAAAGAAAGGCGGCTTCCTAAGAGGCATATTTGGAAGAAAGAAAAACAAAGACGAAAATAAAGACGAACCGCCTAAAGCAGTGATGCCAAAAAAAGAGGAGAAGCCAAAATAGTAATAATTCTGTTTGTGAGGTTTGGTTCCCAACTTCACTCCTCTATTTATCATCCGTTGCGTCGCACTCTTGTACTGAAGAATTAATCGCAACATCTAGGTCGATACTAAGCAAAAATGCAAATGTGCCTTCACATTTGCATTTTTACTTTACTCAGCTCTTGTTCATGGTTTTAAAATTGCATTTACAGCCGTAATATTTATTAATATGGCAAAATGGAGCATTGGCTGTTCAGGCTTTCATTATAAACATTGGAAAGGAATATTTTACCCTGAAAAACTTGCTCAAAGTAAATGGTTCGACCACTACAACGACCGCTTCAAAACGCTTGAACTCAACGTAACTTTCTATCGATTTCCCCGGTTGCCGGCTTTACAAAACTGGTATGATAAAAGCCCTAAATCATTTACCTTTTCAGTTAAAGCTCCAAAAGCAATTACCCATTATAAAAAGTTTATAGATACCCGGCGAATGCTCTCAGACTTCTATGGAACTGTGCAGGAGGGATTAAAGGAAAAGACCGGCTGTATTCTATTTCAGTTGCCACACCAAATGGGTTACAAAGAAGGCAAACTTAACCAGATAATTGAAAGCCTTGACCCTGCTTTTACCAACGTGGTAGAGTTCAGAAATGTAACCTGGTGGAACCAGGAAGTGTATAATAAGTTAGCTGCCCACAACATTACCTTTTGTGGTATGAGTCATCCAGACTTGCCAGAAGATGTAGTCCAAAATACGAAGACTGTATACTTCAGGTTTCACGGAGTTCCGCAATTATATAAGTCTAAGTACGAGGTCGGCACCTTACAGCGAATCGCAGATGAAATAGAAAATAATGCTGCTATTAAAAAGGCCTTTATATATTTCAATAACGACATTGATGGCTCTGCTTTAACCAACGCCTTCGAAATGGAAGCATATATAGAAAGCTTAAAGAAAACGGCCAATGAAGATTAAAAAGGTTAGGAGGAATGATTGAAGGAGAAAGATTATCAGCTGTATTAGTCAGTTCTAAACCTACCAGAATAACAACCGCTTTTTCTACTTTTTTTTAGTCTTTGTTAAAGGCTTTGAGCTTTTCTTGTTTTCAGGGCAACCAGCATTATTAATAGTTCCGGCAACATCAATGCATTTATCGTCATCATCATTGACTCCATCTTTGTCTTTATCACCTACAAGACAGCCCTCATACCTCGCTACTCCTGGCTGATCGGGGCATTTATCGTCTTCATCATTTATTTTATCTCCGTCTTTGTCAGGAACAGGACAACCCTTGTATTTGACAAGACCAGCAATTGTGGGGCAATTATCAAGATTATCAGCAACACCATCATTGTCAGAATCAGGTATCGGGCAGCCATCAAATTCAATAACTCCCCTTTCATCGGGGCACTTGTCTAACGAATCAATAATACCGTCACGATCTCTGTCTTTTTTTCTAATTGTGTCGTAAACAGGTAAAAAGCCGTTTGAAAAAGAGTTTTCAGCTTCCGCATATACACCCTTTGAGATAGACGTTCTTCCCGATACACTTGAGTGGTTGCGAGCGGCTACTGCAGAAGAATTTTGAGAAAATAGATTTGTATAAAAAAAAACCGAAACAAAGAACAAGATGGATTTCACTGTTCTGTGTTTCGATTTCATGTGTAAATAATAAGAATATTGTATGGAACTCTAATCTTTTGACGGTAGAATCGCTGCGATCTCTTCAACTTTCACTTTTACCATCCCATCAAAATTTCCCAAAAGTCTGGCCGCTGCCTGGGTAAGGTCTACAACTCTTCCCATTTTTGCCATCCTTGGATGCATACGATCGTTGATGCGAACTATAACTGATTTAAGATTAACAAGGTTGGTAACTTTAACCCAAGTATTAATTTTAAAATTGTTACTCGCGGCAGTTAGATTTGAGTGCTTAAAAACTTCTCCGGTCGCAGTTCTTAACCCTTGAAATCTTTTAGCGTAAATTGTTGCAACACCATTGAGCTGCTTACCGTTTTCTTTTGAACCTTCCTGAGCCATCCCGAAAACCGGAATAAGCATCAACATGAATAATAATTTTTTCAAATTTTTTCAGATTTAGTAGTTTCAAAAATAAATACCTGTAATGCGAATCCGGCACGAAAATATGGCAAAGTTTCTTTTCCCCACCTTTTTAATTGTTATAACTTCTTCACACTTTGCCTGTTCACAGGTTTTTAAGACCTTTAAAAACCAAAAACCCCCGCCTGTCATTAATAACGTTGCATCTTATGTAAATAGTATCCGGGCTGATTCTTCCAAGGTGCTAGTCTCTCTTCAACAATTTATTCCTCAACTAGTTATAGACTTAAAATATGCAACAAAAAATAATTTCATACATAAGGTCCTATATACAAATTCAGAAGCATTTGCCCGGTCACCGACAGCTACCGCCTTAAAAAATATTAATGCTGATCTTAATAAAATGGGACTTGGACTGAAAGTATATGACGCATATAGACCCTATTCAGTAACTAAAGAAATGTGGAAACTTGTCCACGACGACAGGTACACGGCTAACCCTGCTAAAGGCAGTGGACATAATCGCGGGGCCGCAGTTGATGTAACTTTAGTTAATTTATCAACAGGGGCGGAATTAGCGATGCCTACAACCTTCGACAATTTTACAGAAAAGGCGCATCACGATTATATGAATTTGCCCAAAGAAGTATTAGATAATAGGCAGCTATTGAAGACGACAATGGAAAAGCATGGATTTGTAGCGCTAAGTACCGAATGGTGGCATTATTCACTTCCTAATGCTGCTACCCGATTTGAATTATTAGACCTTAGCTTTGAACAATTGAAAAAGCTGAAGAGGCACTGGTTATTATTCTAAAAAAGATGTCAGATGAACCATTATGAAGAAGCGGCTTCCAGGGAATTAGCTATCTGGCAAAAGGCAATGATTCGACGGCCGGGCTATTTTAATCGACTTTCAAAAAATGTACAGGATAGGATCAATCGGATAATACCTGAAAGAGTTCACGAAGGAATAACTACAGCAATCAAGCAAATGTTTAGGCTGGTTTTGTTTGGTTCAAAGATTACTACAGCAAACCCAAAAACGGAAGGAAGCCTTGAATTGCGCGAGGCTGTGGTATTGGAAAAAATAAAGTTTTACAAACACACTGCAGCTGCAGAAGGCGGTATCACTGGTGCCGGCGGCATTCTGCTAGGCCTTGCTGATTTTCCACTACTAATGGGAATTAAAATAAAATTGCTTTTTGAAATCGCCTCAACATACGGCTTTGATACTGATGATTATCGGGAGCGACTGTATCTTCTCTATATCTTTCAATTAGCCTTTTGCAGCGATCAAAGAAGAAAGGATATTTATCTTAAACTGCAGGACTGGGCAAACATAAGCAAACTATTACCTGACGACATCCATCAGTTCGATTGGAGAACATTTCAGCAGGAATATCGCGACTATATTGATCTGGCTAAATTGGCACAATTGGTTCCTGTAATTGGTGCTCCCGTGGGTGCTATTGTCAATTACAGGCTAATAACAAAATTAGGCAGAACTGCTATGAATGCTTATCGCCTGAGGTTGAAACAGTCTAACCAACTAGCTCTTCTTAACTAATATTCAAAGAAATAAGACGGTCGCTACTCCCCTATCTTTGTTTTCAATGCTTTTGCTATGAACCTTGATTTTAATAAGAATGAAGAAGCCATGAAATTGGCAGTCAGTAATGTGAATCAACAATTTCAAAAAATAAAATTAGGTGGCGGCGAAAAGTCAATTGCTAAACAACACGAAAAAAATAAGTTAACAGCGAGAGAAAGGATTTCTTACCTGGTAGATGAAGAAAAGGCATTTACCGAAATCGGTGCTTTTGCCGGCTTTGAAATGTATGAAGACCAGGGTGGATGCCCGGCTGGTGGTACAGTAGCGGGACTGGGATATGTTAGCGGAAGACAATGTGTAATCATTGCAAATGACCAAACTGTAAAAGCAGGTGCATGGTTTCCGATTACCGGGAAGAAGAATTTGAGAATGCAGGAGATAGCCATGGAAAATCATCTTCCTGTAATTTACCTGGTTGACAGCGCCGGCGTTTTTCTCCCAATGCAGGATGAGATTTTTCCTGACAAGGAACATTTCGGACGCATCTTCAGAAACAACGCGAGGATGAGTGCAATGGGTATAACACAAATTGCTGCGGTAATGGGTGCCTGTGTCGCAGGGGGTGCTTACCTGCCAATTATGAGCGACGAAACATTGATGGTAGAAGGCAATGGAAGCATTTACCTCGCTGGCCCATACCTCGTAAAGGCTGCCGTGGGTGAAGAAGTGGATGGAGAAACGCTCGGTGGTGCGTCAACACACAATGAAATTAGCGGCATTGCTGATTACAAGTTTGCAACGGAGCAGGAATGCCTCGACCAGCTAAAACGAATTATAAGCAAATTAGCTGCTCCGCAGTGCGCAGGATTTAGCAGAGCAACACCATCTCTACCCAAAAAAAATCCGGAAGAATTGTATGCCATATTTCCTTCAGGAAATATGAAACCTTACAACATGCTTGATATTATCGAACGAATAGTTGACGACAGCGAATTTGATCAGTTTAAAGAACATTACGGTAAAACCATGCTTTGCGGTTACGCGCGAATTGATGGCTGGGCAGTAGGTATCGTAGCGAATCAAAGACTGGTTATAAAAAATAAAAAAGGTGAACTGCAAATGGGTGGGGTTATTTATAATGACAGCGCCGACAAAGCTGCAAGGTTCATTATGAATTGTAATCAAAAGAAAATTCCTCTCGTTTTCCTGCACGACGTAACCGGCTTTATGGTTGGGAGTCGCAGCGAACATTCGGGCATTATAAAAGATGGAGCTAAGCTGGTAAACGCGGTTGCAAATTCGGTTGTCCCTAAAATTTCAATTGTTATTGGTAATAGCTACGGCGCAGGTAATTATGCCATGTGCGGCAAAGCTTATGACCCAAGGTTCATTTACGCATGGCCGACAGCTAAAATAGCTGTAATGGGTGGCGAGCAGGCGGCAAAAACAATGTTGCAAATACAGGTTGCCGGACTGAAAGCCAAAGGGCAGGAAGTTACTCCTGAAGCCGAGCAGGAGTTATTGAGCCAGCTAAAGGGCCAATATGAAAAACAAACAACTGCTTATTATGCTGCTGCCCGACTCTGGGTAGACGAAATAATTGACCCAATTGACACCCGAAAAGTGATTTCTGAAGGAATCGCTGCAGCCAACAACCAAGCCCATATTGAAAAATTTAACATGGGATTACTGCAAGTATAGTTTCGGTTTTAGGTTTTGGGGTTCTATCTCCCTCTTCTGTCATTGTCATCTTTCTCCCCGGTTTCTGTCATCATTCAACTGTCAACTGTCGTCTTTTTTTACTTCTTTTGCCGCTGAACCTACAATTATGCCCAAACCATATACAATCTATAAGCTTGATGCCTTTACATCCAAATTATTTGGTGGAAATCCGGCAGCAGTGTGCCCGCTGGAAACATGGCTTCCTGATGAAGTCATGCAAACGCTTGCGGCAGAAAACAATTTAAGCGAAACAGCATTTTTTGTAAAAGAAGGTGAAGGTTTTCATTTGCGTTGGTTTACGCCGGAGTACGAAATAGATCTTTGTGGGCATGCCACATTAGCAACCGCTTATGTCCTTTTTAATGAATTGAACTTTCAACAGCCAATTATTAATTTCCATACAAAAAGCGGTATTTTGGAAGTAAGTAAGAAAGGTGACCTGATTGAACTGAACTTTCCCAGCCGAATGCCTCAACCATGCGTTGCTCCCGAAGCATTATTAAAAGGTTTGAACTTACCGCCGTTAAAAGTGCTGAAGTCAAGAGACTACTTTCTGGTGTATGAAGACGAATCGTTGATCAGGCAAATTGTTCCTGATTTTAATTATCTCAACCAGCTCGATACTATCGGTGTGATTGTTACTGCTGCATCCAAAGAAGTTGACTTTATATCGCGCTTTTTTGTACCTAATTCCGTAATTGGCGAAGACCCGGTTACTGGTTCAGCCCATTGCAATCTAATTCCTTATTGGTCAAAAGAATTAAATAAAGCAGTGCTCACGGCAAAACAGGTATCAGCCCGTGGAGGTGAACTGATTTGTGAAGACAAAGGCGAGCGGGTAACGATGGCAGGAAACGCAGTATTATATTTAAAAGGAGAATTCTACCTGTAACATGTCAACGAACGGACACGAACTAATTATATATACCGACGGATCGAGCCGCGGCAACCCGGGCCCCGGAGGCTACGGTGCAATTTTAATGTGGGGTGATAAACGCAAAGAACTTTCCGCAGGTTATCGCAGAACAACCAATAACCGTATGGAACTGTTAGGTGTTATTACCGCACTCGAAAGTCTGACAAAAAAGAACATTCCCTTAACCATTTATACCGATAGTCAATATATCGTAAAAGCCGTTCAGCTCAAATGGCTCGACAAATGGATAAAGACCAATTTTGCAGGGGGCAAAAAAAACAAAGACCTCTGGACCCGTTTTTACAATCTTGCCAAAGACTACCAAATCACTTTTAAATGGGTAAAAGGTCATGCTGATAATACTTTCAATAACCGTTGCGATGTTTTAGCGACTACCGCTGCCGACGGAAGCAATTTATTAATCGATGAAGGATATGAACGGGAGATGGCCAATTAGGGGAGTTGGCAGTTGTGAGTTGTAAGCTATCGTCGCAAAGTATTTATAACTGATGTTTTTTTGGTAGCTGACGGTGTAGCTTTGTTGAGTCTTTCATTGCGTCACACTCCTGTACTTTTTAACACCTCTGCCGCCTGCCACTGTATGACTCCAAAAATAAAAGAGATACGTATTAAACTTAGTTGGTGATGACACAGCACCGAAATTGCCGATACCGGGTCCTTTATTTGAAAATGTGATAAAGGTTCCAGGTAAAATTCAACGGCAATTATTACTTTCAGGCCAGTTTTTAAACGTGAATTATTAAATGAAGCTGAAGACAACAGACATTGAAGAAAGCCTAATCGCTTTTTTTAAAGAATACAATCCGGCAGATGTAAAGAAAGGTTTTCGATTGCATCAAAACATGCAGGTTGACATCGAAGAATTTGATGAAAAATTAAACAAGTATTTTGTTGACGTTCCCAGCGAATCTAATGAGGATACCTGGTATTCCGTTTCGATTGCTTTCACAAAATTAGCCATTGAAGCAGATTGCGACTGCCCTGCTTTCGAAGATAAAGGAACGTGCAAACACGTAGTGGCAGCGGCAATTGAAATATTATGGATGGAAGGCGATATGGAAATGGATGAGATTGAAAATGTGATCGCAAAAGTGAATAACAAGGAAACGCCTATGATAACGAACGCTGGTTCTGGCAGGGTTATTCCTCTTTTTAACGGCCCCGATGATGCAGTAAAATGGCGTTCTTTTATCTGCAGTCCCGCCAGGGCTTTTTCTGAAGCTTACTCCAACGCCGGCTATGTTAATCATTCGAGAAGTGTTTTAAATAAGGTAAAAATTGTTAACGAAAAAAAGGAAACGGCTGAATGGCAATTTGAATTTAAAGCTGATGCTAAGACGGTATTTCGTCCTGAAATTAAATATGACACGGACAGTACATTTGAATATTGTTGCACTTGCGATAACCGGAGTTCTTATATGTGCGCCCATGTAAAGGCAGCTTTTGATTTGCTGGAAATTAATGGTGGACGCGATTATTTTATTCAATTCAAGGATTGGACAAAAGAGAAAGCGAAGTTGCTGGAAGAATATGGATTGAAGCCGGACGATAAAGAAGTGGAAAAGATCAAGTTTACTACTGACTACTACGGGAACCTTAAAATGGACGTCCCGTCGTGGATCTGGGGGAAAAACGCTGATACACATATTCAGAACTTCAGAAAGCTTTTAACTTCTAACAATGGTGAAAGTATTGCTATAGAAAGGCCTAAGATTGCAAAAGAAGCAATTATTGATTTCCAGGTAGGGTTTTTATTCAACCTGTTATCTCAACATTTTAAGCAGCATTTTGAACTGGAGACAATAAAGGTTTTTGATAATCCGAAAGGAAAGCAGTTTAAAAAATTGTCGATACACCAGCCGGCTAATCTTGCCCTTTTGAAGGAATTGCCAGACGATCTTTATTCACTTGTGGTGAGCATAAGCGATGAAGGGGTGAAAAAATATTTGACAGAGAAAGGCGAAGGGCACATATTCAATTATTCAAACCCCTGGCAGCAGATGTCTGATTCAACGGCCCGGGTACTCAAGCATTACTACATTTCTCAACTTTACAAACTGTGGCCGCACCTCTGCTCTCATCCGAATGTTTATATACTAAAAGACGGAAGTTTTGCGACTAAAAACATACAACCGGTAACGCTTTCACCCGACTTTGTTTCTTTTAAATTTATCATACACGAAGATGACAGATTTATAACGATCTGGCAGCAATTGATGGTAAAAAACAGCGAGATAAAAGAAAAAATTCAAATCTTTGACGGCTTCCTTTTTATAATTGATGGTGTGCTACACCTGCCCGCCGACCTCAAAGACCTTGACATCATCCGGCAGTTTCAGCACGGCTTTATTAAAATACCGGCAACAAATAAGCTGCAGGTTATTCGCCAGATTATTCCCGCGCTGCAAAAGAAGTATGAGGTCGATCTGCCACCGTCGCTTCAGCTTCATACGCTTCACCCGGAGCCAAATCCACAGATATTATTGAAAGAATATGAGACGAAATACCTGATGCTGCAACCGCAGTTCCAGTATGAAGATGTAGTGGTAGATTATGAAAGTAATGCGCAGGACATACTCCAAACATTGCCCGACGGCCGATGGCAGGTGTATATGAGAAACGGAGCAAAAGAAAAAGCGTTTTTCAATAGCATAAAGGCTTTACACCCTTTCTTCGAAAGACAGAAACAGAACGATTTTCTCTTTCTGCCCTTTGAGGATGTGATGAAGAAGAACTGGTTCCTGGATACGGTAAGGCAGATGCAGGATAACGACATTCCTGTTCTTGGCATACAGGAACTGAAAAAGTTCAGGTACAACACCAACTACCCTAAGTGGGAAATGAAAGCCGGAAGCGGAATCGACTGGTTTGACCTGAGCATTGAAGTAAGCTTTGGAGACCAGGTGGTGCCCCTAAAAGAAGTTCGACGGGCTCTGGTAAGCAAACAAAATATGGTAGTGTTAGGCGACGGCACTATTGGAATGTTACCGGAAGAATGGCTGCAGCAATACGGCCTCATTTTAAAAATTGGCCAGGAACAAAAAGATGGCTCGCTACGTCTTAGTAAACTGCACTACACGTTAATAGATGAGCTGCACAACCAGATAGATGATGAACAGGTGTTGAAAGAAATCAACGACAAAAAGCAACGGCTTCAAAACATTGACAAGGTAAGAACGGCCGGGGTAAGTAAACATATTACGGCGTCTCTGCGTCCATACCAGGAAAGTGGTTTGCAGTGGATGCAAACGTTGGATGAATTGGGTTGGGGCGGCTGTCTTGCTGACGACATGGGACTTGGAAAGACACTGCAAACAATCTCATTCTTACAATACCTCAAAGAAAAATATGCAGCCAGCACACATCTGGTAATTTGCCCGACCTCGCTTATTTACAACTGGGAAAATGAATTGAAGAAATTCGGGCCGAAACTAACCTACCACATTTATTACGGAAGCGCAAGGGAGTTCAGCGACGAGCATTTCGAAGATTACGATATCATTATTACTACCTACGGATTGATACGGAATGACCTCGAGCAATTGCTGAAATTCGAATGGCACTACGTAATACTCGACGAGAGCCAGGCAATTAAAAATCCCGATGCGCTTACAACAAAAGCGGTGCAGTTATTAAAAAGCAAAAACAGGCTGATATTAAGTGGAACGCCTGTTCAAAATAACACTTACGACCTTTTTGCTCAATTCAACTTTATAAATCCCGGCCTGCTTGGAACCAAAGAATTCTACAAGGAATTCGCCAACGGAATAGACAAAAACAACGATGCTGAAAAATCGGCACAGTTACGAAAAATGGTATACCCTTTTATGCTTCGGCGCACCAAAGAGCAGGTAGCGAAGGACCTTCCCGACAAAACAGAAATGGTGCTTTGGTGCGAAATGTACAAAGAGCAGCAGGCTGTTTACGATGATTACAAAAACCACTATCGAACAACCTTACTTAAGAAAATTGAAGAGGTTGGTATGGCCAAAGCAGGCATGTACATCCTGGAAGGGCTGCTTAGGCTGAGGCAAATATGCGATAGTCCGCAGTTGGTAAAGAACAATGAAATCAGTACAAATAAAAGCGTTAAGATCGATGAATTAATGCGTGAAATACAGGAAAACACAGGCGATCATAAGCTGCTGGTATTTTCCCAGTTTACCGAAATGCTTCAATTAATAAAAGAGCGGATGGAGCAGGAAAAAATCACCTATTCATACCTTGATGGAAGTACGCCTGCAAAAAATCGCAGCGAGGCTGTAGATAGCTTTCAAAACAATCCCGCAATCAAGGTTTTTCTTATCTCGCTCAAAGCCGGCGGGGTTGGACTAAATCTTACAGCTGCCGATTACATCTACCTCGTTGACCCCTGGTGGAACCCTGCTGTAGAGCAACAAGCGATAGACCGGACGCACAGGATCGGGCAAAAGAATAAGATCTTTGCCTACAAGATGATTTGCAAAAACAGTATCGAAGAAAAGATATTACAACTACAGCAACGCAAAAAACAAATTGCAAATGAGCTGGTAACCGAAGATGCAGGCTTTATAAAGAAGTTAAGCAGGGAGGATATTGAGTTTTTGTTTAATTAATTCTGTAGTTGTATCGCATCCCGCAAAACTTTTTTTCTTGTTGCGAACAGGCAGTGGAATATCAACGAAGCATTGTTGCGACGCTCCGTTTATCAGTTGAATTTCTATTAACCTTTTTACACGTTATACTTAGGTCTCTAGCTTGGATGTGTCACACCTTCAAGGTGTCACACAGTGGCACATCTTTTCACGAGAGATTTTAAAAAAAGAAAAAATGATGAATACAACCTGTAGCTGGAGCGGCGGAAAAGACAGCTGCTTTGCGTTGATGCTAGCAATCAAGCAGGGATATCAACCGAAAGCTTTACTCAGTGTTTTAAATGAACGCGGTAAAATATCGCGTAGCCATGGAATACCCTCAGAAATTTTAAAAGCCCAGGCTGAAAGAGCGGAAC
>JAOQAJ010000340.1 GCA_025963675.1 Segetibacter sp.
AAAAAGGTGCCGACGATTATATGGTCAAGCCATTTAACCTCGAAGAACTTTTATTGCGTGTCGACAAGCTTATATTAAAAAACAAAAAACTGCTTGATAAAGAGACAATCGGTGATACGTATGAATTTGGCAATAACAAAGTAGATTTTAAAGCACAGGTAGCAAGGACATGGAACAATATGCAAATAGAGTTAAGCAAGAAAGAAGTGATGCTGCTAAAACTGCTAATAGAAAACCGAAATGAAGTTGTAACCCGGGAAAAGATACTGCAGTCAGTATGGGGTTACAACGTTTTTCCTACTACCAGAACTATCGATAACTTCATCTTAAACTTCAGAAAGTATTTTGAAAAAGATAGCAGGAACCCAATATTCTTTCAATCAGTGAGAGGGGTAGGATATAAGTACACTGAATAAAATGGGCCTAAGACCTTGGCATGTAGGGGCTTTCAAGTCTCTCAAGCCTGGTTATAACTTCAATCGCTAAAAGCCTGTGTTGCATGGCTTCTTCAATCGTATAAGCAGGAGTATACATACCCAGGCTACAGTTGTCAAGTAAGCCTTTAAATTGTTGCAATTCCGCAGCACTTTCCGGGTGTTGCTCTATATAAAATGGCAGTTGACCTGCTTCAATTTCAAACTTGTTTTTTAAATAATCGTGCAGGTTCCGACAAAGCTTTTTGTAAAAAGTGGAGCTGTCTTGTTCCGGCTGAAGTTCCCTTATCTTATATAGATAATCTGCTGAGTCAGGCTTTTTTATTTCTACAGGGTTGTCTTCCATTAATGGCACTTTTGTAGCCGGCTGTAGCTGTGCACCCGGCCGCCTGTTAAACCACACAAGGCCAATTATTACGGCTAATAAGCCGGCTCCCAATAATATATACAATCGCTCATCAAACCCAAAGCCATTGTCAGACGCAGCTTTATTAGGGTTGCTAAAAATCGTTTTCGAACCTTGGGCTACCCTTAACAACAGACCCGAAGTAGTTTTGGTCACATACTTATTTGCATTGGGATCAAAATAGGTGAACTGAACAGCAGGTATTGTATAATCTCCTTTCTTGTCAACTACAAAAGGAATAGAGAAAGTCTTTCTTGTTTTTGTCGGAAAGGTACTCTTATCATCTTCCATTTGTTCAGTAGCATCAAAAATTTCAATTCCTTTAGGCCAGTTGATTGCGGGCGCTTTTACCTGCTGCAGGTTTCCCTGGCCCTGGATTGTAAAAAATAAATGATTGGTATTATTGGTAGTTATTCCCTGGTCACCCGTAGATAGCATCACGTCAAAATTTCCTACTGCACCACTAAACTCCGAAGCTCCAACCGATGGAAGAGGCGGCAAAGGTTTTACATCGATGAAATCGGTTTTGTTTTGCAGGGTTACCAGTTGCTCGTCAATGGGAAGTGATGGCGCGCCATAATAAAGGTCTCTGTAGTTTTGACGACTTGCATCATAAAACGTAACCCTGTTCTCTACGCTTGTTGCAGGCAATTCAAGCCTCCCTGCTTCGAGGGGAAATAATTCAACTTTCCTAATCACAAAAACGTTGTATTCAACACCGTTAATTCTTTCTATGTGTGCGTCTTGCTGTTCACCCGTAAGTTCAATTACGGTACATCCGGTAAACTGCGGCTGTTTTACAACTTTAGATTTTGACCTGAGTCGCGTGCATAATTTATACGTAGCCAGTATTGGTTCACCAACATAACAGCTATGCTTATTCACTTCAAGCCTCACCACAATATTGTTTCTTATTTTGTCAATTGCTCTTTCACCTTTCTTCAGGTATTGATTAGCAGGAACCTGTTCTTCAAAAGGCATTTGATCTAGTATCGAACCTTGTGGAGATCGTTGTGCAGGTGGAGCAGTGCCTTGTATATGTTCAACACTTTTTACAACTATAGTTACCCCGTTGCTTCGTTGAGGTTTATTGTTAATGAGGGCGGTAGCGCCAGGTATTATAAATGTTCCGGGAGTCGTTGGTTGCAACATTACCGAGTAAGAAACCTGCTGTTTTACCATGTTGCCTATCTGGCTGGTACTACTGCTTACGTTCGGGCCGGAAACCAATGTAAACTTATTAAACCTTGGCAGTACAAATTGATCAACTTCAACATCTTCAGCTATATAATCGATCTGTACAACATCATTTCTGCCTATAGTGGTGGCTGAAGCTTTTGTTACGAAAGATTGTGCAAAAGACATCTGACACAACAGCAACATGAATATAAATGATAAATTTCTTTTCGATAGTTTCATAGCGGTTAAAGCAAAAGTAACAATTCGCAGTAAGGGGAACTATAAAACACCGGTTAACCCATAGTTAAAACGTACATTTTTGTTTCAAGCTTTAAGATTTCAATTAGACATCGTTGTACTTGTCCGCCTACCCGCGAATCACTCATTGCCGGAGGTATCATGTAGAAGTTGATAATGGGTATCAGGAGTTTCATCCTGGATTGCCGTAAACAGCATAATTCATAGCAATTTCTCCGTTACCGAATTGCCTGGTTGTGACAAGTGTGACTTTTGTTTGGTTCGTTGTACTTACAAAAAGAGGAATGCCCTCGCCAAAAATTAGTGGATTAATGAATATCCAATACTCATCGATCAAGTTATGTTTCATCAGCAATTGAGATACGGTGGGGCTTCCAAAAATCAGTATGTCCTTGCCTGGCTGTTCCTTAATCTTTATTATTTCATCCTTAATGTTTTCACTAATAATAATTGTCTTATCAAAAGTCTCTTTCGCCAATGTCTTAGAAATGACAATCTTCCGGCTGTCGTTATACCACGTTGAAAAAGCTATTTCACCTTCGGTTACACCGGGAAGATTTCTTGCAGTTGGCCAATATTCATCTAACAATTCAAAAGATTTTCGTCCAAACAAAGCTGCGTCTGCATCCCTGGTTAAATCACACACGAACTCAAGATTTTCATCACTTTTTGGAAAAGAATCTAATTCTCCATTTGGTCCGGCTACAAATCCATCAAGAGATATATGTACAACTAAAATAAGCTTTCTCACTTGTGTTTCTGTTGTTTTTATGATGTCAGCACACGCCGTTTACCGATTCACTCTTCTCTAAGAAGCTGGTAGAAATACTTCAGCCAGAACAGTTGTTTTATGAAGATAAAGTGTTCAGATGAATATTAATCTGCAGGTCCGAAAAACAAAATGTTTAGTGGAGCATGAAGAAGTGAAAATAATAGTGGTAATATAGATTACAGTGAGAGTTGTTGAAACAAGCTATTGCTTGTTACAATTCCTTAATCCAAACAGAAATAGTATGCGGTGCCATTTCATCGCCACCGAAATAGGGGAACAATTTATAACCTTCAGCAGTAGCGGTTGTGCTGGTCCGAGGCATGGTTGTTTCCTTGCCATTTAGCGTAAATATGTAGGTAGCTTTATTTACTTTGATTGAGCAAGTGTTTTCCGATCCTATTGCAACAGTGCCCAACTCAAGGCAGCTCATAACGCTCTTGTTATAAATGTAACTGAACAGACGTAATGCGTTGTTACTCCATCTCCAACCGAACCGCGCGCTGTATTCGTGATGCTGCGATTTATTATCACTAAAACCAAAAAGCTTGTTGATGTCTGTTTGATTGGCTGGGCTTACTGTTTGGTAAATAGCGGAGCTATCAAACTTAACTATAAAAGATAGCTGCTGGTAATTAACTGTAGTGTAAGTGCTTTTGTCACTGTACTGTTCTCCTTTTGGAATAGTAAACTGTACAAACTGCCCTGTTGTTGCCTGATTGCTTTTATTCGTAATGCTTTCAACTACTCCGTCAATTTTCTTTTTACAAGAGCCGAGGCTTAATATTGCAACGCACGCGATAACAAGATTCTTTTTCATAAAAACACGATTCTTCTCTTTCTGTAGCAGTCAGATATAAGAAAACGAAGAGTTTTCTTAATTATTGCCGGCCCAACCTCAAATGCGAAAGCAGAAGGTTATTTTTACATTTTATTAAAAGTGAGACGAAGTGCCGGATATAATACAGTTGTTACCAGACAATATTGCAAACCAGATAGCGGCGGGAGAAGTTATACAAAGACCCGCCAGCGCAGTTAAAGAATTGCTGGAGAATGCAGTAGACGCAGGAGCGACCGAAATAAAACTGATTGTAACGGATGCCGGAAAAAACCTGATCCAGGTGGTCGACAATGGCAAAGGAATGAGCGAGACGGATGCAAGAATGTGTTTTGAACGCCATGCCACTTCCAAAATTTCAAATATTGAGGATCTCTTTAAGATAAAAACAATGGGCTTTCGCGGCGAGGCACTGGCTTCTATCGCCGCTGTCGCACAGGTTGAGCTTAAAACCCGTAAAGCAGATGATGAGTTGGGTACCTGCCTGCAGGTGGAGAATAGCTTTGTAAAAAAGCAGGAACCGTGCGCCACGGGTGCAGGCACCAATATCTGCATGAAAAATTTGTTCTTTAATGTACCGGCCCGAAGAAATTTTCTGAAGAGCAACGCGGCAGAAATGCGGCACATTGTAGATGAGTTTATTCGTGTGGCAATGGCTTTTCCGCACATTTTCTTTTCTCTTACCAGCAATGGCCAACAGGTTTTTCACCTGGAGGCCGGTAGCCTGAAACAACGCATCTCTCAAATTCTCGGTACTTCTTATACTTCAAAGCTGGTGAGCGTAAGCGAAGACACAGACTATATGAATGTTTACGGCTTTGTTGGTAAGCCCGAAACAGCAAAAAAGACAAGGGGCGACCAGTACTTCTTTGTAAATAACCGTTTTATCAAAAGCGCTTATTTAAATCATGCTGTCATGAATGCCTTCGACGAAATGATTGCAAAGGATAGTTTCCCGATGTATGTATTGTTTATCGACCTCGACCCGGCGCAGCTCGATATCAACGTGCACCCTACGAAGCAGGAAATTAAGTTTGAGGATGAAAAGATCGTGTATGCTTTCGTGCAAGCTGCGGTAAAGCATGCGCTGGCGCAGTTTAGCATTGCACCGTCACTCGATTTTAGCCTCAATGCCGACATCCAGCAAATGGAAGCGGTGGCGAGGCCGATAACCGAAGAAAGGATGGAATCCATTACATCATCAAGCCTGTTTAAAACGTTTACTCAAAAAAACCAGGCGCATAAGATCGAAGGCACAAACAGGAGCGAATTGCAGAGCTGGAAAGACTTTTACGAACCGTCTTCCCAGGCCTTGCCTTCTGATATTGGCACGCTTCCAGAAACAGAAATTACAAGCGGCCAGCTCGAATACACAGGTTATTCGTTGTTGAAGGATGAGCAAAAACTTCGGCTTTTACCCGACTCAACACTTACCCAGCTTCATGGAAGCTATATTGTGACGCCGACGCAGCAGGGTTTTTTGTTGGTGCACCAACAGCAGGCGCACGAAAGGGTTTTGTATGAGCGCTACAGCGAAGCGATTCATGGAAAACAAATGCCCAGCCAGCAAAGCCTTTTTCCATCGACCATGCAGTTAGGTGCGTCAGATTCAGTTCTCATGCAGGAACTGCTTCCTGACCTCAAGGTGCTTGGTTATCTCATAGAGCCTTTTGGCAACAACACATTTGTAGTGCAGGGAACGCCGGCCGATATTTTACAGGGAAATGAAAAAATGGCAATAGAATTATTGCTTGAGCAATACAAACATTTTAGCAGCGACATCAAGTTTAGTAAAAGAGAAAAGCTGGTAAGGTGTGTAGCCAAACAGCAGGCCATTAAAACAGGTAAGCTGCTGGCTCAGAGGGAAATGGTAGTGCTGGTTGAGGAATTGTTTTCCTGCAAAACACCTAATATTACCCCCAACGGAACACCAACCTATTTAGAGTTTAAAGCCGATTATTTAGAGCGAATGTTCGGGAAGTAAAGGCGAGTGACGGGGAATTTTTTGGGACAGACATCTGATCTTCATTCAACATCGTTGTGTCACTCCCTTGTACCAAATCTTTTTATGGCAGCTTTTAGTAAAATCGTTCGAAGAGGGGCTGTACACGAAAAACCGATTTTGCTTTTCCTTTGTGTAAGCTTCGTGTTCTTTGTGATTCCTTTTTGGAGCACGAAGAACACAATGACCACAAAGAACACAACGAACCACGAAGAACACAACGAAAAGAAACGGACACAAGTCTTTTTACAAATAAATATCAGCCAAAGTCAGTTGAGCGTCAAAAAAGGGCAATGCTATCACCTCATTCATCTCAGTAAAAGTTTTTCCTGACCATTCGCCTGCTTCATCTTTTTCATAAAAGATAACTACATGCTTTTCTGGTTCAACTAAGAGGTAATACCGCAGCGAAGAGATTTTTTGATATTGAATGAATTTATCGGTGGAGTCGTACTTGCGGGTAGAGTCGGAAAGAATTTCGGCTATTAATACCGGCTTATTAATAATGTAACTTTTATTGGCAGTTTCCTCACCGGGTTTCATTACCACAATGTCTGGATACACATAAATATCTTCATTTTCAATTTTCACTTTTACGCTTTCAATGTAACTTTTCCATCCTGCCGGTTTAAGTATGGTTGTTAACACCATTAAAAGTCGAATGCAAATTTCGTTATGTAACAATGTTTCTCCAGGCATAGCAAACAGTTTTCCATCATAGAATTCATGACGCAACATTCCCGTTTCATCTAATTTTATATATTCCTCGAGAGAATACCTTTTGTCTGTATCTGTAACTTGTTGCATAATCCTTTATACCCAAATTTACCCTTTTTCTTTAATATTTATCAATAACAGAAGTTATGAAACTTTCTATTCCCATCCTTATGGAAGCAGCAGGTGCCTGGTGATTGTTGACCATAACAGAAAAGATTAGTGGACGATTTTTTTTAGTGAGCAGGTAACCACTTAATGCCAGATTATTACTTATTGTTCCTGTCTTTGCAAAGATTTGTCGCTCATAACCTTTATACAAACCTTCGAGTGTTCCTTCATTTGCTCCCGGTAAGATCATCTTTAATCTTTCAGCACCAAACTCATCTTCCAGTTTTTTTAATAGCCATACAAAATCTTCGGGCGAAACCAGATTGTATCGGCTTAGTCCACTTCCATCTACCCATTTGGCTTTTTGAGGCAGATCCTTCAAATCAGTTTTCATTAAAGTATCAATCATCCTCGCGTCATCCATTTCGCCTACATGCTCATTAGCCGCCATCAGTAATGTCTGTTCACCGAAAAAGTTATCACTGCGATGCATCATGATTTTGAATAATGAATCTTTAGGCTGAGAATAGATCGGGAAACTTTCACTTAAGTCGGGGGAACCATATTCAGTCGACACTTCTTTATGCAAGGTGTCAGCAAGATAGCGGCTGGCAAAAAGGCCTTTTTCCATTGCCATCGTAATCGTTTTTACCGGCGCCAAAGAACCCCTGGTAGTATCGATCGTATAAAAATGTGCTGCTAAATTCCTTGTTACATCCCATCTTTTACCTTTTACAGGAATTCCTATTACAAAAGGCTTTATTACGGGTGGAACGGTTCTAATCGTGTCCGCTTCAAAATAGACAGTTGCAAGGTTACCATACATAGGAAAAGGATCTCTTTCTGCCATATAATCATAGGGATAATCATCCCACGACCAGCCTCTTCCAAATGGTTGAGAAGCAAATGCTGTATTTATTCTGACAGACGAAATGGCCTTTTGTTGCAGGAATTTTAGTAATGGCTGATTTTTAAAATCAGGATGCAGGAAAGTTGGGTCGCCGGTTGCGTGTATTATTGCTGTTGCTTCGTCTAGTGTAATCCTGGCGGCAATAATACTATCAGGTAAATATTTCAGACCTGCATACAACGTAAACAATTTGGTATTACTTGCCGGGATAAAATAATGGTCTGACTGGTACCTGTACAAAAAATGATTGCTGGCAGGGTCAAAAACAGCGATGCCAATATTGGCAGACAAAAGATCTTTTTTACCGAGTAAAGAAGCATGAGCAGTTTTAGATAACTGCCTCTGCGTAGAACAGGAAAGGAAAGAAAGAAATGCAAAATTTAAAATGAAAACCTTTGGAACACGGTTTATTCTTTTTTTCATCTTTTTCAATTTCATTATTCACAACGAGGTTGTGCGTGAATACAAAACTCTGTTACATCAAAGCCTGAAGCTGATTAAGGATATGTTGATGAACGGATTGCGACGCAACGATGAAGCCATGAAAAACCGATGTTGGTATCAAAAATAAACAGGATCGGGGTTTACGTTCTTTCCGCAGCTCTCAACCATCTTTCAGGAATATCATTAGCCGATGCAATCATATAATCGAGATGACTGCATGCGATCATTTTGCCGTCGGGGATTTCCATCCACCAGCGACCGGTCTTTTTGCTCTGGAGGAAAGTTGTTTCAAGCTCAGCAAAAGCGAGTTTAAATTCATTGAAGTTGTCCCTGTCTTCCAGCTTTGCCTCATGCTTGCCTTTGTTAACCCCGTCCATCAGGTACCAAAGCATATGCGAAATTTGTTTTGCAGTCAGGCTATGCTGGTCCTGGCCTGGGAGGTAACCATAAATACCTATTGTGCTTACATTAGGGCTCATGCCTGCATATTGCATCAACATACAAGCCTCTTCACCACTAAAACCATTTGGTGTAATCCAGTTAGCCGGAGCGTGACTGTTTTGAATTGCAGAAACATCGAAACTAAACAGGTTAGAGTTGCGGATGACAGGTTCCATTTCATCCATTTTTTCCTTTACCCGGCCGACCCTGAAACAATCGAATCGTAGCCTGTCAATCGTCTCAAGCATTGTAGGATGAACAAAATAACTCTGGAACCCGATGTGGTTATAATGACGAATATAGTTTGGTTCACCCACCAGCATCTCCATTAAAAAGTGGTCGGCCGGAAAGACGCTGTCCATGTTCAGATCAATTTTTGCATCTACACAGGTCGCCTCTATTATTTGCTCAAGATCAGCATATGCATTGTATTGAGCTTTTGTTAAGTCATGGCTTCCACCTAATATAACCACCCGTTTATTGTGTCGTATAAGTTCATTAACAACCGATTTTAAAGCAGCATAAGAATCCTGCAAGCTCGCCCCAGGCCTTACATTTCCGATGTCTGCTACCTGTACATCAGTATGCCATTGAAACAACGAATAAAATTGTTGCCTTATAGCATTAGGACCCGCATTGATTTCAGTAGTTGGCATC
The DNA here is from genome assembly GCA_025963675.1 of Segetibacter sp. Lineage (GTDB taxonomy): Bacteria > Bacteroidota > Bacteroidia > Chitinophagales > Chitinophagaceae > Segetibacter. The sequence goes on from JAOQAJ010000340.1 coordinate 9,164, forward strand.
ATGCCGCGTGTTTCACCAAAACCAACAATGACAAAATCAGCATTTTCGAGGTCTGGAAAAAAATCTTCATTTACGAGGATATGCTTTCCAAGTTGGGTCTCCTTATAACCTTCATCCTCCGACAATTCAAATAAGTTAATAGGCTCGAGAAAATCTAAAATGCTTTCAAAGTCAGACATTGGCTTACGTTTTTATGAATTTAAACGAAAAGGAGAAAGTTTTTGTAATTAGACAATTCAACCAAAAGCACCCCATTTCGACCTTTTGGTTGAATCTTTTGTAACTAAACAAACTTACACAAAAAGGCATTGCGGCTATGTATTGGGGAATAATGAAAATAGCGCGTCTTTTAATTAACAATGCAAGCCCTGTAGCTCGACGCATTTGTGGTTGCGGCGCCAGAAACATTCATTAAACGTTGTCGTGGCTCCGCGCCGGTCTTGCGCGGTCACTCAATTCAAGGGTAAATGTTTTTTGAACTTTTCTGAATTCGTATAACAGGATAAAGTGAGTAATGTCCGTTATATTTATCACACAATTTACTTACGGCTGCCAAAACAACGACCTGTTACATGAGAGGTGGAGTACAAATAAGACCGTGGAAACCTGAAGATGCAGGTGTACTTGCAGCGGTATGTAACAACAAAAAGATCTGGCTAAATGTGCGGGATCGTTTTCCTCACCCGTATACTGTGGCAAATGCTGTAGAGTGGATTGCATTTACTCTAAATCAGAAACCAGTTCAAAATTTGGCTATCACCCTGGATAGTAAAATAGCCGGCAGTATCGGCGTAGTACCTAAAGAGGATGTATATCGTAAGAGCATAGAAATAGGATATTTTGTGGCAGAAGAATACTGGGGTCACGGAATCGCAACGGCTGCAGTAGCTCTGATCATCGACTATATCAAACTGCATTTTGATGTCATCCGCCTTTATGCCGAGGTGTTTGGCCACAACGCGGCTTCTATGAAGGTGCTAGAAAAAAATGGCTTTCATCTCGAAGGGATTAGGCGAAGGGCTGTAGTTAAGAATAACATTATCATGGATGATTACGTCTGGGTGAAGTTCATCGACTGATTGCATTACCGCACCGACTTTTAGCAGCAAAAAAACCAAGAACAATTTTTATTTGCATAATTCATTTCATAGCTCACCTTTTATTTCGTTGTATTCTAAAACCGTCTTCAATACTACTTCCTCTTAATTGCAGTTGAGTTGCGGGAAGACTATCCGTGAAAGGAATATAACAAGGTAACCCGCCCATATTGCATGAGTGCGTGCTGTCTTCAACATACAGCTTTACATGATCGTTTAGCATGATAAATGGAAAATCTTTTGCAGGCTTTTTAGGATCGTACTGTCGTGCCTGTAAAGGTCTCACTGCATAAGTTGAAACCTCGTAAACAGATAGAATGTTTGCGGCATGTTTTAAATAATAGCCACCAACCATAATAACTGCTATTCCTGTAGTTACTTTTATAGGTACGCTTAATGGCTTATCCCTGGTAAGATATAAAGAGAGAAGTAGAAACGAATTAATGAGATAAGGATATCCAAAGCGATAGTCAGGTGAGTTATACAGCCAGAATAGAATTGACATTAAATTAATAACAGCAAGCCATAGTAGTGAACGTGTTTTTTTTCGACTGAATAGCGCGACAGTTACTATAGCACCTAGACTTGCTATCACAAGAATTATCAGGCTAAATGTTAGCCCGTTTGCGGGATGTGCTCTAATCCATAAGGGAAGCCATTGTGTAAATGAGAGTGTATTAACCTCCTCCCAGTTTTGTGAAATCAGCTTCGGTCCGTTGTTTATTAACAATTTCTCAAAATGAAGTATTTCATAGGGAACCTTCCAATCAGGATGAAGAAAGCCTGTTGCTGAAACTGGAAATATAAAATAGCCACTCAAAACATAATTTCTAACCAACCATGGTACAAGTATGATAAAGCCAACAGAACAGATCAACAGCAGAGTGCGCTTGCTTTTATACAGACTGTTATTTAGAAAAAGAAATAATCCAACTAGGCTCAATGGCAAGGTGTTGAGTTTTACAATTAAAGCAAAACAAACGAGTGAAATGAGCACGACACACTGCCGATGCTCGATTTGCTTATTAGGAATCTGACTTTCAGCAACTGTTATAAAAACATAAGAAATAATGATGGACGACAGAACATCGGGAGTTGGAGATGATATAGAATCAATTAATTGCCTGAACATGGCTATTGCAACAAATATGAAAACAATACTCCATAAACTACTTTTATAGAGATAGATCTTATTAATCAGCCACAAGTAATAAGCAAGAACAAAAACAATATTAAGAACATATAAAGGTTGACCTGCAAGACGGGAAAAAGCAAAAGCAGCACTACTTACAAAAAATGAAGAATTGAAACCCAATCTGCCGTGAAGGTTTGCTAAACCTGGAACAGCTTTATATTCTTCGTTCCACCTAATGGAAAGAAAATGATAGCCCGGACTGTCGCCGTGTTGCGGAGGTAGCAAAGCATACACAAGTATAACGAGCAGCAGCGGTAGAGCTACGAGTAGAATTGAATTATTAATAAAAGCAGAATACCGCCTTTTTACTTCTATTACTGTTTGAAAAGAATTTTTACAAACGACTATGCTGAAAATAAAAATAGGAATCAATGCAAAAAAAGCAGCAGGAAGAAATAGAGACCAAATGTTGAGATAACAGGTGATAAAGGCAAAGCCAAGCAGAAGATTTTCAAAAATGGAATGGTAAGTTGGTTGTAATTTTTTGTCCAATAAAGTTGCCATCCAATTTCCTATTGTTAACGTCAGGAAAAGAAAAAAGGAACATGCAATTAGGGTAAGTAACATAAGCGTTTTTTGCATTGCTTACAATGCAAACAAAACTAATGATAACGTTAAGTAAACTTAAAAGTAAATATTTTTCACAGGGAAACTTGCGAAAGTTTAGTAAGGGTTTTTATCGAAATCGTTTTTCTTTAGCAGCTCAGTTCGCTTAGGTTCACGTACCTTCTCATAATTGTATGGACAATGCCTGCACCCGTTCCCGCAGCAAAAGCCTCTTTCGAGATGATACTTTTCAGTCATTACAAAAAAGCCCTCATCATTATAATAAAAATCTTCACCCTCAATCAGCTTCTGTTTCAAGTAATAACTGTTTTAATTGTTCGTCTAATTCTGCCGGGAAGTTTTTATTAAGACGAAATTGCAGATAATGAATGCGATTGCTTTTAGCAATGTCGAGTTTCTCGTAATGTGTTTGAATTTTTAATTCAGTGCCAATGTCCGCTTCGGCATAAACATCTTCTATATCCTCTAACAGATCGAGGCCAAAAATGTTGACTACAAGTTTGGTGAAATTATATAAATCGGGGCTGTCTGTTTTTAGGTTTACTACGCCGGTAGCACCCATAATTGACTGATATAAACGTAAAAACCGGGGATGGGTTAAACGTTTTTTAGCTTTACTTATCCGCAATTGCGGATCGGGGAATGTTATCCAGATTTCTGAAACTTCTCCTTCAGCAAAATAATCTGTTATTTTTTCAATTTGGGTTCTTATGAAAGCTACATTGGTCAATCCCTCATCGAGTGCGGTTTTAGCACCTACCCACATTCTGTTGCCTTTTATGTCTAATCCTATGAAGTTTTTTTCCGGGTGTAATCTTCCCAGGCCAACAGCATATTCGCCTTTTCCGCAAGCTAATTCCAGAGTGACGGAATTGGTATTATGAAAGAAGGTTTTCCATTGCCCTTTCATGTCCTGAGGATATTCGAGAACATTTGGAAAGTTCCTGATCTGTGCGAACCGCTGTAATTTTTTTTGCCCCATAGCGGCAAAAGTAATAAATTAAACAGCTGGAATAAGTGCCGGATACAGGCTTATTATCCATGTTGGATTGAGAAGATATTAGCGGTTGGATCTTATCTTATGGATTTCCAATTCTTCCTAAAAGAGCGCCATAACCGTTGTTGAATACATCGATGTCAATACCAATCGTTGATCCCAACTCGGCGAACTTGCTGTCTTCTGTTTGCCATTTTCCGCCTTTCTTGATGAGGACCAGTTCTTTTGGTGGTGTAGTTTCATCATCATTGTCTTCACTGACGACCAACTGGGCTTTATATTTATCCTGGCCGAGGCGGTGCACGTTATACAAGGCATACTGATCTTCAAATAAGGCTTTGGCTTCAAAAAGAGGCTCCATAACGATTAGTTGTTTCTGTTAAGGCAAACTGAAAAAACTGTTCCAAACAGTTACTTAGGATGAACGTAATGCGTCGCAACAGAAGAATCATCCGTGATTCAATTTCCGGTTTCAAAAAAATTTCCTTGACAAGATAGGATTTGCGATAAATAAAAAAAGCTGTTTCCATTTAAAGAAACAGCTTTTTTTTATTATATTATTCAGATTACGCCACTGACTCTGCTTTTTTAGTATCACGCTTTCTTGATTCTTCATCAAGATATACTTTACGCATACGAATGTTTTTAGGTGTTACCTCAATACATTCATCCTGCTGTATGTATTCCATACATTCCTCCAAAGTCAATAGAGTCTTCGGAGCAATGCGGGAAGCATCGTCGCTACCGCTCGCACGGTGGTTAGTTAATTTCTTAGGTTCAGTTGCATTTACAACAAGGTCTCCTGGCTTAATGTGCTCAGCAATGATTTGACCTGTGTAAACCTCTTCTCCCGGATCAACAAAAAACTTACCACGATCCTGTAATTTATCAATAGAATAACCGGTAGTTTTTTCAGTGTTCTTAGAAATCAATACTCCATTACTTCTTCCAGGAATAAAACCTTTCCATGGTTTGTATTCGCTGAAACGATGGGCCATTACGGCTTCACCCTGGGTGTTGGTAAGCATTTGAGAACGAAGCCCAATCAAACCTCTTGAAGGAATATCAAACTCAAGGTGTTGCATTTCACCCTTGCTTTCCATTATCAGCATTTCACCTTTGCGCTGGGTAACAAGATCAATTACTTTACCGCTTAGCTCCTGTGGCACGTCAACCACAAGCACCTCGTAAGGCTCGTGTTTCTTACCGTCAATTGTTTTAACCAATACCTGTGGGTTACCAACTGTTAATTCATAACCCTCACGGCGCATGGTTTCAACCAGCACACCTAAGTGAAGGATACCGCGACCGAAGACAAGAAAACTATCTGCACTATCAGTATCTTCTACTCTTAATGCAAGGTTCTTTTCAGTTTCTTTCATCAAACGGTCGCGAAGATGACGTGATGTAACAAACTTACCATCTTTGCCAAAGAACGGCGAGTTGTTAATGCTGAACATCATACTCATCGTAGGTTCATCAACACTAACAACAGGTAAGCCTTCAGGATTTTCAAAATCTGCAATGGTATCGCCAATTGTAAAATCTTCAAGACCAACAACAGCGCAGATATCTCCGGCTAACACCTCGGGAACTTTTCTTTTACCGAGAGATTCAAATATATATAGTTCTTTAACTTTTGATTTTTTTATGCCATTTGCAGTTACAAGGCTAAAGGGCTGACCTTCTTTGATACCGCCACGAATAACTTTGCCGATAGCAACACGGCCGAGGAAAGTTGAGTAATCAAGAGAAGTAATCTGAAGTTGAAGATTTCCTTCAGCAATTTTTGGTTCAGGTACATATTCTAAGATACCGTCGAGTAAAGGAGTGATGTCCTCACTTTGTTCATTTTTACTGTTGAACCAGCCGTTCTTACCCGATCCATAAAATGTTGGAAAGTCTAACTGCTCTTCTGTCGCATCGAGGTTGAAGAACAATTCGAAAACTGCGTCGTGCACTTCATCAGGACGGCAATTTGGCTTATCTACTTTGTTTATGATTACGATTGGCTTAAGGTTTAACTGCAGTGCTTTTTGTAACACAAAACGAGTTTGAGGCATTGGTCCCTCAAAAGCATCTACTAAAAGGCAAACGCCGTCTGCCATTTTCAAAACCCTTTCTACTTCACCACCAAAGTCAGCGTGACCAGGAGTATCGATTACATTAATTTTAACGCCTTTGTACACAACAGAAGCGTTTTTACTGAAAATAGTAATCCCTCTTTCTCTTTCAAGGTCGTTACTATCCATAATTAAATCACCGGTTTCCTGGTTTGCACGGAAAACGTTGGTCTGATGGAGAATTCTGTCAACCAATGTAGTTTTACCGTGGTCGACGTGCGCAATAATGGCGATGTTTCTGATATTCATAAAAACCCTGAAATCCCTGATGGACCTTTTATATTAGTAATTAATAATTCCCCTAAAAAAATTCCCCCTTGAGGGGAGTAGGGGGTTTAAGAGCGCAAATGTACGCTTTTGCAACCGCTTTTCCGACTGTTGAAGGTTACGATAATCTTAATAATACTTAAAAGTTGTTGTAATTTTGGAACGGCATAGATATTTTGGTAACTATATAAAATCACTTTTATGGATCTCAACACTAAGTACGATGAACTTGCGGGAGGCGAAGAAAACAAAGGTAAAAAAGCAGGCGTAGAAAGCACTTTTTCTAAAGATGCAAATGCGAATGTTGGTACAGGCCCGTCTCCACATATTGCTGACGGAGGTACAGAGGGAGAAGCAAAACAAGCTAAAGAAAATACGGGAAATCAGACCAATATGGGCGGAGCAACGGGTGGCACTCCGGGACTACCTGATGCAAGTGAAGGAAATGATAATACAGGCGGACATAGTTAATTGTATTCATTCTTCACGCTATGGATAGCCGGGGTAAATAATGTTGAAATACACTTTGGTAACATTGGCGCTGAAACATGAGTTTATACGCTTTGCCGGAATGCTGCTTTCTATATTTTTTATGGCCTTCTTTCACGCCGGCTAAACGCTCAAAATGCTATTGACGCGTATGAAAAAACAAGCGCAATGAAAGCAATGCGTGATGGAGTGCAAGTGAATACAGTTATTTTATCGCCTGTTAATTCAACCCAATTTCTTCCGGCAGTTATGCAACGAACGGTTTAAATTAGCTTAATGTACAAACCGTAAAAAGAAGGAACGCTACAAGCCTGTAAATGTCTTTGTAACGTTCCTTCTTTCTTTAAGACAAATTCTCTTTTTCTTATAAAAAACCCGTTCCTTATTTCTTTAAGAATTGAGCTTTCAATAGCTCTCCCGTATTGCTCTTAACGGTTAGCAAATATTGACCTTGTGATAATTTTTGCACATCTATTTGTTGTGAGTTTATTTTTCCTCTCAAGAGGACTTGCCCGCCAACAGAGGTGACAGAATATTCCATTCCGTTAAGCAGGAAAGAAGACGTAACTGTAATAAATGATATTGCCGGATTGGGATGCAGTTGTAAGGCAGATGCAACTCCGGAAGATAAGGTTATTGTTTGCGAATAACTTTTGTGTCCGCTCTTATCAACATCGATTATTCTATAAAAATGCTTTCCTGTTTCAACATTTTCATGGATATAAGTATAGGAGTGTTCTGATGTTGAGCTTCCATTTGCTTTGACCTGTCCAATTGTAATAAAATTTTTTCCATTTACACTATGTTCGATTTCAAAATGATCATTATCGGTTTCTGTAGCAGTTGACCATTTTAGTATTGTATTTTGCCGGTTTACAGAGGCAGAAAAACCTTTTAAGGTAATAGGCAAAGTTGCTGCAGTTGTTCTTGTGTAAGAAAATGCACCAGTCCCCGCGCCACCCCAACTTGTAAAAGTTATCCCGATATAAATATTGTCCGCTATTAAATGCAATACTGCCGGTTTGTTTATCATGGTTGGCGGCTTCATACCGTTGAAGCCTTCCCACGATCTATATGTCAATGTATTGTAGTTGCTTAAACTTCCGTAAGCCCATTCAGTACCGGCCGGACTTACACCGCGTTTGTCATAGTCAGTCTCAGTCACTATATTAAAAATCCCTTCGATGACATCTCTTGTTAACCACACATTGTCGGTAATCTTGTCCTGGCCGGCGGCACTCGTCGGGCTCACCCCATTGGCCTTCGTAAAGGTGATCGTTGGCCCATTCCACACTATTTGAGCATTGAGCAAGGCACCGGAAAAGATAAGTAGTAGGAGTAGGTTGAGTTTTCGCATACGGTCTATTTGGGCGTCATAGATTACATACGAATTCTCCTATAGGAGGTTGCCTCGGGAAAAATCAATTTATTAGACCGGAGAAGTAGTGAGTGAGCATTTGTTCAACCCTGTACTCCGGTTGTGTCACTCACTTGTACAGCATATTTTATTTCATCTTTTTATAGCCGAATAACTAGAATCTTTTCAAGATATTAAGTATTAAAAGTAAGCAACAAACTCAATAAAATCATGCTGACAATAGGAAAGAAAACCTTTACGTTTCCTTTGTTAATTCTAACGTCTCACTCACTTGTACAGCATATTTTATTTCATCTTTTTATAGCCGGATAACTAGAATCTTTTGAAGATATTAAGTATTAAAGTAAGCAACAAACTCAATAAAATCATGGTGACAATAGGAAAGAAAACCTTTACGTTTCCTTTGTTAATTCTAACGTCTCCCGGCAATCGCCCAAACCACTTGAAAGCGTTAGGAAACAAATAAATGATAAGACCAATCACAATGATTAATGCCCCAAAAAATATCATATATTTTCCTGTCTGCTGGTTCATTGTGTAAAGTTAAGTTTGAAATCTCATGTTGGATTTAGAGGAAAACAATCTGTGTTGAAAATCGGGCCATTGGTGACGAAAATAGATTCTTATGAGAACTGTTGAATAATGAAAAACAACGTACAAGTGAGTGACACAACGATGCTGAAAACTGCTATTTGGCTTGCTACAAAATCTCTTATATTTTAGAAAATTTGATCGCACTTTGGCCGATAATATTTTAATTGATTCAATCTCTAAAATCACTACTTTGGTGACCGAAAACGATTGAAATGCCAAGAAGTATTATTGCCGGTATTGGAATGCATGTACCTGAAAATGTTTTTAGCAATCAGGACCTGACGAAATACATGGACACGAGTGACGAATGGATACAGGAAAGGACCGGTATACAACAAAGGAGATATGCTGATCGCAAGGCGGAAACGACTACTACTATGGGGATTGAGGCTGCCAAGATTGCGATTGAAAGAGCGGGCCTTACCGAACAAGATATTGACTTCATCATATTTGCTACCTTAAGCCCCGATTATTATTTTCCTGGCTGCGGGGTATTGGTTCAGCGTGAAATGAAAATGAAAGAAATCGGGGCATTGGATATCAGAAACCAATGCAGCGGCTTCGTTTATGCAATTAGCGTAGCTGACCAGTTTATAAAATCGGGGATGTATAAAAACATCCTGGTTATAGGCAGCGAAAAACATTCGTTCGGACTTGATTTTAGTACAAAGGGTAGAAATATAAGTGTGATTTTTGGGGATGGCGCAGGTGCAGTTGTTTTGCAGGCCACTGATGACGCTGAAAGAGGAATCTTAAGTACCCATTTGCATAGCGACGGTAACGGTGCAGAAATCCTCGCCATGTATAACCCTGGAACGCATGGCAATCACTGGCACCATTTTGCCGATTTTGACAACGACGATATGGGTAAGGCTTTTATGACCCATGCCATGATCGATAACGATCAAAATTTTCCTACAATGGATGGTCAGGCAGTTTTTAAGAAAGCAATTGAAAAGTTTCCTGAAGTAATTATGGAAGCATTGCGAATAAATGGTTTGAACCCCTCAGATATTGATATGCTTATTCCCCACCAGGCTAATTTAAGAATAAGTCAAATGGTACAAAAGATGTTGAAATTGCCGTCGGAAAAGGTTTATAACAACATACAGCGCTACGGGAACACTACAGCTGCAAGTATACCCATTGCCCTTTGCGAAGCATGGCAGGAAGGTAAAATTAAAGAAGGAAGCCTGGTTTGCCTTGCAGCCTTTGGAAGCGGCTTCACGTGGGCAAGCGCGTTAATCCGATGGTAATTTTTGGAATAAAAATTTTCTTTCTGGCTAAAGAATTGAACTTCGCCGTTTTGTAAATAAATCTTATGGTTAAGTTTTCGATGCTATTATTGGCTTTTGTAGCGCTAACAATTTCAGTTGCTCATGCAAGCGATAGTTGTAAAATTCTTTTTAACAAGCAGGTGATATTTAAAGGTGAAGTTGATAATGAATCATCCGTATCTGCACTTAAGGTAAAAGCATTTAAAAAAAGTGACTGCATAACGATTGTCTACAATAGCGAGACTACCAATAAAGGATGGGAAAGAACTTTTTACATAAATGGACCTGACGAAAAAAATATCAAAACTATCACTACGAGTAAACAAAGCGGTTCCCTTTCTGTTAAAGCATCTGTTTTAAATGAAATGAGAGAGAAGAGGCAGCCGGTGTTTATTTATACTATCTCGTTGCCAACTGATAAAACATTGGCCGCTCGTATCAGGGTTAGAAGGTTATTTATATGTAGGATAGAATGGAAATAATTTAAATAATTCCAATGCAACGAAAAATCGTTTATTTAATTAACCCTGTGTCCGGAACCGGAAAGAAAGAAGGGTTAGAAAAGATGATACAGCAGAAAACGAAAGCAAGGGCAATTGACTTCGATATATTACGCACAAATGCTGCCGGTGATTATGAATATTTGAAAGATAAAATCGCAAGGGACGGAATAACGGACGTAGTAATGGCAGGCGGTGACGGAACAGTAAACCGTGTTGTTGCTTCGTTGTATGACACCGGTGTAAACTTTGGAATTATACCCATGGGTAGTGGCAACGGCCTTGCCTTTGGTGCAGGCATTCCAAAAAATTGCGCCAAAGCAATTGATCTTATTTTTAAAGGGAACGTTGGCCACGTTGATGCATTTATGATAAATGATCAGTTTAGTTGTATGCTGAGCGGTCTTGGCTTTGATGCACAGGTTGCACATGATTTTGCCAACAAAGCATCGCGAGGTTTATTGACGTATACCCAGCAAAGTCTTGTTCAATATTTTAAAGCGCACCCTTACCAGTTTCAGATAGTAAACGATAATTTTTCTTTTTATACAGATGCCTTTTTTATAAGCATTGCCAATAGCAACCAGTTTGGCAATCATTTTACTATTGCTCCCAAAGCCGATCTTGATGACGGCTTGCTTGATATTGTCATTGTTCAAAAAATGCACAAAGCAAAACTGCCTTTTGCTATTTTGCAACAGATAAGAGGAAACAACGATCTCCAGCAGTTCGTTGAAGATATGTGTCAAAAGAACATTCTTTATTTTCAAACCCCATCACTAACGATTCGAAACCTTAAGCTTGCGCCTTTTCATATAGATGGTGAGCCGGCTGAAACGAAAGATGAATTTAAAGTGAAACTGATCAGAAGATGTTTTAAGTTATTTATGCCCCTACCTAAGGAAGAAACCAAAGAAGTAAAGGATGTGAAAGTAATGGAAGTCAATTAGCGTAGATGATGTTGAGTTTTTTATTTCCTCTCGTCAAGCCGTCGTCACTTTTCTGCCGGAAATATACACTACAGCTACCATCGTTAATAAAAGCAGCATTCCCGTTAGTTGGTGTAATTCTGCAAGCCATTCAAAAAGCCCAAACTTTCCGGCGATTATTTTAGGGCTACTCAATACAGTAAAAACTCCTAAAGCTATTTGGGCTATCACTAAAAACAGGGCGGAGTTCTTAGCATAATTAAATGCTTTTGAATAAGAAATGGATCTTGCAGTAAACCACCAAATAAGTATAAATAAAGCGATTAGGTAAGCAAGGGTTCGATGAATAAAATGAACGCCAATTTTGTTATAAACGATATTGTGAAAAAAGCCCGAAAATATTCCTTCAGGCACAATCATTCCATTTATATCCGGCCAGGTCGGTGCGGAGTTGGCGGCTTTCAAGCCAGCCATAAAAGCACCAAAAATTAATTGTATAAAGACTAATGCAGTAATGATTATTGCTCCGTTCAATAACCTGGTCTCGGCAATTCGTTGGCTGGGTTCTATCGATAACTTTAGCCCAAAGATCAATGCATAACTTATTAAAATCATGGCTGCCATAAAGTGAACGGCTAAACGTATATGACTTACATAAAGATCATTATCATTCAGCCCGCTTTGTACCATGATCCAACCAATTGCTCCCTGCAATCCGCCTAGTAAAAAGAGGATTATTAAAGGAACTAACATCCAGCTTTTGAAATACTTTTTAACAATGAAGTAAATGAACGGGATGAGGAAAGCTAATCCTATCAATCTTGCCCACAAGCGATGAAACCATTCCCAGAAAAAGATGAACTTAAAGTTACTTAGTGTAAAGTGGGTGTTTAGATATTTGTACTGCGCAATCTGTTGATACTTATCGAATGCCTGCTGCCATTCTGTTTCACTCATCGGCGGCATTGCTCCCATCATCGGTTTCCATTCTGTTATTGATAATCCGGACCCCGTTAACCTTGTTATGCCCCCCAATAAAACCTGGATAATTAACATCGCTACCCCTACAAAAATCCAGTTCGCTACAATTCTCGTCGACCTTTGCTGTTGCATATTTATTATTTGCAATACTTATGAAGAGCATGCTTAATACTTTTCAATGGCAAAATTAATGGTAAATTAGTGGTGATAACTTTTTGTAGAATCTTTCACCATTTTTTTCCAATTTCAGATTCATCACTGCATTTTTGTAATCTAAATGCTACAACCTTTTTACCAGAAGAGATATATAGAAGCGGGCTGCGACGAAGCGGGAAGAGGTTGCTATGCCGGTCCTGTTTTCGCTGCTGCGGTCATTCTTCCCAAAGATTTTCATCATCCTGTTTTAAATGACAGCAAGCAGTTGACAGCAGCACAACGGGATGAGCTACGACCAATTATCGAAAAAGAAGCGGTTTGCTATAGCGTCGCCAGAGTTGATCATGACGAAATTGATCGGATCAATATTTTGCGCGCATCATTTAAAGCAATGCATCTTGCGATAGATAAGTTAAAAAAACGTCCTAAGTATCTTATAATTGATGGCAACAGGTTTACGCCTTACCCTGATGCAAAACACAAATGCATTGTAAAGGGTGACGGATTGTATTCATCTATTGCTGCTGCAAGTGTTCTTGCAAAGACTTACCGGGACGAATACATGAAGAATCTCCACCACGAATTTCCGCTCTACAACTGGAGCAATAACAAAGGTTACGGTACGGAAGAACATCGGTTGGCGATACAGGAATACGGCTTATGTAAGTATCATCGTATGAGCTTTAACATCAACCCAAGTCAGCTTTCTATAGATTTCGAGGAAGAGAACATTATGATGTAATCACGCGATTGGTTGTGAAAGTCTTTATCCAGACCGTTATAGACGTGCACAATCTGAAGAAGAATTGGAAAAGTACAAGTGTGCGACGCAACAAAAGTCGACCTGAATTACAAATGCAGGCTACAAAAGAAATCTCTTGCCCGCTCTCCGACATCAATATAAACTTCTATTATTGTTTTGTTACCGCTTTTTCATTCCGCTTTTCCAACGCCTTGTAAATAATCTCATGAATGTTGCCTCTTACATTCATTTGAAGCAGTTTAGCACTTTCGACCGGTGTAACCCTGTTTGATAAAAAGATGTACAAAAGGTTGCTTTTGGGATCAGCCCAAACACATGTGCCGGTAAAGCCTGTGTGACCGAAAGTGGCTGGTGAAGCGCTTTTTGTAGGGTACGGTATTTTCCTGGTTGCATTGTCTTTTTCAGGCTTATCGAAACCTATTCCGCGGCGACTAATATTACTTGAATAAGCAGTAAACTTATCGATCGTTTCCTTCTTTAAATAACGCACTCCTTCTACTTCGCCGCCATTTAGCAACATCTGGTACAACTTTGCAAGGTCGTAAGCATTACTAAATAATCCTGCATGGCCTGCTACTCCACCAAACATTGCTGCTCCCGGATCGTGCACATCACCCCTCAATAATTGTTGTCTCCAGCTTTTATCATACTCAGTCGGAGCTATTGTATTTACCGGAAAAAACTCCAGTGGCTTAAACGTAGTGGTCGTCATTTGCAAGGGAGTATAAAAAGTCTCTCTTACATATTCTTCAAGTGGCTTGCCCGAAATAGCTTCGACCACTTTACCCATGAAAATAAAATCGTTGTCACTGTAGATGTATTCGTTAGCAGCAGCAAGTTTACTTGAAAGGATCATGCTGTACATAGTGTCTCTATAATCGTTTCGCAGGTATAAGCTGTCACCTACTCTTATAGAAAAGGAGTCGGTTTTAACCCTGCTATAATACTGCGGCAAGGGGTGACCATTTTTATCATTTGTATTTTTGTAAAAAGGTATATAAGAAACAAGACCTGCCTGGTGAAGCAAAATATTTCTTAATACCAAATTTTCTTTATTACTCCCTTTTACCAGGGGAAGATAATCGCCTAAAGTCTTGTCCAGATCTAACCTTCCTTCTTCGTAAAGTTTCATTACTGCTACTGTCGTGGCGGAAATTTTTGTAACAGAAGCAAGGTCATAGATCATGTCATTATTAACAGGCTCAAGGCTATCGTAAGTAGTATATCCATACGAACGCTGAAACGCAACTTTGCCATCTTTGGCTACCAGTACCACACATCCCGGCGTTGCCTGTTTTGCGATTGCATCATTCGCAACTTCATCAATCCCGTCAAGAACGGAAGGGTTAAGTCCAACTGTTTCGGGAGAAACATGAGGAAAATAGGTGCTTTCTGTTATCCCGGTTCCATAATGAAGTTCTTCACTTACTGTAACCGGAAGCTTTCCTTTAGGCATAATTTTTCCGACTAAAATATCTGCAGCAGCCAGTTGGGTGATCTCATCATCTTCATAACATGCCACCAGGTTTGCAGCCGTTGGAGCTATTCTTTTTATTGCGTATGGATTTCCAAAAACAAAAGTGATCGCCGGTAATTGCGATTGAAGTTGACTAATAAGATTATTTGCAGCACTTGAAATACCATATTGATTAGCCGGCCTTCTGCTGAAATTGTGCACCCCTATTACTACCATGTCATAGCTTCCTTTTAGCTTGCTGATTAAATTCTCAGGGTTAGTAGAATCTTTATAGCTAGCAGTAAAAATGTCTGCTTTATAATCCTGTTGCACACGGTTTGCAAATGCGTTTGCCTTATCTATGCCTATACCTACAAATGCTATTTTCTTACCAGCTTTAAGTGGCAGCGCATCCTTGTCTGAACGCTTTAAAAGTGTTATCGCATTTTGGGCAATCAACGTTTTTATTTCGTTTGTATTTGCATTTACATCACTTGCAATGTTGCCGGTCTTTATAGAATCTAATTGGTTTAATCCAAGGTTGTATTTTGCCAATAAAACTTTCTTAACCCTTGCGTGGAAATCGTCTCTGTCTATCTGTTTTTTCCTGATTGCTTTCCTGATTTTTTTGATGCTTCCTTTGATGTCTTCGGGAAGACAAAGCATATCATTACCTGCGATTAAAGATTGCGCAGATGCTTGCCCTGCAGGATAATATTTGCTTACGCCTTTCATCTCCAGCGCATCTGTAAATGTTAGACCTTTAAATCCGAGTTCATTTCTTAAAAGGCTCGTGACATTATTATATGAAAGCGAAGTTGCCTGGTTAGCGATCGTATCGATAGAGGGAATGTATAAGTGTGCAATCATTACACTGCCTACACCTTCTTTAATCATCTGCCGAAAAGGATATAACTCTAGTGAATCGAGCTGCGAGCGGGTTTTATTAATTACCGGAAGATCAAAGTGTGAGTCGACACTAACATCGCCATGACCAGGAAAGTGTTTGGCGCATGCCATTACACCTACATCCTGCATGCCTTTCATGTATTGAACTCCGAACAACGCCACCTTATATTTATCCTCGCCAAAACTCCTGTCATTTATAACCGGGTTTTCCGGGTTATTGTTAACATCAACTACAGGGGCAAAGTTTACGTGTATTCCCAGTCTTTTACATTGTTCGCCTACTGCACGCCCAAACCTATAAACCAGTTGTCCGTCTGACACAGCCCCTATCATCATTTGCCGCTGAAAACTTATTATGCTATCAAGGCGCATCCCTACTCCCCATTCCCCGTCAATGGTTACCATCAACGGCGTTTTAGCAAGTGACTGGTAAAGGTTGGTCAGGTTAGCTTGTCTTTCAGGTCCACCCTGGAAGAAACATAGTCCGCCCACATTGTATTTTTTTACCAGCTCCGTCACGTCATCCACATGTTTCTGAGGAAGGTTGCTGTGCGCCCTAATGATCATTAATTGGGCTATTTTTTGTTTTCGGTTTAAAGACTCAAACACGCTATCAACCCATTGGTTAGCAGCTAAATTGCTTTTATGCTGGGCAAAAGAAGTTGTATAAAAACACAAAAATATAAAACCGGTTAGCAGAAATTTCATTGTGTAGAGGCTTAAAAAAATTCGGCACAAGATAGTTTAAAACATAAAAAGCCTGCCAGTTTTATCCTTTTCAAAATGTTGTATTCCGCCAAATAATTCTTCTTTTCAACGTCACAAGTTCCTTCTGACAACATGGGCGTACCCTTAAAAAAATTTTATTTTTCTTTCTTGTCGGGCTATCGCTTTTCATGGCGTCTTCGTTGTGTCACTCACTGCAACTTTTTGTTGTTTGTTTGAACTGAGATGTGTGCTATTGTTGGTATTATTGAAATGCAGGTAAAACTATATCAACGTTGAATACATTTTCATTTTCCTATAATCGCCATTTATCGCAATATCCCATAAACTATAAAAAATATGGGGTTTGTGTCTGGAAAGGACGAAGCAATCTGCTGTTGTAATATTTATGATTTTTACCTCTTTTAAGCATATGTTACTTCCTATCTCTCAATATAAACAAAGTAACCAAATAAAAATCAAGACCGCCACCATACCAGTTGGTTCCCACAGGTTCTGGTCGGCTAAGCTTGGTGCCAATGTGGCTTGAGCAGTAGTTTAAAGTGTATTGTTATTTTAATTTATTCCTCTTCGGATTAATCCTTGTATCGTAGATATTTAGAATAACAATCTTGTTGCTTTCTATTCTGTAGTAAAGCCTATTATGTTTACCGGCGTGAATGCTTCTAATGTTTGAGATGTAGAGCGATGGTTTACCAATAGAGGGTTGTTGTTGAAGTGTTAGGAGCTTCTTATCAAGCTGCTTTGCAAATCTCTGCGCAACTAATAAACCAAATTCCCTTTCGATGTAGTTGAGCAGCTTTTCAAGCTTGTTCTGAAACCGCTTCTTAAAGGTTATTTCATAAACCATCTGCTTAACGAAGATTTTAGTTCGTCGTACGAAATGGTGTCTTTTTCAGGAGATTCTTTTACTAAGGAGATAAGCTCATCATAATCTTCTTTAGATAAACCTTCAGCTTCATGAGGATTAGTTGCATGAATTCTGCTGTTTGCTTCAAGCAGTAGGTCTTCAAGCAATACTTCATTGTTCGTTTGTTCAATTAGTGAATGCAGCTTCTCTTTTATTTCTTGTATTGCCATAAAAACCGTTTCTCAAATTTAGTAATTATAGTTTGTTCAAACAATTTGACACTTCCTTCAACTGCGGAGCGAAGCAATTTGCTGTTGTAATATTTTTGTTTTTTTTCTCTCTTAAGCGTTTGTCGCTTTCTTTGTCTTGATATCCCGCAATATTGACGGGACAGGCGACGAAAGTAACCCTGCAAAAAAGTGGGGGCAGGCACCGAAAAATCAAGACGGGAACGATAACAGCCGTTCCCGTGTTAAAAAGGAAATTAATAATTGTAATTTCTCTTATGCGGTTTTTACAAGGGTGTATTTTAAGAAAGTAAAGTTTACAGATCGCATTTTCACCGGAGCCAAATTTTTCGACAGCAACTTGAGAGACGCAGAATTCATTAACTGTAATTTGGAGTATACGATTTTTAAGTTTACACTTATTAATGTCCGGGAGGTCTTGAGGAATTTACCTGAAAGACCTAATGTAAAAATTCTGCTGATGCAAAACCATAAAGCGAATGCAAATTCACTTGGTAATACCCGCGCAGTTCGACTATACCTTTTGGAAGAAATTGAAGCAAGTAAAGAACACCTTAGGCGCGCAAACAAAAGAAACGAAGCGTATTATTCG
>JAOQAJ010000344.1 GCA_025963675.1 Segetibacter sp.
AGTGTATGTATCCCAAAAATGCGTAGTATATATACTACAGTTTTAAAAGGCATTACAGTACCCGATTAGTAGAATTACTTGATTTGGCATACTGTCTTGAAAAGGGGGGCGTTTATGATGTATAAACTTTAAATATAAAAACTTTTAACACACCCCAAAAACAAGAAAGATCAACAAGATGAAAAAAGTAATCGTTGTAGCAATCGTACTGGCAGGATTCGCAACCAATGCAAACGCACAGGCACCATCTAATGCTACTGCCGGCGCTTCCGCTAAATTTGTACCTGCAATCAACATTGCGAAAGTCGAAGACCTGAATTTCGGTAATATTATTACAGAAACAGGTGGTGGTACTGTCACGCCGGATGCAGCGCTTATTCCTAACCGTCAAAAAACAGGTACTAACGTTGTCCTTGTAGGCGGCGCGGTTAAAACAGCTAAGTTTACCGTAACGGGTGATGATTATTTCTTTACTGTTCAATAACACAGCTTCATAAAATTTTATCTTACAAGGGGACAATAGGTATTGTAAAAACTTGTACAATCGCAATTTATATAAAGCAACGATTTTGTTAGTTCTGCAGATGTCTTTTAGGTCTCAGTGTTTAATTGATTTCTGCAATAGAAAAATATGTTGGTTTTTGTTCCTCCAATCTTCATGCAACAATACCTGGTGGAGTAAATTGAAAGGAAAAGCTGCTACCATTATTGCTTTTGCTGACTAAAATCATTATTGCAACTGACACCAATACTCTTTTTTACTTTCTCGCTACTATATTTTTGCTATGTTATATGTATCATCATGCAAAAAGACTTTAAAGAAATATCAATAACGGGTGCTACCAAAGTAAGAGATGTCCAAAAGGAATTTGCGTCATTTTATCCCTTTTTAAAAATTGAATTTTCAAAAAATGAACATGGCATTTTCTCTAAAAATCATAAGGTTAATCCTGAAAATTCTCTAATTAAAAGTGGACATTCACCCCTGCATGTGAAGTTGAATGTAGATGAAGAAAGAACCATAGCTGAAGTTGAAAGGGATTGCCACGAACTGTCAGGATTATCTATACAAATCTGCAGAAAATCAGGAAATGTGTGGAATGCAATTTCCATAACCAATAGCTGGAGTTTACAAAGTCAGAATATGGCCGGAGAATTTATAAGTACAGAGATGCAAAAGCATCATGATAGCTGTAAAATTTAATAAAATAAAAAGTAATCATATAATTATAACAAATAAAATGACAATAAAAGAAGTACTTGAACAACTTCAAACAGCTACACACCCAATAGCAAAGGTGTTGCATAAAGGAGAAAATTGTAAAGTGTTGATTATTGGTTTTAAAAAAGGCATGAAGTTGAAAGAACACAAGGCGCACTTACAATCAAAACTAACAGTGATATCAGGAACGGTAATATACAAACAAGGAGAACAGGAATCAGAATTAAAGAAGTTCGATGAAAAGGACATTCCCATTAATATCACTCACGCTGTTGAAGCTTTAGAGGATAGCTTGTGTTTACTTACGCAAGGTTAAATACTTCGGACAGGATATTCGCTTTTACACGGTAATATGTAACCCCTCAATTAAAGTTCCGAAATTGCTTTCATCTTTTAAGATCACCGCTCCTTCCTATACTTAACGGCACTGCTACCCGCCAAACAAAATCAATAATTATTGGCTACATTTAGCGACATTCCAGTATTAATGAAAGCATTCTATCAACTAACCAAAGAAGAAGTTTTACAACAACTCAAAACATCCCCGGCAGGTTTAAGTAATGAAGTTGTTGCAACATTGCAACAGGAATTTGGGGAGAATGCATTACAGGAAGCCAAACAAAAAAGCAAATTCTCTATACTCCTTTCACAGTTTACTGATGTAATGATCTTTATACTGATCATTGCTGCTGTTATTTCATTTGTTGTTGGCGAACATACCGATGCTTTTGTTATCCTCGCTATTATAATTGCAAATGCCTGGATGGGTTATTCTCAAGAGAATAACGCCGAGGAATCAATCAGGATGTTGCAAAAAATGTCAGCCCAATACGCATTGGTGTTGCGAAATAATAATCCCGGCAAAATTGAGGCAGGCAAACTGGTGCCTGGAGATATCATCTTATTAGAAGCCGGAGACATTGTTCCTGCTGATGCCAGGTTAATTGAAGCCAGTTCCTTTAAAACCGATGAAGCATCACTAACGGGAGAAAGTCATTCGATAGAAAAAGAAACCGACGCTATAACTAAGGAAAACCTTGTTCCCGGCGACCAGCATAATATGGTTTTTAAGGGAACTATTATAAGCAATGGTTCTGCAAAAGCGGTGGTAACCACCATCGGCATGAAAACCGAAATTGGAAAAATCGCGGGTTTACTGGAAGTTGGATCCCAAAAAACGCCGCTTCAAAAACGACTTGCCGTATTTAGCAAACAACTAGCTATTGTGGTCGTAGTGATCTGTGCACTTGTTTTTGGTTTCGGCTTATGGCGCGGCGAACCCCCATTCGAGATGTTTCTTACCGCATTATCACTCGCAGTTGCTGCTTTGCCTGAAGCGCTTCCCGCAGTAATAACCATTGCGCTTGCCCAGGGTGCAGCGCGAATGGTAAAGCGGAATGCCTTAATGAGAAAATTGCCTGCAGTTGAAACATTAGGTTCTGTTACCTATATCTGCACCGATAAAACCGGGACGCTTACACAGAATATAATGACGGTCGAAAAGATGCAGGCAGCACCAGAGCAAGAAGAATTATTAAGGTATGCCATGGTGCTAAATAACGAAGTAAGGTTTTCGCACGAAGGATTGTTAGGCGACTCAACAGAAACCGCTTTAGTGAATTATGCATTTGAAAAGGGTAATTCAAAAGAGGATGCTGACGACCGCTTTCCCCTCGCTGCAAAACTGCCTTTTGATTCAGTAAGAATGCGAATGAGTACTTTACACCAACACCAGGAAAAATGGATCTTGTTTGTGAAAGGCGCACCCGGCAAAATGGTGGAAGTATTATCAGGAAAGTACAAAGAGCAGGTTCCTGAGTGGCTTAACCTGAACCGCGCATGGGCGGCAGATGGCTTGCGTGTTTTATTTTTTGCTTATAAAGTCTTTGATCAAAAACCAGGTAAAATACATGAATCTTTAGAACACGACCTGGATTTCCTGGGAATGACAGCAATGATCGATCCACCGAGAGAAGAGGTAATTGAGGCGATGCGACAATGCAAAACCGCAGGAATAAAACCGGTAATGATCACCGGTGATCAGCCACTAACCGCTACAGCAATTGCAGAACGTTTGGGAATGATTGAAGAAGGATCGAACATGGTAAAGAGCGGAGCTGATCTTGATAAAATGACAGAAGAAGAATTTAACCGGGACATAAAAAATATCTCGGTGTATGCCCGTGTTTCTCCGGAACAAAAATTAAATATTGTAAAAGCTTTACAAACGAATGGTGAGTTTGTAGCCATGACCGGTGATGGGGTGAATGATGCACCTTCACTAAAACAGGCAGACATTGGTATAGCAATGGGGATAACCGGCACAGACGTGTCGAAAGAAGCTTCTGACATGATCTTGCTCGACGACAATTTTGCTACTATAATTAAAGCGGTACGCGAAGGCAGAAGAATTTATGAGAACATCCGTAAGTTCATCCTGTATGTGCTATCGTGTAACCTCGGCGAAATCTTAACTATTTTCTTCGCACCCGTGCTTGGTTTCGCCATTCCTTTGCTTCCCATCCATATTCTCTGGATCAATTTGGTAACCGACGGCTTACCCGGCCTTGCGCTTGTAGCAGAACCTGCAGAAAAAGATATCATGAATCGCCCTCCCCGGCCACCTAAAGAGAACTTATTTGCAGGTGGATTAATTCCCCGGATATTACTTACAGGAACAATAATGGCAATCGCCTCGGTCTTTATACAATGGTGGACGTTAAGGCAGGGATATGAAGTACGGACACAACAAACGGCAGTATTTACGACCTTATGTTTTGTGCAGCTTGGAAATGCATTATCAGTACGTTCCGTTTATCATTCCATATTTTCAACCGGTTTATTTGCCAACCGCGGTATGTGGGGTGCAATTATTTTAACCGTTATACTGCAACTATTAATCGTATACGTACCCCTTTTACAACCTATTTTTAAAACAACCTCTTTAGATTGGAACATCATAGGAACTATCCTCATCGTTACGTTTGTTTGTGTGTTGGTTATCGAGTTGTTGAAATATTTGAATAAGAGGAAGTACCTGGTAAAAGCTGAAGTAGTGTAAAAATTTTTTTGGAGCGGGCTAACCACCTTTCTTCCACATCGTTGTGTCACTCACTTCTACTTGTAGATATTCTATTGAACCTTTCTTGTGTTTTGCTGTTTTTACGAGTTTGTGCTGTAGTTTTCCCGCTATTTACGAAGCTATACAATAAACAGGATGGCTGCAAGCTGAAATAGACGGGGCGTTACTACGTCTCGCAGATTGATCAATTGTAAATATTACAGGTCTTTTTTATTAAACTTTTTTACTGCTATCAATATCGGAGAAAAGATCCAGAAAAGCATAACAGCACCAATAAACACATACCCCGTGGCTCCTTCAAAAAACGCTTTGAATACTGCGCCCGTATATCCCATCATCGCCGATACATCCATTTGCAACAGCACCAGGATTCTGCTTAAATCCATCGGGTTTAGTGCAGTTAAGCCAATAGAAAGCTTTTCTAAAGGATAATCTGAAAATTGAAAAAGTACAAATAGAATTAGTCCGTCAAAGATGATGGCAAAATACAACCAAAGTAAAATGGACAGGCCAATTCCTTTCGCTTTATCCCTCGTAATAACACTTGCAAGAATGGCTAAGCCGGTAAAGACTGCAGTGAGCATTACAGCGGCAAGCACCAGCATTAGTCCGACACCAGAATGGTCGTATAGCAGCACAGGTAAACCTATTCCGACTAATACGGCAAGTATTAAAGATAAGGTAAGTCCTGCATAGATACCGGTAAGTAAGACAGCTCTTTTTACCGGCTGGGAAACTAACAGTTCAATAAACTCTGCTGCATTATATACATAAATTGTTGAGAAAATAACGCTTAGTAAAGGCACGATTATCAGCACAATATTCAACAGGCTTAATAATCCTTTTGAGCTATTGTCATCTAAATTAAAAACACTGAAAGAGATAGCAAGAAGAAACAGTGTATATCCTAAAACAATTTTGTTTCGCAGGATATCTATTATCACATATTTAATCAGCTTTTTCATATCTATAAATAATATAATTTTTTCAATTACTCCAGGTTTCTTTTTGCCTGGTTTCAAAGCCCCTTTAGGGGTTGGGGCTTTTCATTACATGCGCAATAGCCTTTGACAACTGAACTTCCCCCGTGTCTTCTTTTAGCTCGCCAAATGATTTATGGAATTTTAATTTTCCATCCTGCATATAGATTACCTGCGTAATAATTTCATCCAGATCACTGAGTACATGCGAAGTTATAAGTATGAGCTTGCCGTTTTCTTTTTCTTTGCTGATTTTCGCTTTTAATATTTCGGTCGACACTGGGTCGAGACCAGCTGTCGGTTCATCCAGAATGAGCACATCCGGTTGAAACAGAAAGGCGAGACAAGCACCCACCTTTTGCCGTGTTCCTCCCGATAATGTTCGCATTCGTTTATGCATAATTTTGTCCAATTCTAACTGCCCGATCAGCTCTTCATCCAGGTGCTGAGTAAAAGGCTTGCGAATGTCTTTCATCATGTCGATTACCTGGGCAATGGTCATATTATCAGGAAAGCGTCCTATTTGTGCCATATATCCAATCCTGCTCCTGTATTTCCAGTCGTGCTTAATGTTTTGATTATTGAAAGTGATAAACCCGCTATCAGGAACTACCATCCCAAGTAAGCATTTTATAAAAGTGGTTTTCCCTGAACCATTTGGTCCAATCAGCGCGATACTTTCACCTTTATTAAGCGAGAGATTTATTGAATTCAATGCGGTTAGCTTGCCAAACTTTTTTGTCACGTTGGTGCCGATAATCATAACTGTAAAGGTTTCATTAAGGGTTTGTCATCATTCAGTTGAACAGGTGTAATACTTCGTATTACACGTTCAGCCCTATCCATTATCGTTACTAAAAAACTTCTAAGCAACAAAGAAGCAGCAGGCATTTTTTCAATAATCATACTGTATAGACTAACGGGTTGATAATGTACATCGCCAAAGCCGTCTTTGTTCAGGTCGTAACCTTCGTACTTGTCCCAATAGTTTTCATTAAATTTATTCAGTTGCATTGTGCCGTTGGTGCCCACATCGAACGTGTTTCCAAAATAATTATTTTGTGTGATAGTATTGTCGTCACAACTCGCCTGCACACGCATTGCCCATCCGTTTGACTTAAACGTGTTTTTAGAAACCATCATCCTGCTGGTTCCTTCCATATAAATACCCACCGTATTTTTTAAAAAGACATTATGCTCAACTGCTCCGCCCTGGATTTCTTTTA
>JAOQAJ010000106.1 GCA_025963675.1 Segetibacter sp.
GGAAGTCTGACCAGTCAGTACTCCACCCCATGCATAATTTTCAATAAACCATTTGTGTGCTTTAGTATTCGTAGCTAACACGTACAACCCAGCTTGTGCGTAAGCATAGATTTTATTTGTTAGCGCACTGTCTCGATTGAGGTCAACCCGGCTCATATCGAGGGAAAGACCCACGTCGAAAAAAGCGAGACTCTTATGAAGGTCTGCCTGCGGCATGGGAGGATGAAGAAGAATATAGTCTTTATCCGCGATAAAACCAGAAACAAAATCGGGGTTACTTTGCCCAATCAGGTGCAATTCAATCGCGTCAGTTATTGCATCTGTTGCCTCGATTAATTCTTCCAATCCCCTGCCAAAAGAGATGTGTTGGGAAAACCAGACAAGTTTTAAAGGTTGTTCATCAGGCAACACTGCGGGCTCATGGAATTCCAGTTGTGAAAAACAGTTTGGAATGAAAAAGTGTCTCTTTATTGTTTGTTGTAAGAGCTGTAGCGTGTGGTCACCAATCAATGGTGAAGCGTAGCTAACATAGTTTGCATTTGGAAGAATACTTGCAAGCAGCATTTCTCTCCGTCGAACCTCATTTTTTATATCAACATGAATCATCTCTCCAGGATGATAGTCCTCCACATCAAAAGCAAATAGGGTCTTCGTCTTTCTAGCAAATCGACTAGCCGGGTACAAAGCCGCAAGATTGTGTGCAACGATGAGGTCGTAGCGACTCTTTTCATTCTTTAGTAATCTGTTTAAAAGAAAACTTCTTTTTGAACTTGCGTACGCATTCACCAGTAGATTATCCTTAACGAAACGATAAATAACCTGCAACGCTTTTTCCAAGGCAGAACTTATAAACCAGGTAAAAAATGGCGTTCTTCCTGCAGAAATATGTTTAAAGATTACACCAGGCATTTTTTTTTCAACCTCAATGCTCATCAGGTCACTCCAGTTGTGCAGTTGAAATGATATCACGGTGCATTCGAATGTTTGGCAGGCCAATAAAAGCTCTTTATGCAGGCGTGGGTTAGTAGCCAGATTATTAGTTGTAAGAAAGAGCAGCTTTTTCAGTGAGTCCTTTTTACTCTGTTTAAGAGTTTTAAATAACCAAGGTTGTAAAAAAAGAATTGAACAGATTTTGCATTTTTCCATCCTACCAGTTTAGATAAGATTTTAAAAATCTTACCTCCTGCTGGCTTTATCGTTACGCAGCCATATTGAGCAATCATTTCTTCGTGTTTTTTGCACAAATCAGGAAAACGCGGATACATATCAAAGTATCGATATTGAAACATGTTGGAGATGAGGTTTCTAACCCTAAAAGAGTCTTCGACCTCCAATAACTGCTCCCCCATTAAACAGGTTGCGAGATAAGTAGACTCGAAAAATTTTTTCGATCGCTGTGCAGAAATACTTTTTGATTGTCCGGATCTATAATACAATCTCGCGCCAGGTGTAAATATGACCCCCTTTGAAGCCAGGATGATGCGATTGAAAAATTCAGTGTCGTTAAACAAAATCAACCGCTCATCCCAAAGACCTGCCTTAGAAATTAGTTCCCGGGGAATGAGAATACTTCCACATTGAAGCATGATACCTTCTGGTCGGGCGGTAATAAAATCGATGGGAGCCATGTCTTTCCAGTAATCTAAGGGCGTAAAATTGGCCAACCCTGGTTGGTTATTGTAGAAGCGTGCCCATTCGCCGTATCCAACGTGTTCCTTCGATCCGTTTAATGCCTTCACTTGAGTCGCAATCATTTCCTGATTAAGCAAATCGTCGGAATCCATAAACTTAACATACTCGCCGGTTGAATGCCTGTACCCGTGGTTCAATGCAGCATCTTGACCGCTGTTCTCCTGATGCACTATAATCACACCTTTATTCCAGTATTTTTGAAGGAGTACCCGAGTATTATCCGTGGAGCCATCATTGACAACAATAATCTCAAGGTGCAGCCATGTTTGAGTTAACAAAGACTGCAATGTGTTTTCAATATATTTCTCTGAATTATAGGTCGAGAGAATTACAGAAACTAACGGTTGATTTATATCCTTATAAAGCAATTAAAGCTGACTTCCTTTTTATAATTTTGGTTACCCATTCTCTTATATAAAAAGCACCTACCGGAAAAATGTTATATACCAATAAAAATAGTCGCGACGTTTTTGGCTGTTGGTCCGGTTTAATCCTTTTGGCCGTTGCCAATGACTTTCTTACAATATTCCAACATTTATATTTAGCTGCCCAAACCGCGTTTTCAAATAATTGCTCACAAATATCTTCTTCGTATTCCGGCCCCACCTTTTTAATTAATTCTTCCCACAAATAGAGCGATGCTGTTAACCATCGTCTTGGCTTTGCTGTTGACATACTTTCTGGAAAAAAATTTATTTTAAAACATACTGAGGGTTCAATATCAAAAACAATATTTGTCATTGCGGCTTTTATCGAAAAAGCCCTGTCTTCTACATAGAGTATTTTTGGGTCCAGATTAAACCCTCCAATTGAATAAAATACATCTCTTCGGATTAATGAAGAATTAACAATTTTGTTTTTTATCATAAACCTTAATTGGTTTTTTAATAAGGCTTCTCTATCGTATTTTGGCTCGTATTTTATTGCACCTGTTTTGAAATTCACATATGAATAACCCAATAAAACCAGACCGGGAGCTTCACGACAATTTATCCACTTTGACGTAACTTCTGAAAAATTTGGTAATAGTTCATCATCGCTGTCAATAAAAAACAACCAATCACTTTTAGCAATGGCAGCCAGTTGGTTTTTGCCATAAGAACATCCTTTATTCTTATCTCCATTAATTACAACTGCGCCGAATTCTTCAGCCATTCCCGCTGTATTATCTGTACTGCAATCATTATAAAGAAGGATTTCATTAAAAGGAATAGCTTGTTTACGAATTGAAGAAAAAAGAGCATTTAAACTCCATTCGGCGTTGTAAGCAGGTATGCAAAGTGCAAGCGTCGACACAGTATTATTTTTGAAAAATTGCTATTATAGCGTCTTTAAAACTAAAATCAGCCAATTTGATGGCGGTACGTGTTTTCTCCCAGTCTCTATTTTTTAAATAGTATCTTATGGTATTTAGTAGAAATCGGCGCTTATTTTTTTTCTCCAAAAATCTTTTTCGTTTCCTTGTTAGCCCCAAATCCAATTGTGCAAGAGCGTCACGTAAGTACCTGTAATTGTTATACAGGTAAGAATATTTATTGTTGAATTCCTGACCATCGTGAATTCTATAATCGACTAAAGGGAACGGAAAAACGAGGGTATTTGTCTTGGATGCAGCTTTTAAATTATAATACATATCATTAGCCGGACCATATAACAAAGGGAATCCTTTTATACTTTTAAAATAAGCAGTTTTAATTATAGTTGCGATCGGACCAAAGCTTAGTACCGGCTGTTCAAAGAAATGGGTATGAATGATTCTCGCGGGAGTTAAAACCACAGGCTCCTTATAGGTAGTATGTGCAAAGATTCCAAATGATGTGTCGTGATGCAACATAAGCGTAACCCATTTTTCCAAAGT
>JAOQAJ010000417.1 GCA_025963675.1 Segetibacter sp.
GGGTGTTTTAAATAGAGAATTAAAAAGAAAACTACTATGTGAAAGTTGCGACGCAATAGTGTTAAGCGTAAGGGACATCTAAAAAACCGCACGATGAAACTTTAGGGGGAAAACATAAAGAGTAATGCTATTGTTTTTTAGCCATAGTGAATTTTAGTAACATTATCAAAAACTCTTTGCATTCTGCTAATACAAAAACAATTTTATTTTATTAGAAGCGTTTGTAGAATAAATATAACTAATGAAAAAAGCAGCCATTGTAATATGGTTGTCGGTGTTACTTACTGGTATTATTGCTTTATTCTGGCACTTCGAACTGGTCTATGCTTTACCGACTCCCGTTCCAAAAGATTATAAAGCCGTAAATATTGGATCTAAGATCGATGGTGTTAAAAAATTTGAATCTGCAAATAAGCCGGTTTTTTTTCATTTTTTTAATCCTGATTGCCCCTGTTCACGCTTTAATATAGATCATTTTAAGTCTTTAGTAAAAGAGTACGGTGACCGGGTAAAATTCATAATCGTTGTAATGAATGCTGAAAACGAGTATTCAGCCGAAGCAATTCAAGAAAAATTCCATTTAAATCTTCCTGTTTATTTTGATCGGGCAATAGCAGATCGCTTCGGTGTTTATTCTACGCCTCAGGCAGCTATCATAAATAATGATGAAAGGTTATACTATCGCGGCAACTATAACAAGAGTCGTTATTGCACTGATAAGAAGACTAATTATGCACGGGCAGCACTTGATTCTCTTTTGAACCAAAAATATAATCCTGTTTTTAGCCAGCTTGCTCTAAAAGCCTATGGCTGTGAACTTCCAAAATGTATCAAATAAGAAATGGTAGATAATAACATAAAGGATCAGTTACATACCGTTGAATTTAGGCGTGAGGTAGTAAAAAGGTCTGACCGTTTAATGAATTTTTTCCTGGCCAGCTATTTTTTATTAGGGCTGATATTCGCGTTTTTCTATGACACCTGGTTGGTTGCGATTGGCGCTGGTGGAATTTGTCTTATTGCTTACTATTCGGTCAAAACTATTTTACCGGATTCGGACTTGTACCAATATGTTTTAAGTGCAATTTTAGGTGTTTTTATGGCGCAGTACATATACCAGATGCATGGTTTGTTTGAGATGCACTTTACCGCATTTATCGGCAGTGCTATTCTTATAACTTACCAAAACTGGAAGCTTCAGATCCCTATGCTTATAGTAGTAGTATCACATCATGCAACTTTTGGATACCTGCAGAATACGGGGCTCGAGAATATCTACTTTACCCAACTAAATTCGTTAGAATTAGAAACGTTCATTATTCATATTATTCTTGCGGGCGGCATTTTTTTTATCTGCGGGCTTTGGGGCTATCAGTTAAAAAAGTATAATGAAATCCAGATCTTGCAATCAGCAGAGATGTCGAAGCTTCAAAAAGAAGCGATTCTTTCTACCGAAAGGAAACGAAATGAGGAAGTTCTGCAAAAATCAAATAACGAGCTTATAAAGTCTAACCAGGAACTAGACAAGTTTGTATATAGCGTTTCACACGACCTCAGGGCACCTCTTACATCAATGCTTGGATTGATTGAATTATCAGAGGATGGCAATGAAGATCCTTTTATAGAAAAAAATCTGAGTCTGGTAAAAGCAAGTATAAATAAGTTAGACGGTTTTATAGGTGATATATTAAAATACTCAAGAAACTCACGCCTGGAAGTAATGATGGAAGAAATCAACTTTAAAGAAATGCTTGAAGGGATAATTTCTGACCATCTTTATATGACAAGATATAAACCGATAGTTGAAATAGGCGTAGAAATCAAAAATGATACTGTCCTTATCTCTGACAGACACAGGCTAACCGTCATTTTAAATAATCTTATTTCTAACGCAATCAGGTATCAAAATCCTACATCCACCAACCCGTTTATAAAAATTGAAATTGCTACAACTACCACTGAAACAATCATTTTAATTAAAGACAATGGGGTTGGCATAAAAAAAGAAATGTTTTCTAAAATATTCGAAATGTTCTTCAGGGTGTCCCAAAGTTCGGAAGGTTCAGGGCTGGGATTGTACATTGTTAAACAAACAATTGAAAAACTAAAGGGAATAATTGAAATTGAATCTGAATTAGGCAAGGGAACCTCTTTCACTATCAGGTTGCCGAACACCGGCAAACTCAATTTAGAAACAAAAACGGAAAGGAGACAGGTATGTATAACAGCGTAATGGTTATAGACGATAATGAAATAGACCGATATATAGCGGAAACCAGCATTATTAAATATCGTTTTGCTAATGAAGTTATCTGTAAAAATTCGGCTTCAAGTGCGCTCAATTATCTTGCATCGAATGCCGATCAGATACATAAACTTCCAAACCTGATTTTTTTGGACATTAACATGCCCGAGATAAATGGCTTTGAATTTTTGGATGCATTTGCGAGCTTGCCTGTGTCAATACATGAGACCTGCCTTCTTATCATGCTTTCATCTTCAATAGATCCTGAGGATCACAAACGGGTAAGGGAAAATAAGTATGTCAACAGATTTTTAAATAAGCCTCTTACAAAAGAAAAATTGAAGGAGTTATTATTGGAATTTGAGCCTGCCTGATGAGGTATCATTATTTGCAGGAATCACGGCAATGTCTATCAAAAGTGAAATACAGCGTATCCACTCATCAGATACTTCTTTTTAATATAGCGCTTTTAGGTTTTTAAATTCACCTTCGGTGATTACTCCGTCCACATTAATCATTACTCCCTTTTCGTTATTCATATAGGTAAGTCTACCTTCAAAATTATCATCAACAGTTCCTCTACTGAATCTATCTACCTTCATTTAGATGCTGTCCCCAGACCTGTAATTTGAATATTCTAAGGATTATAATCTTACGTTACGAATAGCTGTATGCTAAGTACTCTTTTGCCTGTTCCACTTATGCCAGTAATATCATAAGTGCCCCTGCTCTTATTTTTTGAGACAAACACCACATCGCTGATACTGACCCAGAATCAAATCGAATAACAGTTCCATTTAATTTGAACTTGATGTAGGGGTGTGCACAGTCCCTCAAGGCTGTATTCGGTTTAGAGCATTTGTGTACATCCAATTAGTGCACACAGGCATGCAAAAATAAT
>JAOQAJ010000429.1 GCA_025963675.1 Segetibacter sp.
TAGTATTTGTACAAGATCCTTGTTTCCTTTTGTTGGTTCCATAGAAGGAATTCCATCTTGAAACGAAATTTCTGCCCGTGTACCCGCGAGGTTTTGCGATGAGGCAATTGATCTCATTTTTTGCCGGGCGGCTAATTTCTGTGCTTCAGTTAAAAAACGAAGATCGCCCTGTACAAAGGCCGAGGGTGAAATAATATTTGTTTTGCCTGACACCAGGGCTTTAATAGCACCAGAGTCATAATTAAGCTCAGAACCGCCAACAAAAATTCCGGGGTTAAACGTGAGGTATTTTTCTTTGCTAAGCTGTTCCCTAAATTCATTTACAATTCTTGACGCTTCATAAATAGCGCCGTAACCTACATTAAAAACGCCCGAAGAATGTGCCTGTTTTCCATACACATTTAATTGCCATCCACTCGATCCACGTCTCGCATCGGCCACAGTTGTAAGTCCGCCTGCACCTTCAAATGCCAAAGCAATTTGCGCCTGTTGCGCCCTTTCGATAAAGTCTTTCCGGCTGACTGCAACAGGAGATCCCGACTTTTCTTCGTCTCCGGTGAAGTAGGCGGTAATGTGCGTGTTTTTCAAATACCCTGCTTTGTACAATGCTTTCAGTGCTGCAAGTATCACCACATCACCGCCTTTCATGTCGTTCACCCCCTGCCCGGTAGCAGTGGAGTCATTCAGAAGCGTGTATGGATTAGCAGGCATATCAAGTTCAAAAACTGTATCAAGATGTCCAATTAAAAACAATTTTTTCCCCTGTGCACCGTGTCGGTAAGCAACAAGGTGTCCAGCCCTCTTAAGAGAATCAGGCAGCGAAACCCATTCGGTGGTAAATCCTATTTTATCAAATTCGCGGCGCAATACTTCCCCTGTTTTACGAACTCCTTCCACATTCAGAGTGCCGCTATTGATATTCACCAGCCGCTCAAGCATCTGTAATGTGTGGGGCATTTCTTTGTTGATGTTTAGAATAATTTTCCTCTCTTCTTTAGTGAGTTGTCCGGTTGCTTTTAGTGCGTAAAATAAAAGCAATGATGCTAGTAGTTTTTTCATGTTTCTGTTCTCTGTCGGTCAGTTTAAACTAAAATAATAATACGTGTTCATTCCCTCGTGAGCGTTTGTGCCCCGGTATTAGGATGTAATTTAAATGAGGTGGCTTTGATTTATTACAAGTGTAGTTTTTTTGGTACCAGGCTTTTGAAAATAAATGTATCATCCGTTGCGTCGCACACTTGTACTTTAGATTGATTATTCAACGCTTTTCTATCAACCCATGTTGATGATGGCACTATACGAACTGTTTATTACCGCTGTCATTTTTTTAAAGTCAAGTGTTTCAATTGTATCCGTTTTCATATGATAATGTGGGTTACGAATGAACGCAGTGTCATTAATCATAAGCGCATTGTAACCGAACTTCCAATAACTGCGCTGGTCAGATAATCCTGCCAATCCTTCGCTGGTAGGAAAATTAATTATCTGCACGTCTATTTCAGAATCTGCTGACATCAGGCGATGCACTTTCTTATTAAAATCTGCATACTTCTCGCTTCCAATAACAATAATAAAATTTGCTGTGGACGGGTATAGCTTAGCTAATTCGGGCGACGGATATGGTTGAGAATTTGGTGCATCAGAAAAATAACCAATCATCTCCAGCGATATCATTCCAATTACATCAACATTATTATCAAACAACGATTTCGCGTGTATATAACTTCCCATAAATTCGGATGCAAAAAAAGGTGGCTCTTCCAGACAGTAAGCAACAAAATCAATAGTGTAATCTATTTGCGGGCTATTTTTAAATATCATTCTCACAATTTCGAGTAAACCCGCCACTGCACTGGCATTATCATCTGCTCCCGGTTGGTCGCCACACACGTCATAATGAGCACCCACAATTAGTCTTTTCGTTTTACCGGGATTGTATGACGTTATCACATTCGTATATTCTTTTCCTTGGGCGATCCACGTCTGTTTGTGCGGTGTACCTCCAGCCTTTGAAAACTCACCTTCAATATATGACCAGGCTTTTTCCAAGGATTTCAGATGTTGATAGTTTCTGGCTGGCTTAATCAATGTCAAAAACTCAACATCTTTATATATTCGATCAGTGTTTGCTTTCATTCTATTTTTTATTATTACAATTCGTGTCAGGTGAACCGCCGCAAGTTAAAATATTGAAGTTTAATTTAATTTGTTGTTTAGTTATCAATTCTTCCGTTTCAGACTTTCAGCTTTTGTTTCCAATAAAGGTCAACCAAAGCTTGAAATAATTTTCTTTTCTAAAAATAAAACCACCGCATGGTTTCTTTTCTTATAAAAATCTTTTTCATATTTTATTGCCTTCATCTATCTGAAAGAAGGGGAAATTATGTTATTTATAAAATACTGGTAAATAGAACCAATAAGAATAAGCGTATTATAAATATTTCATGATCTAATACTAAAAGGCGAAAAGCATCGTTAGAAAAAACAATTGTTTTAATCAGTTTAATCAGGCGAAAAAAGATTTTCCAATATATTTGGGCCTTATGAAAAAGATATCTTACTTCAATATTCTACCATTTCTATTGGTCTTATTTACCAATTGCGGAGGCTCGCAGACGAGCAATGAGAAAAAAGCAGATTCGACTTCGGCAGTATCGGCTGAGGGTCCGGCAGCGGCAGCAAACGATGCACCGGGAACGACGCCTTTTGCTGCTATGACACCTATTGACACCGCCGCTTACGACCGTATCAACAAGGAGCTTGCCAACGGAGACTCATCAGGCAAATGGCCTGTAAAAGCCCCCTATCCTACCCCCGGAGCTGTTTTGCCGTTTCACAGAATTGTTGCCTTTTATGGCAATCTTTATTCAAAGAGAATGGGTGCTTTAGGCGAATACCCTAAAGATGAAATGATCGCAAAGTTGAAAGGTGAAGTGAAAGCATGGCACGACGCAGATCCATCTTTACCCGTGATACCTGCCCTTCATTATGTAGCTGTGACCGCCCAGGGTGCTCCTGGTAAAGATGGAAAATTCAGAGCGCGGATGCCTTATCACCAGATAGACACAATTGTGCAATGGGCAAATGAGATTAAAGGTCTTGCTTTTGTAGACATACAGGTTGGGCTAAGTACGCTTCCGGCAGAAGTTCCGCCTTTGGAAAAATACCTCATCATGCCCAACGTTCATTTGGGTATCGATCCTGAATTTGCCATGTTAGGAAAAGGTGGCAAAAAACCTGGATCTGTAATAGGAACTTACAATGCAGATGATATCAACTATGTAATAGATTACCTTGCTGGTCTTGTAAAGAAACACAACATTCCCCCAAAAATTCTCGTTGTGCATCGTTTTACCAACCCGATGGTGAGAGAATATGAAAGAATTAAGAGAGTACCACAGGTACAAATTGTAATGGATATGGATGGCTGGGGCGATAAAACACTTAAGAAGTCTTCATATTTATTGTATGAGAAAAGAGATCCGGTTCAATTCACCGGTTTCAAGATCTTTTATAAGAACGATATAAGATCCGGAGCTGATCAATTATACTCTCCCAAAGAAGTGTTGAGCTTCCAGCCCAAACCAATTTATATTCAGTATCAATAACATTATTTTAAAAATCAATAATAAAAAAACCCGGTCAGTTTAGGACCGGGTTTTTTATTATTTATATCTCCTCCACCGCTTTATTTGCTGTTTCATTTCCTGGAAATATCAGTGTATGAATAAATTCTTCCTCTTTTAAAACAAACTCGTTAATTGGTTTTCTTAGCGCCTCTACTGTTGAGTCTGTGTGATAAATTAATCCACCGCCTGCTGGTATTTCATAAGCACGCTTAATGGAAGTTGATTCTTTCAAAAGTTGTTCTACTTCATTTATACCGTTTTTGTCTACATGTACCATTACCATAAAAGGGATAAATTTAAATGCATCCGTCAGTTCATTTTTCCCGTTCGCGGTTTTGGTGAAGAACTGCCAGCCTAACTGGATCGCTCCAGCCGATACACCGATGAGCGCAGTTCCCTCATTATACTTTTTTTGTAGTATTTCTGCGATTCCGTTTTCTTTGAAAATTTGAAATCCTTTCTCAGTGTCTCCGCCAGCTAAAAGAATGAGGTCAGCCTTATCTAAAAAATCCTGTTCTTCGTAATCAAATTTCGATGTGATCATTTTACAATTAGAAAGTCCGACACTATTCATAGCAGCAGTAAATAAGTCATAGTAAACAGGGTCGTCGCCATTTGAAGCACCTAAATAAGCACATTTCGGATCTTCGGCTTTTATCTCATCTACTATTGATTTTAGATAAGATTCCTGGTTTTCATTTTTTAAAAAAAGCAGTTGGCTATCTGCTAATAAAAGTATAGGTTTTGTCTCCATTGATTATTCGAATATTGAAATGTGAAATTAGTTGAAGTTGGTTAATTCTCTTCAATCCGCTGCTTTAGCGTTTAACATGGGAAGTTGTCATTTTCCACATTTTTCATCAATCGCCCATAATATCCCACATAAAATGCTCAAATTCCATAAGCAACTAAAGGCATTTGATTTGCATCTACTATCTGTTTAGAACCCGTGATTAACCAAAAATTTAAGGAATGCACAACCAGTTTACACCAGACCCTCAGTTTGAAATTATAAAATATCTCTACCAGTTTAAAGATGATAACAAGTTTTACAAACTGGATGAAAATTCGTTAAGAATTAGATCAGAGAAGGAAAAACACATTTCAATTCACACACTTCGCGACAACGCATTCATTGCGACTGATACGGAACTTTACTATAATCACAACGAAGAGAATTTAACCGGTTATTTCACTACCCCCGAAGAAATAAGGGCCCGGATTTTACCTAAAGGAGTTGTAGCGGTTGAGTCTGCTTTAAGAAAATAATTTACATCTGACTTATCACTTTCTATTGTTCGCAACGATTGAAATACTGTTTTATGTAGTTGACTAATGAATCTAATTATTACTTACGCAGAACACCGGGAGCATTAAGAGTAAATTGATTAGAATAATAATGCTTTATTAGTGACCCGCAATTGCGGGTTTTTTTGTGTCTTACCTCAAGGACTTATACGTCAGCAACAAGGCAGGAAGCTGAAGGATGCACACCGGTAAAAGAGTGCGACGCAACAAAAGCATCAAACATGTTTTACAGTTCGGCACATAAGATTTCTTATTACTTTATTTTCTGCTACCGATAATAGTCACAGCGTTTTTAACACAACGGCGGTTCACCCGTTCTTAAATAAGTTAAACGGCGTCGGTTTTGCTAATATCAAAATTAGTTGTCCTTTTGGCTGTTTCCTGTAGTTATAAAAAACGGCGAAGTGGTCGGCATGATTTTGAAATAGTGGCTATTCGATAAACAATTCGAAAAATACTGTGTTTGTAACTAAACTAAATTTCAATAATATGGATACCATTAATCGCAATCAGAAGGAAGAAAACTACAAAGACCTGCAAGGATCTGAGGCAGGAAAAAAAATAAAGGAATTGGCTGGTAAAAATAATACTTGCTTTTTCTGTTCAGATATTGAAACAGGTAAACCTGTAACTGTACGTCCAATGTCAGTTCAAAAGATGGACGAAGAAGGAAACTTTTGGTTTTTAAGTTCAAACGACAGCCATAAGAATCAGGAAATAAAAAGTGATCAAAACGTACAGCTTTTGTTTCAGGGGTCAGCGCATTCTGATTTCCTAAGTATTTATGGCACTGCAACTATTTCAACTGATAAAGAGCTAATAAAGGAACTATGGGAACCAATGCTCAAAACATGGTTTACAGAAGGTATTGACGACCCAAGAATTACCGTTATTAAAGTAGAAACAAAACAAGGATACTATTGGGACAATAAGCATGGCGATGCAATTGCCTTTGCGAAAATGGCGGTAGGTGCCGCACTAGGTAAAACGATGGACGACTCTATTGAAGGCAAGTTAAAGGTGTAAAAGCTTTCTGAAAGAGGAAGTTGGTGGCATGGATTTTTAGTATGCTTCTAAGTAAAAAGGTGAAGACAAATAACTGAAAATCATCATGTTACTTGACTCTTTGCCGGATTTGTAAAGTTTAAAAAAAGAAGTTATGAAAAAAATTATTGCTCTTGCTATTGCTGCCGTTTCATTTGCCGCCTGCAACAATCCGACGACCGACACGGCAACTGTCGATTCTACAACTACCAGTAGTACAACCACTGCAACAACGTCAGGGACAGCGGACTCTGTCACCACCTCGTCTACTTCGACTACTTACACCGCTAAAGACGGCGATGTAACCTATCGCGACAAAAAATTGAGGGTGATGCGTGGTGGCCAGTGGGTAGATGCTGATAATGATGTGACGTTAGACGACGGTGTAGTAGTTTATAGAAATGGCCAGGTTAAAAGAAATGGTAAAGTAATAGTACTGGAAGATGGTGGAGTGGTAGATCGTACCGGAAACTTCTTCGATAAAACCGGAAATGCAGTTGGAAATGCGTGGGATGCTACAAAAGAAGGTGCGAAAGATGCAGGATCAGCAATTAAAGAAGGTGCAAAAGATGCAGGTAGTGCCATAAAGAAAGCAGCCAATAAAGTTGGTGATAAAGTTGAGTCTGCAGTTGATAAAGACAAGGATAATAATTAATCTAATTATTTTTATTTTAACCCTGTATACTAGGAAGTGTACAGGGTTATTTTTTTGTAGTGGTTTACTAAAATCTTTGAATAACTCATTTACTGAAAAAGAATTGGTCCAATCAAAATTTCATGGTGGTCCATTGAGCAGGGGTTCCTTAATTTTACTTTTATGATCGAGGCTTCAGAATTACGAATAGGCAATTATATTTTGCATAAAGCGGCAGTACGTATTTTACCGGTAAAATGTACACTTCAACATTTTGAACTTTTAGCAAAAGGATTGGCAAAAGATATGTTTCCGATTGCACTAAAGCAAGATACTCTTCAAAAGTGTGGCTTCGTAGAAAACAAAAAATATTATCTTCTTCCAGACGCAAGAGAATTTGTACTTACCCTGCCTGTCATGGGAAACAATAAAAACGAAGTGTATGCCTACATCAATTCCAATAAAGAGAGTTATGCCCGGGCTACAGTGAATGATCTCGTCATCACCAACAACTTCTACCATGTCCACCAACTTCAAAATGTATACTACGCTCTTGTTGGTAAAGAATTGGAGATAATGTTATAAATCCACGAATAAGCGCTGGTGGAATATTTATCGTTGTTAATTCCTGGAGACACCCACCTGACTTTTCGTTTCTAAAGTAAAATGACCATTTATCCGTCATTCATGCCATTTACCATGAGGTACATATCGTGTACCATTAGCCATATCGCCTCATACATGGGCATCAGCCAGGAAACACTTAGCAGAATTCGAGGCCGGTTTTAACATTGGACATTTACCTTTTTGATAAATGTCAAAAAGTATATGGCAGGTGGCAAATAGTTTTGTTTCATAAAAAAAGCTATATGAAACAACAAAACAACCAAGAACTTCTGCGGCATTTATCGGCACTTCCTGGACGGCCTTAATAATTGGTGTTACTGCTTTTATTATCGGCCTGTGGAATGCTGAAATGGAATTGAACGAAAAGGGATATTATTTCACCGTGCTGATGTTTGGATTGTTCTCGGCGATCTCCGTTCAGAAGGCGGTACGTGACCAAATGGAAGGCATCCCTGTTACAAACATGTATTACGGATTTTCATGGTTTACAACAATTCTATCAATTGTTTTACTAACTGTCGGTCTCCGGAACGCAACTCTGTTAAGAAGTGAAAAAGGCTTTTATGCTATGTCATTTGTTCTAAGCCTTTTTTCTGCCATCGCAGTCGGAAAAAATACGCGTGATATGAAAGCGGCTTTAGATGCGGAATAAGATCGTGTCGATAAGCCTTTATAAAAAAAATACCAGAACGCAAAATTCAAAAAATAGGCAGGTTCTGGTATTAATATGTTTGTAGCGATGTTATAGAAACATTGGGGAATTCGAATTGCAAATTCCTTCCAGATCAGCTTTAGCAATCACATGACCTTCTATGTTTTGTTCAACAACATCTCTTTCAGTGGCGGCGGGTAAATCCAATACTTTGTCTATTGCTAACAGCCTGTACCTGTAGTGATGGATTCCTTCAAAATATTTAGGGCAGGGACCTTCGTAACCATGAGTATGGTTGTTGGCGAGGCCCTCAACAGCACCTTCAGGAATCGAAGCTTCTTTGATCTCGGTTGTGGTAACAGGAATATTAAATAACATCCAGTGCGTCCAGAGTGGAGCTGAATTTAGATCTTCAAATAACAAAACAAGGCTTTTAGCTTCCTCAGGTACTTCATCTATGAAAAGAGGTGGATTAACATTGGGTCCAAAGCATGTATACTTTTTTGGTATTTCGGTTGCATGGTCAAAAACACTTTTTATTGTCATGTTATTATTTTTACTGGTTAAGGCTTTGTTGAGTTTTCTTATTAAAAAACTGCTTTCAACTTTTCGGTTATCTCCCTGATATCTGCATGTTCATAGGTGTCGATAATAAGGTCAGCAGCACTAAGTTGTTCCGCCTGGTGGGTTTCAGTAATTGCAACGCATTTCATGTTTGCGCTCTTTGCAGCAGCTACACCAATTGGGCCATCTTCGATTACCATACATTCTTCAGGACTGAGTCCGAGTCTTTTTGCAGCTAATAGAAATATGTCTGGCGCAGGTTTGCCATTTGAAACTTCGTCGCCGGTAACAATAGCTTCGAAGTATTGCATAAAGTCTAATTGCTTCAAAACCATTTGCATCTTTTCTTTTCTTGAACTGGTAGCCAAAGCAACTTTTACAGGGTATTGAGCAAGGCTTTTCAGAAAAGTCTCAGCAGCGAATACAGGCTTTATAGGGTTTTCGTTTACGTACTCGACGAAATAATCAAACTTCTCTTTGAGTATCCTCTTTACATCCAGTTCGTCGTGAAAGCCGATTTCATTCCTGACCACATCGGCGCTCTTGACTCCAAGCATTGGTGCGTATTTCTCAAAAGAAAGCTCCTGGTTGTAATTATTGAAAACCTTTTCCCATGCGCGATAATCTGCTTCAGTACTTTCTAACAAAGTTCCATCCATATCAAAGATTACACCTTTGAAGGCAAGTGCATCAGCAGTATCAGTTGAAGTCAGGGTAGTTTGAAAATTTTCGTTCATTAAAATATAATTGTTAACTGAATGAGCAAGGTTAAAATATTTAGCCATGCTTTAAAAGCGCGAAGTAATACCTTTTTTAGAAAATGTATTAAATAAAGAAATATGGGTGCTGGAATTATAAAGCTTCATGTTCATGATAAAGAAAACAATTGAGAAAATTTCTCTACAATCCTTTTTGCAGGAAATTATTTCTATCACTACTACACCTAATAATATCAAATAAGCAGATATGTAGTGAAGCAACTGCAAGGCATAATATTTTTCTTATAATGAATGAGTTATGAAAGAATAAACTGAAGAATTAGACGAAATGGCCTTAATTATACCGAAATTAAAAAACATACAAAAAATAGCAGTATTAAGAGCCAATGCTTTAGGAGACTTCATCGTTACACTGCCTGCTTTAAAAGCTTTACGAAATACTTACCCTGATGCTGAAATTGTTCTTTTAGGTAAACCCTGGCATCAGCCATTTTTAATTAAAGGCCGCACGCCTGTAGACAGGGTTATCGTTGTTCCGGTAAAGAAGGGAATACGAAATGAAACCGGGCAACAAGAAGATCCCGCTGAAGTCGGGAATTTTCTGGATCAAATGCGGAAAGAACAATTTGATGTTGTTTTAAATTTCCAGGGAAA
The DNA here is from genome assembly GCA_025963675.1 of Segetibacter sp. Classification (GTDB taxonomy): domain Bacteria; phylum Bacteroidota; class Bacteroidia; order Chitinophagales; family Chitinophagaceae; genus Segetibacter. Next base: position 9,832 of record JAOQAJ010000429.1, read on the forward strand.
TGGAATATCAGCAAATCCATTCATAAAACAATTTGGGGCAACATTAACTGTAGGTTTAACCTGTGAACAAGCTGAAAAGTTAGACAGGTCAATTGATTATTATTATTACCAAAGTGAGGCTATCCGGTTTCTTGAAGTGGTAAAACTTATTGGAGCGACAACCGCGTCAATAGAACCAGAATTAAATGTTTTACCAGACGACGAAGATGATGTTGCCGCATTCATGTTAACCGTGAAAAACAAACCTTATATCGTTCTTCACCCTGTTGCGATGGACACGAGAAGAATGTGGCCTTTAGAAAATTATGCAAGGCTTGCGGATGAACTTAAGCAAAGACAATATGAAGTAGTTTTTAGCGGCGCACCAGAAGATAAAGCAGTGATTGATGACATTATTTATAGTATGAATTACAGCGCCGTTAATACTTGTGGTAGCTTCAGTTTAGGCGGTATGACTGCGGTGTTGTCTCACGCAGCTTTAATGATTTCTGCTGATACTGGTCCCCTTCACCTGGCAAGAGCTGTTAGCGCCCCAACCATTGGCTTTTATTGGGCTCCTAACCTGATTAACTGGGGACCGCTTACGCGTACCATTCATCGCCCCCTGATTTCCTGGAAGATGGAATGCCCTATTTGTGGCATTGTACCAAATGATCCCTATCCCTTTGAGCCGAAAAGTGATACATGCGATCATCCTGTTTCCTTCGTAAGAGACATTTCGATAGAGCAGGTTTTAAACGCGGTTGACAACTTATTGCCGTCTGAAGAAAAAATACAAGTAAACGGGACTGTTCAGGATTTGGATCGCAAAACTGTTCACACATGAGGAAAAGTTTTGTTTTTGCAGCTTGGGCAGAATAGTAGTATTGCAAAGCCCTGAAGGGGCTTGAAGAACTGACATTGAAACAGATAAACTAATCATAGCAAAGTAACTTTTAATTGGAGGGTTAATTGTTACAGTAGTAGAGATTCGAAATGTAAAAAGATGAATAGAACTCTGCAAGTACAAGTGAGTGACACAACTTAAGCTGAAAAAAGACTCAGCGTTGATTACATAAAAGAAAATATATTAAATAACCACTTAAATTCCCCTTTAGGGGTTAGGGGCATGAAACCATTACGAGTATTAACATGGCACATTCACGGAAGTTATTTGTATTACCTCACCCAAACTCCCTGCACCTTTTACCTGCCAAAGAAAAACAGTACCGAAGAAGGCTATGGCGGAAGAACACCGAGTTTTCCGTGGGGCGACAATGTGGTAGATGTACCGGCGGAAGATGTAAAAAATATTGAGTTTGATTGCATTTTATTCCAGTCGAAGAAGAACTATCTCGAGGATCAGTACAGTATTTTGAGCGAAGAGCAGAGGGCGCTGCCAAAGATTTACCTTGAACACGATCCGCCACGTGAAGTGCCAACCGACACGAAGCATGTGGTTGATGATCCGAAGATGTTGCTAGTGCACGTAACACATTTCAACAACCTGATGTGGGATAATAATCAGACTCCTTCGACTGTGATTGACCATGGAGTGATGGTTGATAAAAATGTACAATATACAGGCGAACTCAACAGAGGGATTGTGGTGATTAACGGAATTGTGAAAAGAGGAAGAAGATTGGGGTATGATGTATTTAAAAAAGTAAGCGAAAAAATTCCATTGGATATTGTCGGCATGTTCTCGGAAGATGCCGGCGGTTTGGGCGAAATAAATAACCGGCAACTGTCTTCATTTATATCAAAATACAGGTTCTTCTTTAACCCCATTCGCTACACAAGTCTGGGTCTTTCAGTATGCGAAGCAATGATGACAGGTGTGCCAGTTGTTGGACTGGCAACGACCGAAATGGTGGTAACAGTTAAAAATGATTACTCGGGATATGTGCATACAGACGTTGATTTTTTAATCGGGAAAATGCAGATGCTTTTAGATAATCCGGATAAAGCAATGGAATTGGGACGAGGTGCACAGGCATATGCAAACGAGCGGTTCAATATAGAGCGCTTTAAACAAGATTGGCTGAACACTTTTGATAAGGTTATCACTAGTGCTTCAAAAAATAAAAACAGGTTATATAAAGTAGCTTAGAAATATTTTATAAACACAATTTTTACTAAACAAAACAAACAACTTAAAGAGAATTATGAGCACAGTAAATGGAAAAGTTATACTGGTGACAGGTGGCGGCCAAGGGTTGGGCGCTGCTATTTGCAGGTCGCTTGCAGCAGATGGAGCAACCGTGATACCGGTAGATATAAAGCCTGAAAATCTTACGAAAATAACAGAAGAGATCAAGGGCACTGGTGGACAGATACAAGGTTACCAAATGAACGTAGCTGATGTAAATAATGTAGAGCAAGTTATTAACCAGATCATAGAAAAGCATGGAAGAATAGATGCAGTTATAAATAACGCAGGTATCGACTATACACTCGCAATTGACGAGATAAGTAATAACCAGTTCCAGCAAGTTATTGATGTAAACTTAGTTGGGCCATTTAATGTATCAAAAGCAATCTATGCTCATTTTAAATCAAACGGTGCAGGTCATATTGTAAACATTGCATCAACAGCCTCTAAGAGAGCATGGCCAAATGCATCAGCATATCATGCAAGCAAATGGGGCCTGTTGGGCCTTAGCCATGCCTTACATGCCGAGCTAAGAAAAGACAAAATAAAAGTAACTGCGGTAGTTGCCGGTGGTATGCAGACGCCATTTATTTTAGAGCGTTTCCCTGATACCCCATTAAACGTATTACAAGACCCTAAGGAAGTGGCAGATACCGTAAAATTTGTGCTGTGCATGCCGGCAACTTCGGTAATACCTGAAGTGATGGTAGTGCCTATGACAGAAACCTCGTGGCCTTAGAAGACAGGTGTAAGGTGTAGGGCATAAGGTGTAGGACATGTAGAATGTCTTGCCTTAAACCTTAAACCCAACACCTTAAACCTTTTAATTATGAAAGAGAAGTTAAGCGACGTTATTGAGAACTTTAAGAACATGAAGGTTCTGGTAATCGGCGATGCTATTTTAGATACTTATGTAAAGGGTGCTCCGGACAGGGTTAGTCGTGAGGCTCCTGTTTTAGTGTTTAATGTAGATGAACAGGAACACCAGTGCGGTGGAGCGGCAAACACTGCTATAAACGTCGCAGCTTTAGGCGCTGAGACTTACTTTCTTACTGTTGTTGGAAAAGATTCAAGCTCACGTGAACTGATGGATGTTCTTAAAAAAAATCGCGTACATACAGATTATGTGCTTCGCGATAAAGGAAGAGTGACGATTGCAAAAAAGAGAATCACGTCTGCATCGCATCAATTAATGCGTATCGACGAAGGCACCACCTCTCCTATTAGCCAGATGTGTGAGAAGGAAATGTTGCAACACGTTGCTGCATTGCTTCCAGCTATAGATGCCATCATTGTTTCTGATTACGGTTTCGGCATTATCACTTCTGGTATAATTAACGGATTAAAGGGATTGCTAGCTGCCGAACATAAAACACTGGTCGCAGATGCAAGAGACCTGAGTAGGTTCAAAACATTGAAACCAGATGCTGTAAAACCCAATTACGAAGAAACGATCAAGCTGCTGCAAATTGAAAAGGCCAGCTTTAACAGGGCAGACCAAATACAGGAATACAGCAAAAAATTGCACGAGATAACAGGTGCAGCTAAAGTGGCTGTTACATTAGATGTTGATGGGGTTTTATTTCTTGAAAAAGGAAAATCACCGTATAGAGTACTCGCGGTTCCTCAAGACCACAAAAAGGCGATTGGTGCGGGTGATACTTTCATCAGCGCTATGACACTGTCTCTTGCATCGAAGGTAAAAGGTGAAGTTGCAGCGCAAATTGCAGCGGCGGCAGCGGCTGTTGTCGTGCAAAAAGAAGGTACAGCTGGCTGTTCCAATATTGAGCTAAAAGCTTACTTCACTGCTGTTCCGAAATACATTACACAAACGGGTCAGTTGTTAGAAATTTTAAAGGAATTAAAAAAACAGGGTAAAAAGATCGTTTTCACAAACGGCTGTTTCGATATCATACATAAGGGACATATTGCTTTACTAAACAAAGCGCGTGAAGCCGGCGATATTCTGATTGTTGGTGTAAACAACGATAATAGTATCAGAAAATTGAAAGGACCCGAAAGACCGATCAATAATTTGGAGGATCGTATAACGGTCCTGGCGGGCTTTCAAAGCGTCGATTATCTGATTGCTTTTGAAGATGAAAGCCCCGTTGAACTAATCAAAGAAGTACATCCCGATGTGTTTGTAAAAGGTGGCAATTATACTGAGACATCTATACCTGAAGCACCTCTGCTGAAGAAGCTTGCATGCCAGGTAAAAATCGTTCCGTATATAGAAGAACATTCCACAACTCATATCATCAATAAAATCCGCGACATAAATCATGAAGTTGAAATTGAGGTATCACCCAAAGACCTTTCAAAAGCGCAATTAAACTAAACAAATAATTGTAGTAGTAAAATCAACAAATGAATATTGAGCCGATATTAATAGTAGATGATGATACCGATGACAGAGAGTTTATACAGGAAGCGTGGAAGGATTTGAACTATCAAAACCGGTTAATCTTTTTCAAGACGGGTGAAGATGTATTGAAGTTCCTGGACGCAGAAAAAATAACTCCATTTCTAATTATTTCAGACGTCAACTTGCGAAAAATGGATGGCTTTGAATTAAAAGAGAAGTTGTTGAAACATCCTTCTACGAGGTATAGCAGCGTTCCATTTATTTTTTGGTCATCTGCAGTTTCGAATGCGCAGGTAAAAAAAGCTTATGATTTAGGAGTTAATGGCATTTTCATAAAAGAAAATAATTTTGAAGGAATCAAACAGGCGTTAACAGATATAGTAAAGTACTGGGAAAAAAGCAAAGCCCCCGAATAACTTTTTTCTTACATCTCTCACTGGTGTATATCTGAAGGAGAAATAGATATTGGTGCCCGGCATTGTTTTTCATGGCATCATCGTTGCGTCGCACTCTTGTACTTTGATCACTTTGACCTGGCTAAGCAAACATTGGGGTACTAATTAAACAGATGAAATGAAGACAAAAGATATTCATATTCTTATCCCAACATATAAAAGGATAAAAGCCCTGGCTGTTACTTTGACTAGTTTGTATTATCAATCTGAAACAAGTTTTGATATTGTAATTGCCGATCAGTCTGCTGATGATGCTCTGGAAGAGGACCAATCGATACAAACGATTAAAAGATTGTTGGAGACAAAAGGACATGCGGTCTCCATTTTAAAAAACCTTCCGCCAAAAGGGATGGCGCAGCAACGCCAGTTTCTCCTGGATCAATCCACTTCCAGATACAGTCTTTTCTTAGATGATGATCTGATCCTCGATTCGTATGTCGTGAAGAATATGAAACAGACTCTGGAAAAACAGCAAATCGGTTTTGTTGGCTGTGCCGTTATAGGTTTAAGTTATAAAAATGATGTTCGTCCACACCAACAGGATATAGAATTTTGGGATGGAGCAATAACGCCGGAGACAATCGTTCCAAAAAGTAGCGAATGGGAAAGATACAGGGTACACAATGCTGCTAACATTTATCATATCGAACAAAAGTTCAATGCAACTTCAGACAATCCCGTTCCTTATAAAATAGCATGGGTTGGTGGCTGTGTTATGTATGATACAGAAAAACTAAGAGAGGTTGGGGGTTTTTCGTTTTGGAAAGATTTGCCCCATAAGCATTGCGGCGAGGATGTACTGGCCCAATTACGGGTTATGAAAAAATATGCAGGCTGTGCTATTATTCCAAGCGGGGTTTATCACCAGGAACTGGAGACAACGGTTCCGGAAAGAAATGTAAATGCACCTGAGTATTTGGAGATTTAAGGTGAGTCATTAGATTAGTCAGTAAGGCATTTGGTCCATTCGTCATTAAGGCATTTAGTCGATAAGTCATTAGGGAAGAAGCTAAAAGTTCAAGGATAAATGTGTTAACAATAGGGTTGAACATTCATGGAAAATGCATGACCGCCATCTCTGCGAAGAGAGGGATTAAAGGTGAGGCGGCTAATTGAAACGCAAATGTACAAGTGAGTGACACAACAAAAGCTCCACAAAGAACAAAAGCAGACTACCAATAAAGTAAGACAAAATAAGAATTAAGCAAATGAATAAGGATTTAAGAACACCTGCTATTTCGGTAATAATGCCTACTTATAAGCACGAGATGTTTATTCGCCGGGCAATTTCATCTTTACTTGAACAAACTTTTACAAAATGGGAATTGATCATTATAAATGATGATTCTCCTGATAATACTGAAGATGCTATTCAACCTTTTTTAAAAGACGATAGAATACGTTATTACAGGAACAGGCATAATAAGGGCTTAGGTAGTTGTTTGAATTTTGGAATTTCCATTGCGCTTGCTTCGTACATCACTTACCTTCCTTCAGATGATGTTATTTACTTTGATCATCTACAATCTTTATATGACACGCTTGAGCAAAATAAAAATGCTGTCTTAGCATATTCATCAATACGGCATCATTACAACCGTACCGCCGAAGGAATTGTAAACAATGAATGGCTGCAACTAGTGCAGGTAATGCACAGAAATAACGAAGAGCGATGGACAGAACGAAAGGAACTTGAAAGCGATGACCTGAACCGATTATTCTGGAGCAAATTGCAGGGTGACCAGGTGGGGACAAATCAACTAACATGCGAGTGGGTAGATCATCCTGATCAGCGCTACAAAATCATGCAGGAACCTGTGGGTGGTATTAATACTTTCAGGTCTTATTATAATGTAAGTGATCCGCTGATCTATCATACAACCAAAGGGAACTTCATGAACGAGGTGGAAAGATATACTTCATATCGTGAAAGAGTTTCTACCCCATTGAAAGAAAACGGCTTGAAAATCTTGCTTGTCGGTGAGTTGGCATATAATGCAGAAAGAGTGCTGGCGCTCGAAGAACATGGGCATAAATTGTACGGTTTGTGGATGGAACAGCCTTATTGGTATAACTATGTTGGTCCGCTACCATTTGGTCATGTTGAAGATATATCAGGAGACAACTGGCAGGAGGAAATAAAAAGAATTCAGCCTGACATTATTTATGCTTTGCTGAATTGGCAAGCAGTACCGATATGCCATAAAGTTTTAAAAGCAAATACAGGAATTCCTTTTGTATGGCACTTTAAAGAAGGACCTTTTATTTGTATGGAAAAAGGCACATGGAATGAATTGATGGAGCTATACAATAAAGCCGACGGCAGAATATATACGAGCGATGAAATGAGATGGTGGCTCGAGGAATTTATCACGAAAGAAAAACACTCGTTGGATTATGTATTAGATGGTGACTTGCCCAAAAAAGATTGGTTTGACCAACCTAAGTCTCAGTTGATATCTGACATTACGCCGGGAGAATTTCATACCGTTGTTCCCGGCCGTCCTATCGGTTTGCATCCTCATACAGTTGTGGAACTTGCAAAGGAAAAAATTCACTTGCATTTTTATGGTGACTTCACCCACGGACAATGGAAACAATGGATCGAAAAAACGCACCTGATGGCTCCTGGTTTCCTTCATATTCACCCTAATGTTGACCAGGAAAACTGGGTGAAAGAATTTTCGCAATACGACGCGGGATGGCTGCATTTTTTTAAAAGTGAAAACAATGGAGAAATGAAGCGTTCTAATTGGGACGATCTGAACATTCCGGCCCGAATGGCAACTCTTGCATTGGCTGGAGTCCCAATGCTGCAAAGGAACAACAATGAACATGTAGTAGCTACGCAGTCACTGGTAAGAAAATTGGATGTCGGCCTTTTATTTGATGATATGGAAGAATTAGGAAGATTGATGCGAAACAAAAAGCTCATGACCTGCCTGCGCGACAACGCCTGGAGACAAAGGCATCTGTTTATGTTTGATCATCATGTCGATGACTTGATTAAATTCTTCAGGCTTGTAATAAAGAACTTCAAAAACAAGGCGAAGTTTGAAGTAGATCAGTCAGAACCAGTCTTTCCATCTATTCATCAAAAGGTCGCTGTGGATAAGACTTATCATGCTCCGCCTAAGCCTTTTTAAATAAAAGGCTGAGATTTTATTTAACTCTTCTGCTTTTTGTTTTTACTGACTTATCATAGAACTCAGGCTCTTTTTTCCGCACCCATTTTATAAATGCTGCGATCTCTTGCTGCTGCTGTAAAAGTTCTATTGTGTAATACTGTCGCTTCAGTTCATTCCCGGTAAACACTGCATGTATTTTATCATGACAAATTTTATGAAGCACAATTGTAGGCGTATTCTTTCCACCTTTACTAACAGGAATCAGATGATGTTTGTTAGCAGGTTCAGCTAACTCACGACCACACAAAAGGCAGATGTTTTCATTGTCTTCCATCGTCTTTTTAAAGCAATTGATATACCTTAATTGCTCCGAAAGATTTTATCATTGGCGACTATTTTTGTTTGCTGTACCTTATTGTACACCCCACCAAATATTCCGGTATGAATGCGGTCACATCCTGTGACCGCATTCATACCCCGGTAGTTATTGAATAAAGAATACAAACCGATACAAATGATAATTATACAAAGCATACAAAACAGGATATACGAATTGAGAGGCGAAAGGGTAATGCTTGACAGAGACCTGGCCGCGTTATATGAAACAGAGACTAAAGCACTGAACCTGGCAGTTAAACGAAATATTAAGCGATTTCCAAATGATTTTATGTTTCAACTTACCAGAGAAGAATTTGATGGTTTGAGGTTTCAAATTGAAACCTTAGAAAAAACTGATCATCCTTTGAGGTTGCAAATTGAAACCTCAAAAGGCAGGGGCGGAACAAGATATTTACCTTACGCCTTTACCGAACAAGGTGTTGCGATGCTAAGCGGCATACTCAATTCTGACAAAGCAATTAATATGAACATTGCTATCATGCGTGCTTTTGTCGAAATTCGAAAACTTGCATTAAAACAGACTGATTTAAAAGACCAATTGCAGGAAATAAAAGACAGGATAGGCGAACACGATGTACAACTGTCACAGATTTATGATGCAATAGAAAACATGCTGGATGAAAAGGCAGGGCAAAGAAAATGGGATGAAAGAGAAAGGATCGGGTTTAAAAAGTAAAGGTTGGTTGCATTTAAATTAAAAGGATCGCGACCACAACTAAAATCAAAATGGGCTATTTTTGATTTTATCCTACACATAATTCCTTTATGAGAAGATCCATTCAACTCTTTCAAAAATTACCGCGTTTTTACTATCGTTGACCACAGGTACTTGTTGTCTTGCTCAAGCAACTTTGGAGAAAGGCACAACCGTTTCAAATACAGGAACCCCTTACTTTTCAGATCCCGCAATTTCACCGGATGCGGCTGAAATCGCCTTTGTATCCGGCGGCGATATATGACTGTTCCTGCAAATGGTGGTGAGGCCCGCTTACTGATTTCTCACCCCGATTATGAATCACGGCCCGTTTATTCTCCTGACGGAAAATATCTTGCTTTTACTTCAACCCGTTCTGGAAACGGAGACATTTATGCTCTAAATCTTGCAGGTGGCCAATTAACCCGACTAACCTACGATGACGCAGCCGATAATGTAAATGCCTGGTCTCGTGATGGAAAATTCATTTACTTCGTGGATTGCCTTCTGCGCCCGCCCGTAATCAATTAGGACAGCGGGCTTTGGATGCACCAACTATTCTTGTTACCAATCAACATTCTTTGTCTGATGCTGAAGATTTTACCGAAGGTTATCGTACCCTCAAGCTGGGAAAGGTGGTAGGCGAGCCAACAGGTGGTTGGATCATTTACACCTCTGCTGCTACATTGGTCGATGGAACAACTATTCGTTTGCCATTTATAAAAGTTACTGACCACGAAGGCAAGGACATGGAATTAAACCCTCGCCCTGTTGATATTCCGGTTTCAAAGCCGTTAGGCGAGTACAATAAAGACTCGCAGTTGGATGTTGCTGTAAAGGAATTGTTACGGCAAATAGATGGGACAAAGGCTGCGACCAAATAAACTTTAAACGAGGCTTTTTTGGCCGATAATCGAAAAAAAAAGAGAAGGTGCATGTAATGGTGCACTTTCTCTTTTTTAATTCATTTTTAGCGTCCTTCCTTAAAAAAATATTTTTCCCCGGCCTGTAGAATGTTGTGTTAAGAGCATTTTATAAAATAGTTTTTACAGAATTAATAAAAAAGACTGGTAAAGTAGTAGAAGCACTTTTAGGAATTTTTGAAAACCCAGGTAAAAGACCCTTATATGTAAAACGACCCTGAAGTATAGTTATTTAATAAGTTAGAACTTTGGGCACAAGGTTTTATCCCTGGTTGATGAACTAGAGTTTAAGAAGCCTGTGAAAGAACCTGTTAATTCAAATCCACCACGTAGTTGTGATGCTGTCTTAAGTTTAGAAACATTTGCATCGTAGCTTATTCCCAATACAACCCTGTGGCACGCAAGTCGCACTACTGGAATTAAGGCATCGTTGAAACGATAAAAAGCACCGTAAGAAAGAGCGATCTTGTCGTTTTCGTCATATTGCACCACATCTGTTTCGTATAACAACCCGCCCAAAAACTGTCTCATTCCGCCTTGCCTGAAGTAATCAGCAAAACCAATTAAACGCGAGTGATCACTTGTTTCGGTAGTTAAGCCGGCGTTTAATACCCACTTTTGGTCTATCACTGTCTCCGAGTTGTTGTTATAGAAATTGATCTTCGGTTTATTGAAGTGAAATAAGGCGGCACCAACATAATAACGAAAACCTTCATTTGCGGAACTGCTAAAGGTTAGCCCTGTAGAAAGGTCGAGGTAAGAATATCCTGTTCTTGAAAATGTTTGAAGCGTTTGATTGGAGGAAGCGTATGAGCCATTAACAAACTGATCATCAAATTTCCCCTGTGTTGGATCAAACTGGCTTTGCACCGGTCCACCCATAAAAGCAAGTGACAAATAGTTATCTACATCTCCACTTAATGATTTATGAAAGTTAGCCACAGGTAGCAGGTGTGTTCTTTTCAACTTAACATCGCCTGCAACGTCAAGTGAAGTCTGCACCCCGAGCGTCAGAAAATCGTTGAAACTGAAAATAGGAAGTTTGTATTCAACAGCTAAAGCAGAAGTTTGAAACGGAACAGTAACACTTTGCCACTGAGACCTGTGTACCGCGCTTACTCTTATGTCTCCGTTATAAATCCCTGCCAGAGATGGATTTCTAAGCAAAGGGGTTTCGTAAAATTGAGAGAATTGAAGATCCTGGCTTGAACCGATAACGGCGAACCCAATGGTAAATTGTAATAGAAGATAGAGTTTTTTCATAGACTATTTTATAATTGCGACATTACCTTTATAAACAAACGAATTGCCATTTTCACATACAACTTCGCAAGTGTATACATAGACATCTGTTGGTGCTTTTGCTCCCCGTACAGTACCATCCCAGCCATTTGATTTCTCATTAACCCGGAAGTTTGATTTTTCAAAAACTATCTCGCCCCACCGGTTAAAGATTCTGAATGATTTGACACTGTTAATTCCCGTACCTCTTACCATTAGTATGTCGTTTACACCGTCTCCGTCCGGAGTGAAAATGTTGGGAATAAAGACTTGAGCGCTTTCGCAGAATACCTTAATATTTATTGTGTCACTTGCCGTACAGCCATATGCATTTGTAGTAGTTACGGCGTAAGTAATATCCTTTTTGATGTTAGCTACGGGGGTTGCACAATTATTACAGGAAAGATCAGCTGATGGATTCCAGGACCACTTACTAATCGGGCCGTTAGTAGTTGCAGGCGTAAGAGGAAAGGCGGTGCCGGCAGAGAGCACTTTATCGGGACCTAAATTTACTGTTGGATATTTACCGACCGAAATAGTAAGATATGCAGTGTCAGTAAAGCACCTGTTACTATCTGTACCAACGACACGGTATTGTGTAGTTAGCGATGGAACTGCAACGGGATTAGAAATTTCGCTGTTGCTTAGCCCTGTCGCAGGACTCCATTTATACTTATCGGCACCTGCGGCAAAAAGCTCTGTTTTGTCACCGATACAAAGTGAATCATTCGGCGAAGCTTTAATTTTAAATGGCTGAGTAATGTTAATTGTCACGGTATCAATACTTTCACAGCCGAAACTATTTACTCCTTTTACTGTATATCGTGTAGTCGCAACAGGAGTAGCAATAGGACTTGAACAATTGATACAGCTGAGATTACTGGCAGGTCCCCATGTGAACTTATTGGCACCAGAAGCATTTAACTGAACACTCTGCCCGCGACATAAGATTTGATCATTTGTTGAACTAATTGCTGGTGCAGGGTTAATAGTAATTGCTCTTGAAGTTGTATCAAGACAGCCATTGATTGTACTTACGATCAGAGTCGCTTTGTAGGTACCCGCATTAGCATACATATTGTTTGCTGAAGTGCCGTTAGTGTTTACTCCATTGCTAAAACTCCAACGATAAGATAAAACTGTATCAGCTGAAACGACGGACGAAGTAAAAACAATTTTGCTGTTTGCACATGCCGTAGAGTCGCTGATAATAGCTGCAACAGGACGTGCATTTACAGATACCGCCACCGGTTGGGTCGCAGTGTCTGCACAGCCATATTTGCTGGTAGATATTAACTGTACGAGCCAACTGTTTGCTGCCTTATACACGTGAGTAGGATGTGGTACTGAGTCCAAAGCCCCATCGCCAAACTTCCAGACGCAAGATGCTACGCCTGTGTACGCAGCAGACGTATCTCTGAAAGAGACTGTTGTATTTTCACAAGCTGCTGTCATCGACTGCCTAAACCCTGCTTTAATAAGGTCTACTCTGATAGTATCAGGCCCTGCTAATAATTGCTGGCATGATGCTCCTCCAAACAATTTTAAAGAAGGTAAATAATTTCCTGGTTTAGCATAGGTATGATACACCAGATCCGTCGTTGATTTCGAAATGGTGCCGTCACCAAAATCCCATCTTACTGAATCGACCCGTACGAGAGATGTCTTAAACCTTACCGGCGTTTTATCACATTTCACTGCACTTTCATAAGTAAAGGAGCCTGCAGGTCCGTCTACTACTACCCTTTTCGCATCCGTATATTTACAACCTCCGGGGTCTAATGAAGTCATTTTAATATTGAAGGTTCCGTTATTTAAAAAAGTATGCTTAACAACATCACCTGTATCTTTTCTGCCATCACCAAAATCCCAAACGGTAGACTTTGAAGGAAGATTTTTGTTGCGGAACGTTACCGTAAATGGAGTGCAACGACCGACACTATCAGACATGGTAAATGATCCAGGTAGGGATTCAATAACTGTCACTGTCTTATGCACACTGTCGACACAGCCACTTCCTGCGGGATATTGTCTTATTCCTGTTAAGCTAACAGTATACACACCGGCTGTCGTATATGTGTGTTTTGGACTGGTAAGATTGGAGAAGGTGCCGTCACCAAAGCTCCAGGTTGAACCTGTGATTGTATCACTAAGATTTGTGAAATGAATCGTATCTCCAAGGCACACAGTTGAAGGCTGCAATGAAAAATCCACCGCGGGTTTGCGATACACCACGATTGAGTCACTCGTTGAACTTTCAGAGCAACTATTAGACGCAAAGAGTTTAATCGTATAGTTGCCTGGTAGCACATATCGATGGGTAATTGTATCGATGTTGCGGGTAGTTGTGAGGGTATTACCATCACCCAGATCCCAACGGAAAGATGTTGCACCCTTTGAATTATTAATCAGCTGAACAGTATGTGGTGAACATCCGGCCCTCTGATCGCCATTAACAGTTAGTATTAGCCTGATATTATTAGGAGATATCACAATAGAATAATACTGTGTATCGCTTCCGCATTCGCTTCTTGCGATAAGTGATACACGGAAAGTATCCTGAACAGCAGAGGTAAACGTGTGCTGTAATGAACCTGTTTGTGTTGTATTAACGATAGTCCCATCGTCAAAATTCCAGGTAAAGTCATTTGCACCGGCAGAGTAGTTAGTGAAGGTTACAGTCATGGGTGAACAACCAACTGTACGGTCTGGTTTAAATAGTGCCTGCGCTGCAGATCTTACTTTTATATTTTCATACACCGTAATAGAATCGCACGCCGAGTATACAGTTAGTGATACTTTATAAACAGTATCACCATACTCAGGGTTAGACCGAAAAATGATATTTCCCGGGTTTGCTGAAGTTGACGTGATACCATTGCCAAAGTTCCATTTGTAAGTGAAATGACTTATATCAGGAGTCCCGTTTGTAAAGGCAACTGACAGTGGACCGCAACCTTCAGAATTACTAACTGTAAATGCGGGTTGAGAAACGGTCCTCGTTGTGAAAAACTTATGTTGAGTGGTATCATCTTTACAACCAAAGCTGCTTACAGTTACCAGTTTGATATTAACAGAGTCATTACCATGCGCCAAAGTATAACCAGGAAAGGTAATACCAGTACCAATAAGTTTATTGTTTGCATACCAGTTGTAAGTACCATTAGCAGCACTGGATCCGCTGGTTGTTATTACGGTATTGTCAATTACAAACGGAGGGCAGTTTGTATCTTTTGTATAAGTGAATTCGGCTTTTGTATCAAGGTTTACAACAACTGTAACTACGTTGCTTGAATTGCTCTGGTCCCCTACGCAATATCCTGAAGTAAGAATTCTTCTGAAGCTGGTTGTAACTTTTAATGTACCCGGGTCATAGTTTTGAGCGGCGGCATTGAATATAGTTACCCATGTCTTACCCGTATCTATACTTTGCTGCCACTCATATGCATAGCTTCCTGTTGCACCTGTTGGTAAAGAGCCATTTAGTAATGCTGCAGGCGTGTTGATACAAATTTTTTGATCGCTGTTGATCGTGTTGTTGGTAATAGGAGCCTGAACAATTATGAAAACAGGATCACTAACAGAAGTGCAAGGCAAAGAATTAATAAGTCGTCTTAAATAAATATTACGGGTGGGAATAATTGTGAGGTTAACATTGTACTCTCCATTCAGGTCGGTCCACGTAGTTCCGTCATTGCTGCTTTGCCACTGATATTCATACTTACCATTTCCCCCGGTTGCGTTTTTCCCGGATATTGTAACAGTCTGACCTGAACAAATTGTCTTACCTACATTATCGATCGTGTTGCCTATAGCCGGATGAATGGTGATATTTACAGTATCATCAGTTGCCGGGCAAACACTGTTTGTGATTGTATAAACAAATGAATAGGTGCCCGGCTGAAGATCTGAGATAGTTGGATTTGGAACAGTGGTGGAAGAGAATATGACATTACTTCCTTTGACCTGCTTCCAGCTTACCGTTTCTCCTGTTGCAGCAACGTTCCCATTGAGATTTATTGAAGTAGCAGCACATAGGGTTTGATCAGTTCCTGCCGCAGCAGTTGTCACAATATCGATAACAGTAATCTTAGTTATTGATGAGAAAGCACTTCCACAGTTTCCACTTTCAACAACAGCTCTGAATAAAGTAGTTGTATTTAAGTTATTATAATTAAAAGCAGAAGTTGTGTTATTTATTGTATTCCAATTTGAACCGTTGTTGGCAGAATATTCCCATTTGATAATATTCCCAACATATCCTTTCAATTCGATGTTACCTGAGTTGCTTCCCTTACAAATGGTAGCGTCAGGGCCGGTAGTACCGGGGATTGTTCCAGGAATAACGTTTACTACTATGGCGTTACTTGTATCGGATGAGTAACAACCTAAACCTGCCGCATTTGCGTCTACTATAGCTCTTACACCAAATGTGTCCCGAACGTTTAAGAAATTAATATCTGACGAGGTAACAGCAGTGTCCATCCAGATGTTGTCGTTGATCGGTGCAGGGTTATATTGCCACTTTCTAATTACTCCCGTATAAGCTCCCATATTCACTGCAACATCGCTTCCTGCACAAACAACAGGAGTTGCTGTTATTTTACCGGCAGCAGGTTTTTGAACTACAGTAATCGTAACGGTATCTTTTGTTGGTAAACAGCCGGCATCGTTTGTTATACTCCATTCAAGGGCATAAGTACCAGCCGCATTGAAATTGAATATTGCATTAGGATCAGTTACATTACCAAGTGTTGCAATGGCAGTTGTTGGTTGGCTAATAATTTTCCAGCTCTTTGTTTCGTATTTTCTGTCAGGGTTACCGTTAGATGCGTTGAGTTTGATAAAACCGGATGTAACAAAATCGCAAATGACTGTGTCGCTTCCTGCAACGGCGGATGTAATGGCGGGACGAACATTGATATTGACAGTATCAGCAGATGAAGGACATGCCCCGTTGCTGATTGTCCAGCTGAATTGGTAGCTGCCTGCAATAAGATCATAAGCATTTACTGAAGGTGTTGTGATGCCAGATAGTGTAGCAGTATTTGGACCACTGATTTGCTTCCATTCACCTTTTTCAGACGCAGCAGGTTCGTTGCCTTGTAAAATGGCAGACGAATTACAAATAAGCTGATCGGCACCGGCGTTTGCTTTCGTAACCTCATTCAAAACAGTAATAACGGTCGTTGTTGAAGTTACCTCGGGACAGTCGCCATTTTTTACGATAGCTCGATAAGATCTGGTAGCTGTAAGGTTATTATATGTAACAGAAGTTGTTGTATTATTAATTATTATCCAGCCCGCACTCTCTGAGTATTCCCATCTTATCACTTTGCCGAGATTACCTGTTAATGTAATAGTGCCGGAGTTGCTATTATTACAAACGATGGCATCGGGTCCTGTTGAACCTGGTAGCGCTGAAGGAGTAATGTTGATAATTAGTGCATTGCTGGTGTCTGTTGAAGTACAAACATTTTTTGCGTTTACTGATTCGATGATCACTCTGACTGCGAATGTATCTTGAGCACTTGCAAATGTTATAGTTGGCGTTGTTACCAATGTGTCTCTCCAAATATTATCGTTAATGGGCGATGGGTTGTATTGCCATTTTTTGATTGCACCTGTAAACCCGGCGGTTGTTACAACAACATCGCTTGCTCCACAATAATCTGTCGTAGCTGTTACCGGCCCTGCAACAGGTTTTTCAACTACGTTAATTGTTACAGTGTCTTTTGTTGGCGGGCAAGCTGCATCGTTAGTAATCGTCCATATAAGTTGATAAGAGCCCGCGGCCTTAAACGAAAATTCTGAAACCGGGTTGGAAGGATCGATGATGACGCCATTACCGTTAGTGGGCTGACTTAACAGAGTCCATTGACGAGTTTCAAAAGCGCCCTTGGTATCAGTATTGGCATTTAATGCAATCGATCGTGCAGTAACAAAATCACACACTACCACATCATTACCGGCATTGGCTGTCGTTATAGCCGCCCTAACAAATACGCTAATGGTATCCACCGTCGGCTCACAAGCTGTATTCGATAGTTCCCAAACAAATTTGTACATGCCTGCTGTCAATGATGAAACTATTACAACGGGTGCTTTATCATCAGAAAATATTGCACTCGCAGGACCTGACACCTGCCTCCATTTACCCTGCTCGCCGGTTGCAGGTGCATTACCTTCTAATGTAGTTGAAGAGCCACATATGATCTGGTCCGCGCCGACGAGGGCTTGTGACACTGGTTCTACAATAGTGA
The DNA here is from genome assembly GCA_025963675.1 of Segetibacter sp. Taxonomy (GTDB): domain Bacteria; phylum Bacteroidota; class Bacteroidia; order Chitinophagales; family Chitinophagaceae; genus Segetibacter. Next base: position 27,477 of record JAOQAJ010000429.1, read on the forward strand.
TTGTGGTAGCTGAAGAAGTTTTGACGCCGCAATTACCGCTCTCTACAACAGCTCTGAATAGGGTTGTTGATGTCAGGTTAGTATAAGTGATGGATGATGCAGTACTATTTATTGTAGTCCAGCTTGTCCCATTGTCAGCAGAAGATTCCCACCGAACTATTTTACCGTTGTTGCCTGTCAGCGTAATGTTTCCCCCGTTAACTGCTTTGCACACTTCATTGTCAGGGCCCGTGGTACCTGGCACAGCCCCCGGCGCCGCATTAATGACCACGATATTGCTTGTATCAGTTGAGGTACATGCTGAAGATGCACCTGGATATCCAACAATGACTCTAACAGCAAATGTATCTGCAACACTAATGAAATTAATGGTTGATGTTGTTACAAGGGTGTCTTTCCAGATATTGTCGTTAATGGGGGCAGGATTATATTGCCACTTTTTGATATTCCCAAAGTGATTTGCAAGTGATACCAGAACATCACTACCAACACAGATATTTGTATCGGCTGTTATGGTTCCTGCAACAGGTTTTTCAACTACGTTTATAGTCACTGTATCTTTTGTCGGATAACAGCCGGCGTCGTTAGAAATGGCCCAAACAAGTTGATAAATACCGGCAGCCATGAAGCTAAAAGTTGATTCGGCGTTTGTAGGATCGCTAAAAGTACCCTTGCCATTGGTAGGCTGGGTCAGCAGTGTCCATTCGTGACTTTCAAACGTTCCTTTGACCTCAGTATTGGCATGTAAAGCGACTGATCCTGAAGTAACGAAATCACAGATTACGGCATCGCTACCTGCATTGGCACCGCTTATCCCGTTGCGATTGATAACTTTTACGGTATCAGAGGTTGAAGGACATTGACCTAACCCTGAAATAGCCCACACATAAGTATATGTGCTGTCTGCCTGAAGACCAGTAATTGAAGAGTTGTATAAGCTTGGATTTACAATCGTTGACACTGGCCCCGATACTTGTTTCCATGAACCAGAACCGACAGTTGCTTCATTCGCATTTAAAACAGCAGAAGTTTGATTGCAAAGAAGCTGGTCTTTTCCGGCATTTGCCACTGTGGCACCAGGTCTTACAACTACACTTACAGTCTTTGTTTCTCCTGTACAGGTGGTGTTTGAAACAGAAGATGTAATTGTATAAGTTATTGTGGCAACAGTATTTCCTGTATTGATTAATACCTGATTTATCTTATTAGTCGCCGAAGGAACAACCTGGTGAGAAAAACCTGTTACACTCCCTGAAGTTACCGCAGCAGTCCACGAGTATAGTACAGGCGAATATGAACTGCTTAGTGTTATGTTTGTTGCAGCGCCGGTACAAATTGTATCGGCAGAAGAAGTTACCTGCAGATTCGGTTTAGGTACAACGGTAACGGTGAGCACAAAGGCCTGCCCGGTACAAGTATTTATTTTAGGAGTTATAGTGTATTTAATTACGGCATCTACAGTTGCAGAACTATTTGTTAGAATATCAGTAATGTTACCTGTACCATTTAAAGAATTACCTGTTACACTACCTGAAACTACAGAAGATGTCCAGGAGTAAGTACTGCCCGCTAACGCAGATGGAGCATAATTTACATTGGCACCTGTGCAAATGGTTTTTGCAGAGGATGTAGTAATTACGTTATTTGGAAGAAGGGTAATAATTACATTGTCGGTTGCAGAGGTACATGCAGAACCTGCAGCGGGGCTGACAGTATATTTTAAGGTAACGTTTAGACTTGTTCTGTCGCTGTTACTAAAAGTATAAACAGGATTATTTATCAATGGATCTGATATAGATCCCGTACCCTTTACAATGCTCCACACCCCCGATGCTGCAGGGCCGGTGGCAGTGCCTTTTAATTGAATAGAAGGCGTGTTGTTACATAGGGTGGTATCATTTATTGCAGTCGCTGTTACAGCAGCATCAAAAGCAATTTGTTGACTGGCAGTTTTGGTACCACAGGAATTAGTGAAAGTAAGATTTATGGCGTAGGTGGTATAATCGTCAAACTTAATTTTAGGGAACGCAGATGTAGCTGACGTGCCACCAAGATAAGAAAAGTTACCGCCTGATATCGTCCACTTATAGCTTTCGGTACCGCTATTAGAATTATAAGTAGGACGATGATTTGGATCTGTTGAAAAATCAATCGTTTTTGTCCCGCAATATTTTCTGGTAGCAAAGTTGAAGCTTACACCAGCAATATCGGTAATTGTGACCGGAAGATTCTTATAGCTGGTACCGCACGCGTTACCAACAGACAATCTTATATAGTATTGTCCCGGCCTTAAAAAAGTAAAGGTTGGATTGGTTGCTGAGTCATTCGGCTGGATAGTATAATCTACCCCATAACTCGCGGCTGCTGACGATGATCTTAATAAAACTGTCCAGTTCCATCTGGTCGGGCGGCATTTATAACCATTTCCAAAAGTGGTTAGATTATTTACTGTTACAGTTAACGGAGCACAACCACTAAGACTATCCTGCCCGTTTATTTTAAAGTCGGGCTTCAATGGTTCCTCAATACAGATTTCCTTTGTAATCTCGTCACTGCACGGGTCATTAACTGCTACTAATTTTACAGTATGCATGCCGGTAGTGGTAAAAGTATACGTTAGATTTTTACCGGCGTTAAAAATTAGATTACCGTCAACGTACCATTCATACACCGCTACATCTATACAGTTCACAACATTGTTGTAACCCGACAGACCGTTTTGAGATGTATTTGGGAAAAGAATCGGAGTATTTAAACATCCGTAAACCGGGTTTACAAAGTCTGCTTTGGGTTTCTGCCATACTTTGGAATAAGTGGTGATGGATGTGAAACTGTTAGGGCAAAACTCGTTCGTTGCTTTTACATTCACTCTAAAAGCATTGTATTGAACCGGGTTTAAGTCTACTATCGGCGCCTGGCCACACGAAGTCCATTTGTAATCATGCAACAGCAACCCATCCCGTGCAACAAGGTCACAGTGGGTATAACTATCCACTGCACCGTCACCCCACTCGATTGAATATTTTGTCCCGGGATAGTTATTCTTAATTCCACCATTTCCAGTAATATTAATTGTATATGATTTGGTATCAGGTAGGCACACATCAGTCGCACCGGAGGTTTGCAGGCTAAGATTATTTGTTGTGGCAAGAACTAAAAAGCTTTTCGCAGAAATATCGTTAGTACTATTGTTTTTCAATTTTACTGTAACCGTATAATAATTTCCCGGAGACATTGTAAACGCCAGCTGATTAGAAGTTACAGTAGCGGGAACGCTGCTTTCCACTCCATCCTTAATGATGCCGACCAAAGTATATCCTGTAGGGACAGTTTCCTGCAAGGTTAAAAGCTGGTTAGCCATGATAAGACACCTTCCGTAAGTAGAGTCATTTATCGTATTGCTGGCCGACGTTATTGGATTGGTAACTGTCGGTAAATTTGTTGACGATATCGAAAAGCTTTGCGTGATTACAGATGCAACCGGGTTAGTGGAAACAATTTTTATTTTGTAATTGTTTCCTGCAGGGGTGCCTGTTGGTATTACTCCATTGACAAATTTGGTGTAAAAGCCAGCATAAAAACCTATCTGGGAAGGATTTGCAAAACTACCCGATGCATCCGACAGGTACATTTTGAATTGGTTATCCACAGCAAAACAACCGGTCAATGAAATAGGAACAGTTATACTACCCCCCTTTCCATAAATGTCAGGAGTATAACCTGCTACACTTATCTGTTGAGAAGAAGCAAGATTTGCAAAAAATATAAGAAATAAAGCAGTAACCAGTCTTCTCCCAACCATGGACTCAGTTTCCTTTCATAACGACAATTGCAACCTTTTTATTTTCGTTATGATTTAACCAAACGTATCAGTGGGGACAACGGTCGGAAAGGGGTAGAACTATGTCTGGTGTAGCTTTAGAAAAGGCCCGGCTTGCTTAACAAATTGGGCGTTTATTTCTATAAATGGGAACTATTGTCGTTTTGGGAAAAGGAAGAATTTTCGGGAACACGTCGGACAAATTTGCTCGTCTAAAAATCTAACCAACCCTGTAAAATGCAAGCGTCTCCCTGCTACAAGTTTACCTAAACCGCCGCGTAAAAAAAAGTTCCACCTCAATTAGAGGTGGAACTCACTTAGAGGTGAAAAGAGAAATTATTAAAAAATAAATTTAGTACTTAGAAAGTTCGAATCTCCTTCGGTCACAATCTCATTAAGAAGGTGTTTATTATTATCATTAAGCTTGGTTGCTACAAGAGACCGGATTGAAAATGAACGTAAAGCGTCTACCACAGATAATGTCCCTTCAGCGCTGTCTTTCCGGCCCGTAAATGGAAATGCATCAGGGCCGCGTTGACATTGAGCATTTATGTTTACACGGCTAACCTGGTTAACCAAAATGTCTATCAATGCTGCAACTTCACGGCTATCGTTGCTAAAGACACTCACCTGTTGCCCGTGTGTTGATTCGATTAAGTATTCTATCGGCTCTTCCATACTTTCATAAGGAATAACCGGAATGATTGGCCCAAATTGTTCTTCCCTGTAAAGCTTCATTTTGCTGTTAACAGGGTAAACGATCGCAGGATAAAAGAAACTTTCAACAGCCGCTCCCCCATTTTCATTGATTACCGAAGCCCCGTTTTGAATCGCATCATCTATACATTCCTTTAAATATGCAGGCTTATTTGGCTCCGGTAACGGAGTAAGGGAAACACCTTTTTCCCATGGCATTCCGTATTTTAGTTTAGACACTTCTTCAGCTAATTGCTTTAAAAAAGCGTCAGCAATCGTTTTATGTACAAATATGATCTTTAATGCTGTACAACGTTGGCCATTAAAAGAAAGTGAGCCGAGTACTGTTTCCTGCACAGCGAGTTTTACATCTGCATGGTTGGTAACTATTGCTGCATTCTTTGCATCGAGACCTAAGATAGCCCGCAACCTGTTTATTTTAGGATGCAGTTTTTTTAACTCATTTGCCACTTTGCTTGAACCAATTAACGTCAACACATTTATCTTTCCAGACTTCATCAAGTCAGGAATAATGGCATTACCACGACCGTAAATTGTATTTACAACGCCTTTTGGAAAACAGCTTCTAAAAGCCTCTAACAAAGGATAATGTAATAAAGTACCATGTTTTGGAGGTTTGAACAAAAGCGTATTCCCCATTATGATGGCAGGAATAAGTGTTGTAAAAGTTTCATTCAGGGGATAATTGAAAGGACCCATACAAAGAACAACACCCAGTGGTGAACGACGCACCTGGGCAACTATACCTTGTTCAATTTCAAAACGCGAAGAGTCTCTGTCGATATCCTTTAAAGCATCAATTGTTGCATAAATGTATTCTACTGTACGATCGAACTCCTTTATAGAATCTGCATATGATTTTCCTATTTCCCACATGATCAGCTTTACGACGATGTCTTTTTGTTCAATCATCTTTCTCGTAAAGTTTTCTATACATGCAATCCGATCTGCGACACCCATTGTCGGCCATTCTCCCCTTCCATTGTCATACGCTGCGACTGCAGCATCCAAAGCAGCCATCGCTTCGGTCGGAGTGCAAACGGGGTATGTTCCAATTAGCTTTCTTTTAAGACCTTCCGGAGTGCGAACACACACCGGAGAGTACACCTCATGCACATCTCCATTCCATTGTATCATTTCTCCGTTAGACAAATAACTTCTTTGATGTACCTGGGAAGGAAGCGCAAATTCTTTGGGTATTTCATCTTCTGTCACAAAGATTTTTTCCAGTTGTTCAGTAAAGATCATTAGCAGTTGAAGATTAAGGATTAAAGACAATCAATATGTTGTCACAAACGTTTTTTCAATTTAGCTGCGAAGATAACTTTAAAAATTTTTTACGTTTCTGCCATTTGTTGCTGCGTTTCTTATACCCTGCCGGGGAAAGATTTTTAATGTGTCAAGCAATTGGGTACGAGCATTTGTTTTTTATTATCGTCATCGTTGCGTCGCATTTCGTTCATCGGAAAATCTTAATGGAGCTTTTATGCATTCATTTTCAAAAATTCTTTATGAACAAATTGTGGGTTTTCATGGCAATCTTTTAAAAAAGTACTACAAATCCTGCCTTAAAAGAATTGCTGGTTACGCGAACAATTATGGCAGCCGCAATGCCTTCGGCAGCATGGCTTTTTATTGCCCTTTTTATTTATTGTCTAAAAACAAAAAACCCCTTGATTTTTACATCAAGGGGTTAAGAAAAATTTTTGAGACCTTATTGAGCCATCTTTTTTGCAGGATTGGTATCTGTGCTTGTTGCATCAGGCCTGTCGGCAGGAACAACAGGATTTACAATATTTCCTCCGGTTTCAGGAGTTGCTTGCTTATTAGAAAACATTTGTTCAAGACCAGTTAAAGCCTGTAAATAGTCTTCGGCAGTTTTCCGGTCATAGGCCATCCATTCAGCTTTGGTCTCACTAAGCGAATTATAGAACTTTATTTGTTGCTGTAAATCCTTACGAACCGAAGTCAAAACCTTAGTTGCAAGCGCTTTGTCGTCTGAACGATAACAGGCTTCGAGAAAAGCAATACTGTTTCTGTTGTGCATATTGCCGCGACTGATCATACCATAAGGGAAGTTTTCCTGGAGCAGCATGTTGTCGGCTTTTGCCAATACTTTGCGGGCTTCCTCTTTTCTTCCCTTTGAGGACAAGTCAAATGCTAACTCGGCATATGCTGTACGAATGGTATTTAAATGACGACGGTTTTCTTCGTCGAAATAAACACCAGGAACGTTGGCGTTACCATAGGCAAACTTGTTCATCAGTTTATCAGTCATCCAATCGGTGTTGACTTGCTGGTTCATGACCGGCACCAGGCGGTAGCTTAAACCGTCTTTACGTAAATATGGACCAAACCCTAATTCATCAAAAGCTGAAGTGAAATAAATTGGTCTTGCCCACTTATTAGCAGCAATGATATTTAAAACAGCAAGGTCGTTTTTCATAAGAGTAGTCTTAGGAATTTCAAATCTCACTTCGCTAACTACATTATCTGTCAAGCCTACTGTTCCGTTTTGCTTAACCAAATTTGCATCTACGGGAACCGACACTTTTCTTACAGGGAATGTATTAATCATATCACTTCCGCCGGCAGACGCCATCTTAGAAGGGTCATCACTGCCGACATAATTTTTCATCAGATCGTACAAGTCGAAATACTGATTTGCAGGCAATCCCGCTTTTTCATTATACCTGATATAATCTCTTTTACGTCCCTGTATTTGATCGGCTGTCCAGATTACATCGATCGGGCTACTCTGATTCACTTTATATCTCAACTGGTTAATATACCAATCGATACCAAGCAAACTATAATTGATCACACGGATGTCTGGTCTGATTCCTTCTACTTCCTGGGCATACCATAACGGATAAGTGTCATTGTCACCAAAAGAGAAAAGGACGGCGTTAGGCGCACAACTTTCGAGGTAGTCTTTCGCGAGGTCTCTTGCTATTAACTTCTTGCTGCGATCATGGTCATCCCACTCCTGGGCAGCCATTAATAATGGAACTGCAAGCAGGCAAATTGCAGTAGCAAGATTGGTAGCTACACCTCTGCTAAGTGCTTTAGACAACCACTCTCTTACCTGCAACACTCCAAGTCCAATCCAGATGGCGAAAGCATAGAAAGAACCTACATAGGCGTAATCCCGCTCACGTGGTTGGTTTCCTGCCTGGTTCAGGTAAAGGACAATTGCCATTCCGGTAAAGAAGAACAAAAGGAATACGATGAAATTATCGCGTTTGTCAGTTTTGTTTTGATAGATGATACCAAGGATACCAAGTATGAATGGAAGTAAAAACAGTTTGTTATGAGCTTTATTTTCTTTGCTGCTGTCAGGCATCAGGCTTTGATCACCATAAAGGATGTTGTCTATAAAAGGAATGCCGGTGATCCAGTTACCATCTCTCAGGTTACCATTCCAAACCCCCTGCACGTCGTTTTGCTTACCGGAGAAATTCCACATGAAATAGCGGAAGTACATCCAGTAAGTTTGGTATGAAACAAAGAACTTAATGTTATCTCCAAAGTCAGGATCTCTTTCATACGTTCCATCCTGCTGTTTCCCGATACCTAAAAATTGAGCATAATAATCGCCGTGCCCCTGGTCGTTGCTTGCATCCCACACCCGTGGGAAAAGCATCATCTTATCCGGCTCATACACATAATGACCATCTTTGCCATTCTCAATGTAATGGCCGTTTGCCTTAATATATTTCGTTGAAGTTTCTTTGTAGTCTACTGGTTGTGCTGTAAACTTCTGCCCGTAGAGCAAAGGGAAATCGCCATATTGCTCACGCCCCAGGTAACCTACCAAACTCATTGGATTGTCTACGTTATACATGTCAACTGCAGGATCTGCATTACTACGGATCATTGTTGTAATGTAAGTACTATAGCCAATTAGCATAAATGCAACAGACCACAGACCCAAACGCAAAAAGCCCCAGTTGTTTTTCCTTGCTACTTTCAACCCATACCAGATAGCAACAGCGAGCAATAAAAAGAAAATAATAAATCCACTGAAAAAAGGCAATCCAATACTATTAACCATGAAGATATCAAAGTAACCAGCACCGTTAATGGTGTATTGTATAACAGCTTTTTGGGCAAAACCAGTGATCAAACAACCAATAAGAAAAGCCCACAAAACACCCTTGGTCGTAACCTTGTAACGCTTATAATAGTACACCATTACAATGGCTGGTATAGTCAACAGGTTCAATAAGTGAACACCGATGGAAAGACCCATC
>JAOQAJ010000435.1 GCA_025963675.1 Segetibacter sp.
CGAAGTCATTAAACTCGTTTTCAGTATCAGTAGTCACGTAGCCCTCAATCTCTTTTTGATACAGTTTATTGTTTTTCTGATCAATTGTTATGAGGCCGTCTTTGATAATAACGTTTTTAATTTCATCCCATTGTAAGACCTTTCTTGGCAAGCTGTTGAAAGAAATTTCATCTTCCGCAAAACCTATTTCAGCCGGAAATTTTACCTGTTTTTCCAGCAATCCAGCAATTGCATAAAGGATAGCCATCCATAAGTTTCTTTCTGGTCCAATCACCCAACCGAGTGCGCAGATAAATAATCCAAACCTAAAAAAAGCTTCTCCTTTTTTATTTTTTTTCGTTAATGTATAGACCCAGAACAACAAAATTGCTGCACCAATAACCAGGTATACCAAACCGCTTTTTGGATGATAGAAATAAAAATAGCCAAACATCACTAACGCAAAGACGAACATAAGTTGGCTAATCTGGTCAGCCATTCGGTAATCGCGCTTTTTAAGCGTTATAAGGTAATCGTAAACCATTAACTGTTGCTCTTAACCATCAAATTGCAAAGCTTGAATAAAATTCGTGCTGCGATATTCGCATCCAGCCCGCCTTCACCTACACCTACTTCGTTTAAATCAAAACCTACCAGTTTTCTGCCACTTTCAATTACTTTTTTAAACAGGTAGTTTACTTGTTCTGCTTCAAATCCTCCGGCTACAGGTGTTCCCGTATTCGGACATAATTTTGGATCGAGTCCATCCACATCAAAGCTGATGTATACTTTTTCTGGAAGCTGTTCAACTATTTCACCCACAATCGTCTTCCAGGTCTCACCTTCAAACTGCCGTTCTTTAATGTCTTTATCAAAGTAGGTAACTATGCGATCAGGATGATCCAAAACGTACTGGTTCTCATCTTCAGAGTAATCGCGAATGCCTACCTGGACTAACTTTTTCAATTGCGGTATTTCCTGCAGGGCATTGTACATGATCGAAGCATGGCTATACTTAAAGTCTTCGTAAGAAATGCGAAGGTCTAAATGAGCATCAATTTGCAGTATTCCAAATTCGCCATATTGTTCGCCTATCGCTTTAAAAAACCCAAGGGGAGTACTGTGATCGCCACCTATTAAGCCAACCAATTTCCCTTTTTCCAGCAGAGCTTTAGTTTTATCATAAACCCAACTATTTAAAAACAGGCTGCCTTCATTTATATCTTTCAGGCTTTTGCACATGAACTTATTTGCCTGTACATCGTCGCCTTTAGAAATATAATCGATGTATAATTCGGCCTCTTTTCTTAAATAATCACTTTTCAGCAAAACCTTTCTATCAATCGGGATCATGTAAAAACCATTTTTCCAGCCATCTTTTACATCAGGATCAAAAAGATCAACCTGTAAACTTGCTTTGAAAATTTGATCCGCAGCCCTTGATGTTCCGGCTCCGAAACTTACTGTAACTTCCCACGGAATTGGTAATAAAACAACTTTTGATTCTTCCTCCGTAAACGGCAATCCAAAAATGTTGTTATTCGGATTACCCGCCTGGTTGGGGTCAAAATGAGATAGATCTGTCATATTTGTTTTTAAAACGCGGTGCAAGTTAGCCCATTTAACCTTTTGTCATAAGCTTCACTCAACCGCGGGTGTAAATCTTAACATTAACGGAATTGCTAACAGCTTATTTCGTACCAAAATTTTACATACACCGATTTCTATTGTATTCTTCATCGTACACAGCACTTTTAGGATACCAACATTTTTATTTCAAATCATCATCGTTGCGTCGCAATCACTTTATCTGCAAATCATTTGGCAGCTGCGGTCTTCAACCCAAAATTCAAAAGCTTATTTAAGAACCTGTAAGCAGGAAAAATGATCGCACTAAATCATGATCCAACTACTAGCCTCGCTTCTCGCTCTTACTTTTGGTTTTTTATCTTTTTGCCACCAAATGTTCCATTTAATTGATTGCTATAGAGGCCAGTTTTTTGCAGTAAATAAATTCCTGATTGATCAATTCCTAATCCCTGGTTGATAACTCACACTTCAAATTCTTCCATTATGTATACTCATTCCAACTCAAATTTATATACCAGGAGAAATTTCATTTATGATCTTTCATTCAATGTTGGCTTCGCCGTCCTTGCAATAAATGGAATGACTGCAATAACTGGCTGCGCTAATAATGAACAAAAAAGTGAAGAAAAATCAAAAAACGAAAAGTCTGAAAATAAACTAGGAATAGCCCTTGTCGGACTGGGCGGTTATAGCTCCGGCGAGTTAGCGCCGTCATTAAAGGAAACTGAACATTGTTACCTCGCGGGGATTGTTACAGGTTCGCCTCAAAAGGCAGAACAGTGGAAGAAACAATATGATATACCCGACAAGAATATTTATAACTATCAAAACTTTGATTCTATCAAAGACAATCCTGATATAGATATTGTTTATGTCGTTTTGCCTAACTCAATGCATGCTGAATACACTATTCGCGCAGCCAGGGCAGGCAAACACGTGATCTGCGAAAAGCCCATGGCAATTACAGTAGAAGAATGTGAAAGCATGGTAGCTGCTTGTAAGGAAGCTGGTAAAATGTTGTCAATAGGGTACAGGCTGCACTTCGATCCCTATCATGTAGAGATGATGCGACTTGGACAAAAACAAGTGTACGGACCAATTAAAAAAATAAAGGCCGACAATGGAATGAATGGAACATCGGGCTGGCGACTTGATAAAAAATTATCAGGTGGCGGTCCTCTTATGGATTTGGGTGTTTATTGTATCCAGGGTGCACGTTATACAACAGGATTAGAACCAATTGCGGTAACAGCACAGGAAGGTACTAAGACAAATAAAGAAATGTTTAAGGATATTGAAGAAACCATTTCATGGCAAATGGAATTTCCGCAAGGCATAACTGCCGACTGCATGTGCAGTTACTCTAAAGGAACAAATCTGCTACGTGCAGAAGCTGAAAAAGGATGGTTTGAACTGTCTCCGACATATGCTTACCGAGGCCTAAAAGGCAAAACTTCAGAAGGAGACATGAATTTTAAAGGAGTAAACCAGCAAGCAAGACAAATGGATGATTTTGCAAAGGCGATTAAAGACAAAAGGCCAACCCCGGTACCTGGTGAAATGGGATTGCAGGACGTAAAAATTATTAAGGCAATTTACAAAGCGATGGAAACAGGTAAGCGGGTGGAGGTCTCCTAACCATAACTCAAAATTTTTACTTTTTAAACACCACCGCTCTTCCAGTTCGCGCCGACTCCCTTGCGGCGTCTAAAATGCGTACTGCCTTTACATTGTTTTCTAACGAATACAAGCCGTTTTGAGGAACTTTTATTTTCCCTCTGATTACGTCAGCAAAGTATGAGAAAGGATCTGTATAGACAGGTATGTCTTTAGTAGTAATTCTTACTGCTTGCTCTCGTTGTCTCTCATCGTTTTTCATTCGCATATTGTTGTTGTCTACCGTGATCACGTAACCCTTATCACCGTACACTTCCATATCCTTTCGGCCAAAGGGCCAGTTCCATGAGGCTTGTATAATGCATTGGGTATTCGGGTAGGTTACAATTATGGTAGCTTCATCATCAACTTTTGGATATATAGCAGGTTTGAAATGTTGGGTTACTGCTGTAACTGAAACAGGATCTTCTCCCTTCATTAGGTACGTTATAATATTCGCTCCATAACAGCCAAAATCTGTTAATGCTCCGCCTCCATTTTCAACAGGATCTGTAAGCCAGTTAAAAAATTCAGTGTTTACACCAATTTCCTGTGGTCCCTGATGCCCGTGATGAAATACAACCTTTTTTAAATTTCCCACATAGTTGCTATCTGAAACCAACTGGTAAGTTTTTTCCGTTGTAGGATACCAGGAAGTTTCATAGTTAGTTAGGAGATAAATATTAAATCTTTTTGCAAGCTCCGCCATTCTTTTCGCATGGTCATTACTTAAAGCAAGTGGTTTTTCAACCATCACATGTATACCTCTGGGCGCACAAGCTTCTACTGCAGCTAAGTGTGCATATATAGAGCCAAATGCTACAACTGCCTCAGGCTTTACTGCATCAAGCATTTTGTTTAAATCTGTATAAAATAAATCAAGACTTAAATTATATTGTTTGGCATATCGTTGAGACAGTTCTTTATTTGGTTCGTAAATTCCTACCAGCGTTACGTCCGTCTTACCTTTTCGTCCTAAAATCCAGGGCACGTGTCCATGTGTTATACCTGCAACAGCCAAACGAAGTGGAGTGTTATTCACTGTTTGCGTTTTAGCCTGAGAATTGAGCAACAAGCAAATAATAATGCAACCGGCAATTTTTTTTAAAAATTTCATAATGGCAGTTTGAGTTGAACACTTGCGGTAGGTACTGCTAACAATATACAGTAAAACGGTGGTATTTTTTATAGCAGCAATTGAAGTAAGTAAGTCCGACTAAATTTAACTACAAAAGCTTTTTGCCAACAAACTTTAGTTCGGCCCGTCGTATATGCCGAGAAATCCTTGTTGTGCTTCAATCCACTCTTTTATCTACTTTTTCTAATATCTACTGTTGCGACCACTATTTGCCGCCGTCTTTAATTGCTTCCCTTGCACGTAATGCAGATTCACTTGCAGTGTAGGTTTTTGAGGTGCCACTTAAATATGCTTGTTCTCTTTCCTGTCAGTTCATTAATAAATTCTTCATTGTGGCAATGGTCATAGTATTCATTTATTTCATCTTCGAAAATTGTAAAGATTGCCTGCAGTTTTTTCTCTTCTG
>JAOQAJ010000439.1 GCA_025963675.1 Segetibacter sp.
GTCGGTTTCGGCATAATCATTAATCACCACATTTCTCTTTTGCAATAACTTTTGCATTTATTTTTTCAGAAAAAGAAAATTTACCAGGATACCTGAAAAGCCATAAGGCGTTTGAAAAGTAAAAATATCTGTCATTAAAGTGCTGTCCTCAAGCACTTTAAAATGATGCTCATGCTTCATCATTTTAAAGTCTCCCTTAAGCTGTTCATCCGTAAACAAAGAATAAGGTATCATAGCTGTAATTCGTGTTTCAAGAAAACGTGTTTTAAAAACATGTTTTGCCCGCCATGTGACAGATTCGTTTAATTCAATTAATCCTGAGGTTCTACCTGCCACCGCTTTTTCATTTGTATGCTGCATGCTCACTGTGTGGAGTGTAATGCTACGGCTAAGATCAAATACCCTTTCAGGTGGAGCTTTAATAAATGTAGAGAGGCAAATGGTGGGCATTGAAGAACAAAATTAGATGCAAGAAAAAACCGGAGTTTTCACATTCCGGTTTAAATAGATAATATTTGATAAGCTACTCTACACAAAAGGCATTTTCACCACCCTGGCTTCCAGTTGTTTTTCACGAACCTTTACAAAGATCCTTGAATCAACTGAACCACGTTCTTTTGCAACATACCCCATACCTATAGCTTTACCTAAAGAAGGACCCTGGGTGCCGCTGGTCACCTCACCAATCTTATTTCCACTTTCATCAGTTATCTCATATCCGTGGCGCGGGATGCCTTTGTCCACCATTTCGAAGCCAACCAGTTTACGGGTAATACCTTCGGCTTTTTGTTTTTCAAGAATTTCTCTTGCAGTAAAGTCTTTTGTGAATTTCGTGATCCATCCTAATCCACCTTCCAAAGGAGTTGTTGTATCGTCGATATCCATTCCGTATAAACAGTAACCCATTTCCAAACGAAGCGTATCTCTTGCGCCTAAGCCAACCGGCTTTAATCCCCGTGGTTTACCCGCTTCAAAAATCGCGTTCCAGATTTTGTCAGCATTATCATCTTTGTCTTCAAAATAAATTTCTACCCCACCGCTTCCTGTATACCCTGTGGCACTTACCAGCACATTGTCCACACCTGCAAATTTGCCTTTTACGAAAGTGTAATACTTCAGGTTCATAATATCGGCCTCACAAAGTGGTTGCAATATCTTGGTTGCATTTGGCCCCTGGATAGCAAGCAAACAGGTTTTCTCGCTTACATTATGCATCTCCACGTTTTTGGTATTGAACTTACTAAGCCAGCTCCAATCCTTTTCGATGTTAGATGCGTTTACCACGATCATGTAGACCTTATTTTCTTCTATACAATATATAATCAGATCATCAACGATTCCACCATTTTCGTTTGTAAAACAACTATACTGCGCTTGACCAGCTGTTAGCTTTGAAGCATCGTTTGTTGTGACCCTTTGAATCAGATCCAGTGCATTTTCTCCTTTTAAAATAAACTCACCCATATGACTTACATCAAAAACACCGGCATTGTTTCGCACGGTCGCGTGTTCATCGTTAATGCCTGAATAACTTATAGGCATGTTATATCCGGCAAATTCCGCCATCTTAGCTCCCATCGCTTTATGCTTTTCTGTAAAAGGGGTGTTTTTCATGCATATAATTTAGGTGGCAAAAATAGGGAAAGAAGAAGGTTTAAGGTGGAATGCGCTTGCTAAGCTTCGGTGAGGAAGGTCTAAAGCAAAAAGCTTTTGGAACCACAAAGACACGAAGAAATGAAGTTGCACAAAGAAGAGTAGCTCAACCTCCCACTTGTCCCATGCATCCCACATTCCCAGTTCAGACAAAAAACCAAAACACGAAAAAGCTCCGCAAAGTTATGCTGATGAACGAAATGCGACGCAACAATGATCGGTTAAAAAACCTCCGCTCGTACCAAAAGAAAACAAAAAACCCCTTCAAAAAAGAAGAGGTTTTAAAAATATTTTATTTCCACAAAATCCAAAAAAAAGCTGGTTCTAATTATTCAACATCAACGGCATCACCAACATCAGCAAATCCTCATTCTCCTCGCTCTCGGTTGGTTTCAAAATACCGGCTTTGGTAGAAGTTGCCAATTCAACTTTCACATCGCTGGTCTCTGCTGCGTTCAGCATTTCAATCAGGAAACGAGCGTTGAAGGCTATCTGTAGATCTTCGCCATCGTATGTGCAATTCATTCTTTCGTTACCCTCGAAGCTGAAGTCCACATCCTGGGCAGCCATTTGCAGTTCGCTTCCGCTGATGTTTAATGCCACCTGGTTTGTGCTTTTGTTGCTAAATACACTCACCCGGCGAAGCGCTCCCTGGAAGTCTCCTTTGTTCACTACCAGTTTATACGGGTTATCTGTAGGTATTACCACTTTATAATCAGGAAAACGAGCATCGATCAAACGGCAGATCAACTGCGTAGTACCGTGAGAAACAAACAGGTGATTGCTGTTATAGCTAATGGTTAGCGGATCGTCGTTATCGGGCAAAGCATTTTTTAAAAGGTTCAGGGGCTTTTTGGGAACAATAAAGCTTTCGTTCTTCGGGCACGAGACATCCGTTCTCTTATAACGCACAAGCCGGTGCGCATCTGTCGCCACAAACTGGATGTAGTCTTTGCTTAGCTCGAAAAACACTCCTGTCATGGCGGGGCGAAGATCGTCGTTGCTAACCGCAAACAGGGTCTTATTGATGGCAGTAACCAAAGCGCTGCTAGGCATGGTAAAAGCGGTGGTGTCGTCAGAGCCTGGTTCTTTCGGAAAGTTGTCCGGGTTTTCGCCCATCACCTTGTACTTACCGTTGTCACTTGTGATTTCTACAGCAAAATTGGTATCAATATTAAATGTAAGCGGCTGGTCAGCAATATTCTTAAGGGAATCTATCAGGATTTTAGAAGGGATACACACTCTTCCGTTCACTTTGCTTTCAACCTCCATTTGCACCCGCATCACTGTTTCCAGGTCAGTAGCCACAATAGAGAGTTTTTTGTCTTCTATTTCAAAAAGGAAATCTTCCAGTATCGGTAAAACAGTATTGGAATTAATAACACCGCTTATTTGTTGTAAATGTTTTAATAGCGATGATGACGAAACAATAAACTTCATGCTTTGGTCGGTTTATAAAATTGTAGAAAAACAAACCTACAGTAAATTAAGCAATTGCCAAAAGTGAGGTTGCCCGATAAGTGGCAATGTTGATAAGATTGTATTACTAACGCATTAAATGTTTTTAAGTAGTGAGGGAGTTTTGAAGAAATCTTTTTGTGAAGCCAGCAGTTTAACAGGAAGGAGGCGTTGTTGCGACGCTCGGTTTGAGGGGTAGATCTATTTTCAACTTTTTACTAAAAAAGCAATATCATCTGAAGGCCTGTTTCTCCGGGCAGGGAAATATCGCTAGAAAGAATTTCACAAGCCCTTTAAGATCAAAAGCGAATAACTATTATTAAATCAATTATAAAGCGAATCCTTAAATTCCCTTAGTCGGTTAAATGCAAGTGTAATAAATTCCTCACTCATAAGTTGTCTCTTTCTTTCATTCCAAGACTGAACTTTTTCAACAATTGCAGGAAGGCATTCTTTATCGGCTACTTCATTGTTAATTACAAAATCTACGGTTGATAGCAGTTCCATGCTTAAGGGTGTCTCAAATCCTTCTATCAATGCTAATAAAATTTCAATTCTTTCCCTTTGAGTATTTGTTGAATGAGTTTTTATGTAAGCTTCTACCTCACAATAATTCTTGTCCAACACCTCCAAATAGTCAAAAGTTTTTACATCTTTATATTTCATTCCACTTATATAAAAGCCGTCTATATCATATAATACATGATTTAATATTGCAGCGTAAGGTCCGTAATGATGCTTTTGAAATTGAATTTTTGTAAGTTCACCTTCGCCTAATCTACTTAAAAAGTATACTAGTTTTTGCGTTTCTAAAACAGTTAACGAATAATCAAATTGCGCATAGCTTTTCATTAAATATAAAATTAAAGCCCTAGTTGGAGTTAGTCTCGGCTTTACCTTCGACTTTTCCGAAACTTCGTCATACGCAATGTTAGAAGGCTCGTATAATACCACATTTACATTTGGCAGCCCTTTAAACTTCTCTTCAATAATTTCTTTAACTACATTCCACTCAAGTCCTCCATTGCCACATCCCAAAGGAGGCATTGCAATAGATTTTATATTTAATTCTTCGATTTTTTTTACCAAATCATTTAACCCCGTCTCAATGTATTCGAGTTTGGATGGGTTTCTCCAATGTTTCTTAGTTGGGAAGTTAATAATCCATTTTATTTTATCTATTCTATTGGTAGCGACAATAAAAACTTCCCCTGTTTTTATTTTCTTTTCCTCTGCTGCTTTTTTGTAGAGCTTATAATTTTCGTCAAATTTTTCTTTGAATTGAAGCGCTATACCCTTCCCCATTACACCAACGTTATTTACTGTATTCACAAGCGCTTCAACATCCGCTTGCAGCAAATTTCCCTTTGTTAGTTGAATCATAACTTTTTAATAATACCAGTTCAAAACTTTTTTTACAGGGATATCTAAACGCTGATCTAATACCATTTTTCGAACAATGTCAAGTATTTTTTCATTCATTACCCCTATCCCCAAAATACAATTTATTGGCAAATATTCATAAATTAATAATTCTGCCATTCTTTTTCTTACTCTATCAACATATTCTGGAGGTCGATCAAACCAGAACTTAGCTGCTATAATATCCCAATCAATTTTACTTAATTCTGCCAAACTATTGTGTTGCGTAGATAGTTGCATGATAGCTTGACCAGTAGTAAAAACAAAATCAATCTTTTTTTCGATAATAGTTGAAATGCTCGTCACAATATAAATTATATCCGCTTGCGAACAATTTGTATCAGAATTTTCCTTATAAATGGAATATAACATCGGCGATTTTGGTCCAAAATAGAAGGACACGTAATCATGGATTCTTCCGAATGGATGGATTTCTATTAGTTTGGTTTCCCTTTTGTTAATTATATCCTTTTTACCAATATTAATATAATTGGTGTCTTTAACATTAGAAGCGGGACAATAAATTCCATTTTGCAGTATAAACGGTAAGTTTTTATAATGCAGTATTCGATACCCATCAACTACGTTTGGAATGTGGCCAGGCATTATTGCAAATATAAGACTAGCTATAAAATATCCTCGCCTATCTTCATCCGGCTAGCCCTTGGCGAGGATGAAGAATATGTGCCTCTCTCCGTGTGTCTAGCTTTGAAAATGAAAAGCTGTCTATCATAAAAACTATTCCCCAGAAAAGCCGGTAGAAGTGCAGGTATTTCCGGAACGGATAGAGATATTAAGCTTCCCTGACCCTTTGCCCCCTATTAAAAACATCTGCAAAAGTGCCGCGTTATCGCCCAGGATTATCGCAACCGCTGCATTGGAGACTTTTTGAAAGAACTTCGGCTAACAGAGGGGAAGGCAACCGGATTTCCCTTTGATTAGAGACGAAATGAGCCGGAACGGTAGTCCCGGTACTCAGTTTTACACTGATGAAGAAAAGACACTCTTTCTTGTGACACTTCCTGTTCATCTCCAATTTGTAGGGGCTAAGTCTGTTGATAAACTATTAGAAACAATCAGGGAATTAAACACGTTAGAATCGTTTGATACCCTAATATCTCACCTTGACGATGATTTGTGGGCACAGGTTAAAGATGCGGAAATCGAACAAATGGGGCCTGATTTTGGGCCTAAGTCAGCGGCTAAGATTAATCAAATTCTTCATCTCTTAACAACCCCGGCACAAGCGGGGGGTTTTTAGAGGCTATAGGCTTAAGAAACAAAACAGCGAATTTTGACAGATATTTAAAGCCTTTATTACAGATGGGCTGGATAGAAATGATGATCCCTGAAAAGCGAACAAGCAGCAGCAACAATACCGTTGACAGAAAAAGGCAGAAGACTTTTAAATTAACTACTTGGTTAAAAAAGTATTAGATATAACCCGTGCTATCCGTAGAATGTCCACAGTTCT
>JAOQAJ010000114.1 GCA_025963675.1 Segetibacter sp.
GGAGAATAAGATACCGGAAAAGCATTGCATTATTATTATTGAATGTGTTGGTGGAAAAAAGCGAATGAAAAATTACAGTCGTATTAATCGCTCTATCGATGTTGCTTGCTGGCGGTGTACAAGCGCAACGCGGTGTACAGTGACCCGGGCAAGACTGGCGGGAAGCCATGTCGATGTGTAATTGAACGTCAATTACGGGTTGCATAAAAAAGTTTTCAAGCTTGTCTCATCACAAGTTTATTCGAGGACTATTTAATACCACATACAGTTAAAAGAATTAATATTGAACAAAATTTTAGGTGTGGAAATTTTTTTAATAATGCAAGCTGTATTTCCGTTACTTAATATAACCTTTAAACATGAAAAGCACTCTTACTATTAACCTTGCCCAAGCTGTTGCTTCTTTATTCTTTTCGATCATTTTAATACTGCCAGTAAAGCGGGTAACTGCCCAGCAACGTAGTGCATATGATCTTGCAGCATGGATTATTGCAGCGGTCGATACTTATGATACAGCTAATGTTAACTGGGCTTTAAAACAAGGAGGGCAAATAGATTATAAACGTGCAGGAATGAATGCATTGGAACTTGCTATTTATTATAAGAAAACGGCCATGGTCAAATTCTTATTAGAGAAGGGCGCCAGTGTAGATAGTGTAAGCCAGGATGGTTTGAATGCGCTGCAATATGCGGAAAAAAGAGGAGAGCCTGAAATTATTCAACTGATTAAAAAGAAAATGAAGCCAGATGCTGTGCAGGCGGTTGACCTCGTAAAGAACAATACGCTCGCAGTTAAAAAGGATCAAGTACCAGCAAATGTTATTGGTGTGGCTATACAGGCAAAAGCATATAAAGTTGGTGACAAGGTTTTACATAGTAGGGACCGGGGTAAAACCTGGGAAATCGGAACAATCAAAGAGATCTCGACGAATGCAAGATTGATTGCAGATGGTGTACCTGCATACCTGGTAGAAAATAGTTCAAAGACAGACCAAAAGTATCTTGATCTCAACTTCATTACTACACTTACCCGTCAGCCTTCATGGACTTCTTTCTTCCTGGATGACTGGGATCTTAACTTACCGATGGCTGCAACAGAACGGGTAATTGACCGTGATGTATACACAATATTTAGCGGCGGTGACAGGTTACCTCCACTTCGCATTAAGTCTGATGGCAGCTACACATGGGTGATTGATAAGAATAAAGTTATTAAAGGCAGGTGGAAGGAGAATGACAATGGGCCCGGAATTATTCTACTACAGGGTTACAGAGCTACAAACTGGCTTGTGTATAATACAACCGACGCTAACAACCGAAAAATTTATAAAAGAGATTATATAATAGTTACTGACGTCAAAGGAAATTACACCGCTAATCATGGTTTTAGAATAGGTAAAGGAAACAAATAAAATATTGCGCCGCTTTTGTAACATGCAACAGCGAATGCGCGCTTCTCCGCCGGCTAATATTAACCGCAGACGCAGGGAGCCTAGCCTTTTGTTGTGTTCCTAGTACACCAACAAAAGGAGCGTTGGTTTGCTTATCAGCAACATGGGGTAGGAACACTAACACAGGCACGCCCCTGCTATATTTTCCTCTTACCACTCGCCCGGTTATTTAGCCGCTTAACATCTTTCAAAAATTTTTTTTGATACTTTAATGATTTTGCTTTTACTTTGGATTTCAAAGTGCTTTTAAGGAATGGGAGAAAATTTTATTAAAAAGAATGTGGAATCAGATTATTACGAGCTTAGGCTGGTTTTGAACAACAGTAAAGACAACTAAATTTTTTTGTACCTATACTTTGTATTTCAAAGCACTTTACTAAAACCTTTAAAACCTATAAAAACTCAATTATCATGACCCACTCACAAAACTCAACACAACCAATTTATCCAGCTTCGTTAGCTAAAAGAATGTTGGTAGGCGCAGCAATCGGTTTATCACTGATCCCGGCTCTTTTGCTTTCAGTAGATCATCCTAGTACTGAGTGGGTGAAGCTTTGGATGGTAAGACCCCTTATCATCGTTCCGTTAGCCGGAGCCATGGGAGGTTTATGTAACTACTTCTTTGTTCATTTTCACAAACCGGTTGGTGTAAACAAGACGATTGCTGTGATTTTAAGCGGAGTTGTCTTTATCATTGGATTATGGCTGGGAATCGTTGTAGGATTAGACGGAACGTTGTGGAATTGATAAGGCTTAGATCAACTGTAACTAAATGAGGTGCGCAAACAGGCTGAACAAAGATTTGCAGTACAAGTGAGTGACACAACGATGTTGATAGTAGTACCTGGCTTGCTAACAAATAATACTACAGGGTGACACAGGACATTGAATCATAATAAAAATTTTGACCACCAAGTTTAAATTGTAAGCTCATGAAGGATCAAATACTCACCCATCTAAACGACCCGAGGCATCTGGAAAAAATGTACCGAACTAATAAGGTACTTTTTAAGCGGGAGTTCAATAGCGTATACCCCGAGGTAGCCGGCAATACCGTGGCTGATTTCTGGCATGAAAGATTGAATTACGAAAGCGATGAGATTAACTGGGGCACAGGCAAAGAATTAGTATTTGTCATCATCGCTTCGCTGCTGGCAGGGGTTATAGCAAAGCTGCCGGCATTGTTTGGTATAAACGAAGAATTCTTCTATCCCCGGAATATCGGCTTTATCATTTTCCCGGCGGTATCGGCTTACTTTGCCTGGAAGAATAAATTGTCAACAGGTATAATCGTTCTTATTACTGCCGCAACCCTTCTTGGTTTATTTTTTATCAATTTCCTTCCTGATGTTAAGAAGAGCGATACCTTAATTTTATCGTGCATTCATTTAGTGTTATTTCTATGGTGTGTGTTGGGTTTTGCTTTTGTTAGTGAAAAGCAAAATGACGATGAAAAAAGGCTCGGCTATTTAAAGTACAACGGCGACGTGGTTGTTATGACAACGCTTATCGTTATAGCAGGCGGTATTATGACCGGTATAACCATCAATCTGTTCTCACTAATTGGCTTTAATATTGAAAAGTTTTATTTTGAAAACGTGGTTGTTTTCGGGCTTCCGGCGGCACCGATCTTAGGCACTTATCTTACGCAAACCAATCCACAATTAGTAGGTAAAGTTTCGCCGGTAATTGCCAAAATATTCAGTCCCCTGGTGTTGGTGATGCTGGTAATTTATCTTGTTGCAATCGTTTATTCAGGTAAGGATCCCTATAACGACCGGGAGTTTTTACTGATTTTTAATGCCTTATTGATTGGCGTTATGGCTATCATTTTTTTTTCCGTTGCTGAAACATCCAGAACGAAAAGCCGTGCAGAAGTTTTGATTCTGTTTCTGCTATCTTCAGTGACCATCATTGTTAATGGTATCGCGGTCTCTGCCATTTTGTTTCGTCTTTCGGAATTCGGATTTACACCTAATAGAGTTGCTGTTTTGGGCGCAGATATTTTGATTTTGATAAATCTTCTGCTGGTAACTACGAAACTTTTCAAGGCACTTTCCCGGAAGGATGACATAACAGGAGTCGGAAAAGCGATTGCCTTCTTTTTGCCCGTTTACTTTGTATGGACAATTATCGTGACCTTTTTGTTTCCGTTCCTATTTGGGTTTAGATGAAAAAGCAGGTCAACGGCGCTACCTACAAATCGTTCTTACAGAACGGAGCGGCCTGGTGCACCCATCATGCCATTGCACTTTCCATCAAAATGTTATGCGATAATTTTTTTCCTTCCGTCCCTTCGGGACGTATTGCGGGTAGCCGGCATCGAAATAGGCCTCTGCTGTTGCGTCGGAACGCGTTGTGCTAATTCGTATATTTAATGAAACCCTTCGAAATGGCAAACACATATACTCAATTGCATATCCAACTCGTTTTTGCCGTCAAATACCGCCTCGAGCTTATACAACCGTTGTGGAAAGAAGAATTGCACAAATACATGACGGCCTTAATTCAACAGCACGACCACAAAATGCTTCAGATTAACAGTATGCCCGACCAAATAAATATCTTCATAGGACTTCGTCCGACCGAAGATATTACCGATTTAATTCAGCATGTAAAATCCGAGAGTACCAAATGGATCAAAGCCAATAGGCTTTCTCCTTCGTTTGCCTGGCAGGAGGGCTTTGGTGCTTTTTCCTATTCCAGAAGCCATGTAAACAATGTAATCCAGTACATTCAAAACCAGGAAGCCCATCATAAAAAAGAAACGTTTTTAGATGAATACAAACGAATGTTGACAGCGTTTGACATTGAATACGATGAGAGCTACATTTTCAAAGAACCAGCCTAAACAACTAGTTCCGGATGGCTGCTTGCACAATGCGTTCCGAGGGAACGGACAATCTCGGCTCAATTATGCCTACCTAGAAGGCGTTCCGTTGGTACGCAGAAGAGAA
>JAOQAJ010000057.1 GCA_025963675.1 Segetibacter sp.
AACATCGTTGTGTCACTCACTTCTACTTGTAGTTTTTCTATTCAGCTTTTTTCTTGTACCGATGTATTAAATATGGGCTGTGTTAGCCAGGTTAACTGAACTATCAAACTGAAAGGCAATTGAAAAAATCCCGGGCAATAACAACTTTCGTTCTTTTTATTCCAACTGTTCTAATTGCTCAGTTGAAGTATCAGGTGTCACAGAATACAAACAGTTTCAGTGTTACTTCCAAAGGAAAGGTGTACAACTTTACCGGTAATTTTTCTGTCATGTATAGAAGCGATGATCCGGAAATGGCGATGCGTCCGGCAGGAATTAGTGGCGTTCCTTATAATGTTCCCACATGGAAAGCGTATGAGGCCGGGGGATCTGATCTAAAACAAACCAGGACAGACGCATCTGTAGCAGGAGATGGCTTTGATACAAGAGTTTTAAACAGTGACCAGAAAAACCGTACTCCTAACATTTTTAATTCCGGCCAACTGATTGACATGATACCAATCGGCTCATTGGTCTCAAAAGATACCATCCACCTTAAATATGCCTCCCAGCAGTTATTCAAATTAACAGCTTATGTAGTTTTATCCAAAGCGGGTTATCCCACCGTAAACTATACTTTAAAGCCGCAGAAGCTGGGATACTTTTCTGTAGCTTATACCGGTTCACCTGCATTTGAAGTGAATGATGTGCAGGAAATATGGCAGCCATTGATCTGGCAGGAAAAACGCTTTCCGGATAATGTCTACATGACCCCTGCTCACATGGCTCCGTTGCCAACAACATTTATCAGCGACGGAACCAATACTGTTGGAGTTATGGCGGCACCTCAATTCCTTCCTTTTGATCCGTTACCTGTTTTAGATAACAGCCAGTTTGGGATAAGCGTGAGAGATAACAAGGGGCTGGCACAAAGCCAGGTTTTTGCGCCGATCCTCGGTGGCTGTAAATCAAAGATGAATGAGAATGCAATTTTTAATTTCCAGGTCCATCTTGTGGTAGAACCGCAACCACTTACTTACGCCTATGAGCAGGTTGCCAGGGACTATTTTGGATTTAAAGATTACCGGAAGAATGATATCTCCAGCCTTAACCAGACCCTCGAGAATATCGTCAATTATTCGCTTGACAAAAATACATGGTTCATCGATTCTCTTAAAGGCTACTCTTATTCAACAGACGTACCAGGTGCAGTTAAGAATGTTTCAAGCCTTAACCCCTTAGAGCTATCGATAGTAATGGACAATAAACAGATGTTCGAGAAGAGAGCATATCCTTTGATGGAATATATGCTTTCAAGAGAAAAATTTCTTTTTGCACTTGACTCTACTCAAGAGATCCAGCACCCGTCAAGAAAAATGAGGGGACCGGTAGCTCCGATCTCTGAACTGGTTTCTCTATACAGGGTATTTGGAAAATTGAATCACCTGTTTCTGAAATTGGCCGGGCAGGAATATAATATAAGCAGGGAGCGAAATCTTGATGTAAAAGAAGACGGCAATACGTGGGTGAATGCAATGCATTTGTACAAAGCCAATGGTAATAAAGAATACCTGCAAAGGGCGATTTCACTAGCTGATGATTACCTTGAATCAAGGGTGCATAATAAACAAACGCAGTTTAATGATAAGCTGGCAGGTTCTTACTTTTTCTGGCCTGCATTCACCAACAAATGGATTGATTTACTGCAGCTATTTGAACTCACCGGTGAGAAACGTTATTTACAGGCAGCGCATGAAGGAGCAAGGTATTATACGATGTTTACCTGGGTAGCTCCAAAGATCCCGGATTCGCTGGTAACAGTGAATGTAGGTGGAAAAGCGCCGATGTATTGGTACCTGAAATCTAAAGGGCATAAACAAATGTATTACCCTGAAGAGAAAGTGCCTGCATGGAGATTATCAGAAATAGGATTAACTCCTGAATCATCCGGGACAAGTTCGGGTCACAGGGCAATTTTTATGGCTAATTATGCTCCCTTTTTACTGAAGTTGGGATATTATGCAAAGGACGATTTCCTTAAACAAATTGCTAAAGCAGCTATTGTTGGGCGATATAGAAATTTTCCTGGTTATCATATAAACACTGCACGCACTACCGCTTACGAAAAGCTAGATTTTCCGCTACATGCACACCTAAATCAGAGTGTAAATTCTTTCCATTACAATCATATTTTACCTATGGCATCTATGCTATTGGATTACCTGGTAACAGATGCTTTTGTACGGTCAAACGGAAAAATAAACTTCCCCTCTGAATTTATAGAAGGATATGCGTACCTGCAAAGTCATTTTTACGGAAGTGAAAGCGGCAGCTTTTATAATGAAAAAGGTCTACAGTTGTGGATGCCTGAAAAGCTTCTGCAGGCGAGTAATGTAGAGCTAAATTATATCTCTGCAATACGGGATAATAACCTCTTTATAGCTTTTATGAATCAAGCTGCAGAAGTGGTTAAGAGCAGCATTCAATTAAATAACGTGCTTGTGAAAGGAGCAGGAGTGGAGCGTTTTATATTAAAAGATGAGGTGTGGGGAGATAAGACCGTGGTCACTAATAATAACTTCGATGTTACTGTTGCACCTAATGGTATTACCATAGTGAAAGTAAGCAATGTCAAACCGCAGGTATTATTTCAAAATCGCCTTTTAGCCAAGGCATCTACGGTACAAAACGATTTTGTTTCTGTTGATTTTGGCCCGGCGAAAGCTATGTTGTTTACGATGGGCAAGTATACCTCAAGAGCTTACGTCTACCTTGAAGGGGATGATAATATTTTTTCACAAGTAACACTGAGCTACATGAAAAATGGTAAGCCGAAGAATATTCTCGATGCCTCGTACCCTTATGAATTTACAGTAGAAATCGGAAAGGAAGAAACAGGTTTAAGTTTCCAGTTAAACGGAATAAAGAAAGATGGCTCAAAAGTAAAAAGTAAGATGATCGAACTGGGTGATCCGAAATTGAAGAAAACAGGAAATTCCGTTGTTTCAAAAACGTAAGCATTGATAAACATAGTAATAACCCGAAAAACATTTAAAAATAAGAAGAGTAACAAACAACAAAAAAAGATTATGAAGACTTATATCACATCCTTATTACTCTTTATCTGTTCAACTCTGTTGGCCCAGTCAAAAGGAGATCTCGCATTAGCAAATGACAGGGTAAAGATAATCTGGCAAAAAACCGGTAGTGGCTGGCAAATAAAAACAATGTCCGTGAGAAAGGGACAGGGGTGGGTTAACGTAGAAAGGCCAACAGGTGAACACACGCTGCTCTTTGCTGCTGATAAGCCGAATGAAAAACCTGACAGTACTTTTAAAACAATTACCGGGGTTGATTTTCCTGAGCCCAACTACAAATATCAGCTAGCCCAATGGGCCGAAAGTACAAATCCTGTTTCGTTGAATACTGCTGGTGTAGCTTATTACTTTTTGCCGAATATAGCTTCCCGGATCTCTAAGGGTACCATCCGTTTCCAGGAAAATACAGAAGTAGGTACAGTAATAACAGATTATAGCTTTGACCCAAATTTCCCCACCGATATTTTGGTTAAGCAAACACTTACTGCTAAACGACCCGGATACTTTTCTTTAGCAAGCCCAACTTTAGCACCTGTTAATGAAAGTAACCTATCGTGGGCAACGGTGCCGGGGTATTTCCAGGGAAATAAAATGGAGAAGAACTTTGCCAAGGCTTACGCCTACGGTCATGGAGTTCCGGATCTTCCCGTTGTATATCGTGAACGTTGTGCCAGCACACTGTGCCCGATGGTTACGTCAAAAAATGGGATTACCTTTTCTGTTATACCTGAGCCGGGATTGGCAAGAGACCCATGGGCAAAAGACAAGACTACGCAAACGGATTGGAATATTGGCTTGTCACATAAAAACCGGAGGTCACAACTTTCTCCCACATTGTACTACCCAATATTAGGAGAGCCAAAATCTGCTTTAAAAGCGGGAGACGTTATCAGCTACAACTTCAGGTACAGCATTTCAGATGGCGGTTGGTTTAAGACCTTGAACCATGCGGTTTACGATATTTATAAGTTTAAAGATGGCTTGCAATTGCGCGAAAGCAAGCAATCGCTCACTTCGCGTATAGAGCAAATGCATGAATACCTCGTTGATCCTGCTACTTCGTTGTGGAACGTGGAGGAGTTTAAAAATTTGAAAATAGGGGCTCAGTCATATTTAGGTGGGGTAGTAGGCTCTAACAAAGATGCTATGAAAAATTCTGACTATGGTGCCATGTGGATGCTGGCTTCTGCTACCAAAGATCCGAAGTTAACCGAGCAGCGCCTGCCTTACGCTCTTAACTTCAAACTGGTACAGCAACAAACAGACGAGGGCTTTTTTAAAGGTGCAGCAGTAGGTCAGTATTACCTTGCCAAGTCTAAGAAATTTGTGGAAGAATGGGGCGAGGTTGTTGAGCCAATAGGGTTGACCTATTATACCATGCTCGACATCGGTAATGTCCTCTTATTCGAGCCGAACAACCAGGCATTGAAAGAGCGGTTACGACTGGGGGCCGAAACGTTGTTGAAGTGGCAAAAAAAAGATGGTAGTTGGGCAGTGGCTTATGACAGGCATTCAGAGCAGGAGTTGTTCAAAGACGTGAAAGACGTACGTCCAACTTTTTATGGTATGCTGGTAGCTTATCAAATATTAAAGGATGCGAAGTATTTGAATGCTGCAAAAAAAGGAGCTGATTGGGTAATTGAAAATTCGGTAAAAACAGGAAACTTTTTAGGCGTTTGCGGTGATGCGCGTTATGCTCCTGATTTTGCTACAGGGCAATCAGCCCAGGCATTATTAGATCTATTTGAAATGACAGGGATTGAAAAATATAAACAAGCCGCAATTGTAGCTGCTAAAATTTATACCACTTCGATTTATACGCATCCTATCCCCAATAAAATAATCAAAAATGTAAATGGAGTACAACGGGAGGATTGGGAAATTGCGCAATCAGGTTTAAGTTTTGAACACGGCGGAATTTTTGGCTCGGCAAACAGGGCAGGACCTATCATGCTGGCAAGTCATGCCGGTCTTTTTATAAGGATGTACAAGCTAACGAATGAAAAGATCTTTGCTGATATGGCAAGATCTGCTGCCGTTGGCCGTGATGCCTTTGTTGAACCTAAAAGCAGTGTTGCATCGTATTATTGGAATGCAATGAATAGGGGTTCAGGTCCTTATCCACACCATGCCTGGTGGCAGGTTGGATGGATAACAGATTACCTGATGGCTGAAGCTGAAATGCGATCCAATGGACAGATTTCTTTTCCAAGAGGATTTGTGACACCTAAGGTTGGTCCTCACCAGACTTATGGTTTTAAGCCTGGTAAAATTTTTAATGATGTTGCGCAACTGAGCACTACTGAAAATTTTGTTAGTTGTGATAAGCCGCAGGTAGACTATATAGTTGCAAATTCAAACAAGGGAAATAAAGCTTTT
Organism: Segetibacter sp.; assembly: GCA_025963675.1. Taxonomy (GTDB): domain Bacteria; phylum Bacteroidota; class Bacteroidia; order Chitinophagales; family Chitinophagaceae; genus Segetibacter. The sequence continues at coordinate 5,457 of JAOQAJ010000057.1, forward strand.
GTTGTACTGCTAAACAATCAATCCCAGCCGGTAAATGCAAAACTAAGCTGGGGCCAAAAGGGCTCCGCCTATAAAAAGATCACCGTTAAGGATAATAAGGGAAATGTCGTTTCAACCAGCACCGTGCAAGGCGAAACTACGGTGCCTTTAGAATCTTATGGGTTAAAAGTATTGGTAATGGAATAGGAATTTAAAAAGAAGGATCAACAAAGGTTTGGGCTACAAGAGCTACGGTGAGCACACAAGTTTTTTTGGAACACGGATAACACAGATTGAGAGG
>JAOQAJ010000060.1 GCA_025963675.1 Segetibacter sp.
CTTCCCAATTCGTTTCTTTTACAAATACAGGTTTTACCGTATTGTATTTAGTAAATGCCTCTTTCGTCCGATTGAATTTTGACGCTTCCGATTCAGTTAAAGTAAACCCTTTCTCTGCCAGGTAAATTGCCGGTTGTATCAGCGTTTTAAAAGGAAGTTTTGCATATTTTAAACTCGCAAAAAGGCCACTAACTGTTCCGGGAACACCTGAGGCAAGGTGGCCATATTGAGAGAGATTTGTTTGTGCATTTCCTTGTGCATCCAGATACATATCACGGTTTGCTCTTGCCGGCGCCGTCTCACGGTAGTCGTAAGTAAATGTTTTGCCATCCTTCATTCTTGCCACCAAAAAACCGCCGCCGCCAATATTTCCTGCGCCGGGATATACGACTGCAAGTGCCAGTTGAGTTGCTATCACCGCGTCAATTGCATTGCCGCCACGTTTTAAAATCTCTGCCCCAACTTTCGCGGCAATTGGATGGGCGCACACGACCGCACCATTCGAGAATGTCTGTGTTTTCTTACTGACAAAATGATACGGATCTACTGCTTTTCCCGGTCCTACAAAAGACTGCCCGATTGCATTATTGAGAACTAATAAAACAGTAAAGGTGATAAATGAAGGCTTATTTAGCATCCGGCAAATTTTACTTTTAAAACTGTAAGATTAAAATTTGTTAATAAAGAATTAACAAGAAACTTTAATAACTACTTTAGCAACTTCCTGGTTGAAATGACAAATACAAGAACATCTCGTGCAGCATTTTGTTACGATAAATGCTCCATATTGTAATTAAGCACAAGAGTGCGACGCAACGACTGCTGCCATACCATTTTAAAGATTGGTACCAAAAATCCTAAACATACTTAGAACAGGTTTTTTCATTAGCTTTTTATCAAACACACATATATGAATAGAATTTCATCCACCGTAAAATTTACAGGACTATTTATTTTTTCAATTTTCCTGTCACTAGCAGCATTAGCGCAATCGGTGATTAAGGGAACTGTAAGAAATGCAAACCAACAATTGTTACCCGGCGCATCGGTGCAAGTGGTCGGTTCAGGAAAAGGAACTGTCACAGATAACAACGGCACGTATAGATTATCAGTGGCACCGGGAAAACAAACCATCATCATTTCTTATGTCGGTTTTGCTCCGCAACAAATAACTGTAACCGCGTCGGGATCAGAAGTAACGCAGGATGTGATACTGACAGAGTCGGGGGATTTGAGTATGGTAACTGTAATTGGTTCAAGAAACGTATCGCGAACACGAACTGAAAGTCCGGTGCCTGTTGACGTAATACCATTGGCACAGGTAATAAATGAGGTGGGACAAGTTGATCTTAACCAGATCCTTACATTTATTGCTCCGTCTTTTCAATCATCTAAACAAACAATTGCCGATGGCACTGACCACCTTGATCCGGCACAATTAAGAGGATTGGGAACGGACCAGGTGCTTGTTTTGGTAAATGGAAAGCGTCGTCACCAGTCAGCCCTGGTTAATGTAAATGGTACTGTAAACCGTGGCCAGGTGAGCACAGACTTAAGCGCTATACCAGCAACAGCAGTAGAAAGAATTGAAATACTGAGGGACGGCGCTTCTGCACAATACGGATCGGATGCAATTGCGGGTGTAATAAATATCGTACTTAAGAGAACGACCGGGATACTTGAAGGCAATATTAGCTATGGTCAATATGATACTAAATATCCTAAAAATTATGCCTTAAATAAATTGGCAGGCAAATCAGATGATCCAAATGTAAGAGTTCGTGATGGAGAAACCGTACAGGGATCGCTGGGTTATGGATTTAAAATTGCAAAAGGCTTTCTTAACTTAACTGGTGAGTACATCCACCGCAACGCAACAAACAGAACCGGAACTTATACCAACCAAATTTTCCCGGGCGTTGGTGGTGTAATCCGAGATGACTCTATAATTGCATCAATAGGATTAACCAGAAATACTTTTGACATTATCGCCGGAAACTCGGCAATGAAAAGCGGCGCTGCTTTTTTTAATTTCGGTTACCCGGTTAGTCAAAATAGTGAACTGTATGTTTTTGGAGGCTATAGCAAGAAAAAAGGGACCTCAGCAGGATTGTATCGCTACCCAATGGGAGTACCTTTAGCATCCAATGCTGGTAAGTATGCGACCAATGTCTTTTCGATGTATCCAAATGGATTTCTTCCCCAAATAAAATCTGACATTGAAGACTTCTCTACATCAGTAGGATTCAGAAGCAAGTTTAGTGGATGGAATTTTGACGTCAGTAACACATTTGGAGTAAACACGTTTGACTTTGGTGTTGCCAATTCTGTAAACTACTCCCAATTTGCCGTGGTTGGAAATAACCAAACGAGTTTTGATGCAGGCGGATTGAAGTTTTACCAGAACACTATTAATGCCGACATCTCCAGGAAAATTAATTTTTTACAAGGTTTAAATGCAGCCGCAGGTATCGAATATAGAATTGATGGATTTGGAATCAGAAGCGGTGAGGAAGCATCATACAAAAACTATGACGTTCCATCAGGGGTTGCGCCAGGCGCACAGGTTTTTCCTGGGTTTGTAAATACGATTGGTGACGATAAAACAAGGAACGCTAAAGCAATTTATCTTGATCTCGAACAGGATATTACAAAAGCATGGTTATTAACTGGCGCCTTGCGCTTCGAAAACTACAGCGACTTCGGTTCTACCCTAAATTATAAATTATCCAGTTTATATAAATTCAGTGATTTATTCAACATCAGGGCGTCTTTAAGTTCCGGCTTCCGTGCACCATCATTACAACAACGTTTTTACGCAAAAACAAATACGCTGTTTGTTACATCCAGTGCAGGTCTGGTGCCTGTTCAGGCTGGTACATTTACCAATGAAAGCGCGATCGCAGCTTTGCTTGGTATTCCAAAGCTGAAGGAAGAGACCAGTCATAGTTACTCAGTAGGATTAACAGCAAAGCCATTTTCTGGTTTTGAGGTTACCGTAGATGCTTACCAGATTAACATCAAAGACAGGATCATCCTCACCAACAATTTCAACGGAAATACGAATGCACAGATAAAAGCAATACTTGATGCAAATGGTGCCAGTACCGCCAACTTTTTTACCAACGCTATTGATACACGTGCAAGAGGTCTTGAAGCAGTTTTGGCATACACAAAAAGATTTCTGCAAAAACATTCTTTGCGTGCAACTCTCGCAATGACTTTTATAGATAATTCGATTGAGAAAGATGCAAACGGAAAACCGATAATTCGTGCATCGGAACTTCTTACAAATGGTGGCCAGTTAGTAAACTACTTCAATCGCGAAGACCAGAGCAGGGTAGAGGTGGCAAACCCAAAAAATAAGGTTAGCCTTGCTTTAAATTACAAGTACAGTAAGTTCAGTGCAATGGTTCGGTTCGTTCGTTTCGGCGAAGTTACCTACTGGGATCCTTTAAATGCTACTGCTCCCACAATGTTAGTAAATGCTTTTACAGGTCAAAACGAAGTTACCGATCAGACTTTTTCTGCTAAAACAGTTACTGATTTGTCGCTTTCTTATGAGATACTAAAATCTGTAACTGCTACTATCGGGGCCAACAACCTGTTCAATGTGTATCCTGATATTCAGTCTCACAGCAATAATCAAAGTGCGGGACGTTTCTTATATAGTCGCCGTGTACAACAAATGGGTTTTAACGGCGCTTATTATTTTGCACGCTTAAAATTAAATCTTGACTTGAGAAAAAGATAATTAGTAAACATCTTATAAAAAGAAAGCTACCCTTCTCGGTAGCTTTCTTTTTTTATATCATTGTTGATTTATTGCCGTTGAATTATTCTTTTTGAACTAACAGTTTAATAACGCCCGACATCGTTGTGTCACTCACTTGTACGAAAGAATAATAAGGAACAGTAAGCGTTTTTGATAGAGAACCGGGGAGCTAAGGAGCCATATTACTAAAGATCAAAACCTAAATAGAAACGACAAGGCTTTCAGGCTGCTCGAAAAATAAGATCGCTACCAAATAGAACAAAGTTTTTCATCGTCTTTAGATTTTCTCACAACAATTCGCCTTTCAATATCTTTTAAATTTTGATACCAGCTTTTTACTGGATTCACCTCTTCTTCGTTTACCTGCTCGCAAAAATGCTTGAGACGTAAAATATAAGAGATAGGCATATAATAATAATATCCGTCTTCCTCCACGCTATACTCCTTTAAGTGCTCTCTGTATTTATAATTTAGTTCCATGGCAATTAAAAAAAGTTTGTATTAAAAGGGTTATATTAAAGTATTTTTTATTGGTTTAGAAATAATTTTTATAAATAAATAAGTAAAAACAATCATACCAATAAGGCCTTAAAATAAACTGTACAAGAATACCAGATAAACCAGGTATAAACGGGCTGAGAGATCTAGCTCAGACAGTAGTTGAGGTAGTAGTAAATTTCAAACGACGTTTTAAAAATTTACCTTCATTCTTTTCATCCAAACCAGCGGCAAATTTTGAATGACCGGTACAACATGTAACACTTACTCACTCAAAATCTTCAAGAAAATACTTAAATACTATAGCAAAAAATACATCAAACCACGTAAATCTCTCCTTTTTCATTTTTTCCAATCCTGGAAAACACCAATTCTTTTAAGCTTTGCAACAAATCATAATTGATATCTCCAACACATTTTTGTAACAGTTCATTTTTAGTTAGCTCTTCATTTTTGTCTATATATTTTTCTAACAGCTGATAGTTTAACTGCATGTAGTCGGAAAACTTGTAGATCATACATTTTAAAATTTAACAAAACGTATTCAAAAACATTTCCCGCTTGCATCAAACAACAACTGTACCTATTTTCCTTAATATGGCGGAATTTTAATAATTTTTTCTTGTAGACTTTCAGGTAAGTATGTCGCCTTTAAGGCTTCACAATTTAAGAGACCGAATTGTAAAAAGACAATGCTAGCCAGGTCTTTTTGCAATTTCAGATGGGCTTTGTGTTGGGGTAGCTTCTTAAAAATGCGCAACCAGCAGACATAGATTAGACCGAATCAACATCGGGGATGATTGTTACGCTACGATACCTCTTGTTGGATTGAATGATGGCAATTTGTTGCAGGATGTCTTCTTTGCATTGGCGGATGAATTGGGCATCTTTAGGGAGTTTTAGCAAAAGCTCAAATAAATATTGATTCCTTACCCGGCTAACGGCTGGCTCTGCTGGTCCGCTGACATACGCAGCATACTTATCATTTAAAAACTGCCCTAGAATGTTAGCTGCTTCCTCGGCCACATTTTTATCTTTATGCTTACAGGTCAATTGAACAACTCTCGAAAAAGGAGGATAGAAAAACATCTTCCGGTTTTCAATTTCAAATCGGTACATTTCTTCATAATCGTGGTGCTGCACAAACTGCAGTACAGGATGATGTGTATTGCTAACCTGCACAATTACTTTCCCCTGGGCTTCACGGCGACCTGCGCGACCACTTACCTGCTCCATTAGTTGAAAAGCACGTTCATTGACCCTGAAATCTGTAAAGTTTAAAATCCCATCGGCGTCAACTATTCCCACAAGATTTACGTGTTCAAAATCCAGCCCTTTTACCACCATTTGAGTTCCGGCAAGTATGTCTATTCTTTGCTGCTCAAAAAGTTTTATCAATGCATCATGATCATTTTTTCCCCGGACACTGTCATGATCCATTCTTGCAATTTTTGCTTCAGGAAAAGCCTCAATTAAAGCCTCTTCAATTTTTTCTGTCCCAAAATTTTTCTGAACAAAATTATGATTACCGCACGCAGCGCATGTAAGTACTAAAGGATAAACAGTACCACAGTAATGACATTGAAGCTTGTTCTTTGCTTTATGGTAAGTAAGGGTCACGTCACAATTTTCGCACTGGGGTATCCAACCACAAACCGCACAAAGCTGGTAAGGAGAATATCCGCGGCGATTTTGGAACAGGATGACCTGTTTTTTTTCTTTCAGCGAAGCCTGAATTGCTTCCGTTAATTGCGGTGATATAATAACTTTTCCTTTGTCTTGAGTAATGATCGTTTTAACGTCTACAATTTGAATCAAAGGCATTTGCACGTTGCCGTAACGCTCAGCCAGGTTTACTAAACCATACTTGCCCGACTGAGTATTGAAATAACTTTCTATAGAAGGTGTGGCACTTCCCAAAAGAACTTTCGCATTGAATAATGATGCATAATAAATAGCAGCGTCACGACCGTGGTATCGGGGCGCTGGCTCCTGCTGCTTGAACGATGGATCATGCTCCTCGTCAACGATAATCAAACCAAGGTCTTTAAAGGGCAGAAACAACGATGAGCGTGCTCCCAACACAACTTTCGTTTCACCTGATTTTATTTTGTTCCAAATTTCTACCCGTTCGTTTGGATTAAACTTAGAATGATAAATGGTTATGTACCCCCCGAAATACTTTTGAAGCCTTCTTATGATCTGCGCTGTTAGAGCAATTTCGGGAAGCATATATAAAATCTGCTTTCCTGATTTAATGTATTGTTCAATCAGCTTAATATAAATCTGCGTCTTACCACTGGATGTTACCCCCTGCAACAAGCAGACAGATTTTTCATTTAGCACATGTGTAACAGAGTCGAAAGCTTTTGTCTGCGCCGGAGATAATTTAAAGTCAATTGTTATGTCTCTGGGCAAAGTTGGCAGCCTGTCCACCGATCGTTTCTCGAGGCGCACAATATTTTTATCGGCCAGGCCTTTTAATTGAGCTGCAGTTGCATTTGCCTTTTTTAAAAGATTCGTTTGAGTTACTTCACCTTCTGTTTTTATTAAGTGTAGATAGGAGAGCAGCAACTCCAATTGTTTTGGTGCTTTGTTCTTGCTCCATTCGTTTAAAAGCTTTGCAAGGTTGTCTTCATTATGATAATCAGCATGCAGGTGTACATAGGTTTCCATCTTCTGTTTGTAGGTGTCCTTCAATGCTTCCCAAACCATACAAACTTTTTTCTCAATTAACACTTTAATAATCGGATACACATGAGCTGCATCCAGGATCTGCTGCACTTCACTTAGCTTCAATTCCTTCTTCAATAAGAGCGCCTCAGCTACAAGGTATTCTTCATCATTTAAGTCTGAAAAGTCTTCTCCGTATTCTTCATTGTAGGTAAGAATACTTTCACTCGATAATTTGAGATGAGAAGGCAAAGCAGCCTGCATTACATCACCTTCGTTGCACATGTAATATTCCGCCATCCATTTCCATAACTTTAACTGATGCCGATATACTAAAGGTTGCTCATCCAGCACATTTAGGATGTCTTTGGGTTCAAATGCTTTCGGCTTATCTTCATGCAGCGTTTTTATGATACCTGAATATTTTTTATTCTTTAATTCCACTTCAACTCGTGAACCTTCGACGACTTTTTCTTTAAAATGATCAGGAATTGCCCATGTATAATTTTTAGGTAATGCAAGCGGAATGATGACTTCAGCATAAAGATGCCGCCTTTCATAATCGGTAAAAAGTGAAGTTGAATTTGAAGTTTCGGACATAAATAAGAGATGCTAAAATAAGTGCATTCATTGTAACCGGGTAATAATTAACAGTATCATCGAGGTTAATGACAGCCTGACAAGTGTTAGCATCTGCTGTACATTTAATTTAAATCACTTTTTCCCTTTCCAAAAGTGCCATCAGCTATTTAACCTATATATTTAAAACAATAGAACACTTTTTCATGTATTTTTCGACAACAAGAAAATAAAATAGTGTTATTAATCCTATTCTATAAATCATAATTACATTAGCTTATTCAGAAGACAACTATGATATATTTTATACGCTTCGCCATTTCACTTTTATTGCCTCTTTTCTGCCTTTTTGCAAATGCTCAATCCTTCAAATTTTATATATCTGCTAAAGGAAATGACGCTTCAAATGGTTTAGCACCTTCCGGCGCGTTTGCAACTTTACAAAAGGCAAGGGATGCAGTTAGATCATATAAAAAGCAACATGCGACAGACAGCGTATTTGTTTACCTGCTAAAAGGAGATTACGAAATAAAAGAACCGCTGCAGTTAGAACCGGAAGATGGTGGTACAGAGCAAGCGCCGGTTATTTACAGCGCTTTTAAAACTGATAAGGTTGTTTTAAACGGAGGTAAAAGAATAACAGCCTGGAAGAATTATCGAAATAATATCTGGGTGGCTGACCTGCCAAAAGTGAAGGCCGGTGAATGGACATTTACCCAATTGTTTGTTGGCGGAAACGAACGTAAACGGGCACGGCTGCCGAAAAAAGGATTTTATCGGGTAAAAGGATTTCCTGATGGGAATTTGAGCGTCGGCTACCAAACCCCCAGTAGACGCTTTGAGTTTGCCAAAGGTGATATACAATCACAATGGAAAAACATAAAGGATATAGATGTCATCGTGTATCATTTCTGGACTGACACTCACCTTACGATAGACTCAATAAATGACAACACGAATATTGTAACTTTTAAATACCCTTCAGGTAAAGTTTTTACAGATGACTTCAATAATGACGGTGCCCGATATGTGGTCGAAAATGTGTGGGAAGGATTGCAGGATCCGGGAGACTGGTACCTCGATAAAGCCGAGGGCAGGTTGTATTATATTCCTCTTGCCGGTGAGGTCATGTCTAAAGCTGAAGTGTACGCTCCGGTCACAAGTGGGTTTCTAAATATTTCAGGCGACGCTGTAGCTGGTCGACCAGTTACTGACATTCATTTTAAGAATATTATTTTTCAATACGCAAATGTTCAATTACCCGCAGGAAACACAAACGATGCGCAAGGATCATCAGACATTGCTGCACTCATTAACCTAAAAGGCGCTCAACGGTGTGTGTTTGATCATTGTACGGTATCGAATACGGGCGGGTTTGCATTCAACATACAGGAAGGTTCTTCTTATAATAGATTCACTTATAACCGTATTACAAATATTGCTGCCGGCGGTTATAGAATGAATGGTGGAAAGGCGGGTGAAAATCCATTAAGCCAAACGCATCACAATATTATCAGCGATAACGAGATCAGTAATTTTGGTACCGTCTTCCCATCTGCTGTTGGTGTCTTGCTGATGCATGCACGAAATAATGAAGTTATCCATAACAATATTCATCATGGTTATTATACCGGCATTTCATCAGGTTGGGAGTGGGGCTACCAACGAAGTATAAGTCGTGATAATATTGTTGCTTTTAATTACATTCATCACATTGGGCAGGGACTTTTATCAGACATGGGTGCTGTATATACATTAGGCGTTTCGCCAGGGACCATCATTCGAAACAACCTGATACACGATGTTGACTCTCACAATTATGGCGGGTGGGGTATTTACAATGATGAAGGTTCAACTCATATTCTTGTCGAAAACAATATCGTCTACAACACCAAATTTGCAGGTTATAATATTCACTACGCAAAAGAAATTACGGTTCGTAATAACATTTTTGCCCTTGGACGGTTGCAACAGATAAATCGTACAAGAGTAGACCCTCACAGCAGTGTATATTTTGAGAATAACATTGTTTATTGGAAAGAAGGTAAACTCTTTGATGGCAATTGGGAGGATAAACCGTATGACTTTTATTTTAATCCAATTGCAAAAACAGGCACCAAAAAGGTCAATAGCACTTTTGAGGCCGATTACAACATTTACTTTAATCCCACACTTCCGCTTGATAGTATTATACTGAACAAAGTAAAATGGAAGGAATGGCAAAATAATGGCAAAGATCTTCATTCTTCTTATGTCGATCCTTTATTTACAGACCCCGCTCGTTTCGATTTCAGTCTAGAAAAAAAGTCACCTGCTTTTCAGCTGGGATTTCAACAAATAAGTATAAAAGATGTCGGCCCAAGGAAAGAAGGACAACGATTGGTTCATAATAAAGTGGCGGTAAAATAACGGGGCATGAAAGCAATAATAGCAATAGCCGTTTTACTTATTAGTTTTTGTTTTTCAATGAATGTTGAAGCGCAAAGGGTTGCAAGAAACGGCAAGGCAAAACAACCCAATATCATTTTTATATTAACTGATGATCTTGGTTATGGTGATATTGGTATTTTTTACCAGAATTTACGTAAAAAGGCTAATGACAGAAGTGAACCATGGACGTCCACTCCTAACATAGATCGACTTGCTTCGCAAGGAGCAATGTTACCTCAACATTATTGTGCAGCTCCCGTTTGTGCTCCCTCGCGTGCATCCCTTTTGTTAGGCGTCAACCAGGGTCATGCAAACGTGCGCGACAACCAGTTCGACAAGGCTCTTGAAAACAATCATACCCTTGCTTCAGTTCTTCGTGCATCGGGATATACAACAGCCGCTTTTGGCAAGTGGGGTTTGCAGGGGTTGGATAATGAAGGTCCGGACTGGCCTGCGCATCCTCTTAACCGTGGCTTCGATTACTTCATGGGTTATATGCGTCATAAAGATGGGCACGAGCATTACCCTAAAGAAGGTCTTTACGGCGGCAGAAAAGAGGTGTGGGAAAACAGAACAAATATTTCGGACAAGCTTGACAAATGTTATACAACTGACCTTTGGACAGCTTCTGCTAAGAACTGGATAATCAGGCATAAAAAAGCTCATGCTGTTAGCAAACCTTTTTTTATGTACCTCGCTTATGAAACCCCACATGCCGTTTTGCAGTTACCAACACAAGCATATCCAACCGGCACCGGTATTAAAGGTGGAGTTCAATGGCTAGGTCAGGCAGGTCATATGATCAACACCGCGTCGAACAAAGTAGATTCATATATTCATCCTGATTATGCCAATGCTACTTACGACAATGATAAAAATTCGGCTACACCTGAAATTGCCTGGCCAAATGTTTACAAAAGATATGCAACAGCTGTACGACGAATAGATGATGCAGTTGGCGACCTGATGCAATTATTGAAGGACCTAAAACTAAATAACACCTTAATCATTTTCACGTCTGATAATGGCCCTTCTATTGAATCTTATCTACCCGAAAATTTTGCAGCTGACTTTTTTAATAGTTTTGGCCCCTTTGACGGAATTAAAAGAGACCTGTGGGAAGGCGGAGTTCGTGTACCTGCCATTGCAACCTGGCCCGGGCATATTCCTGCAGGAACCGTCGTGCAATCGGCCAGCGCTGTTTATGACTGGCTCCCAACTTTAACTGACGCAGCAGGTGTTCCGGCACCAGCGAGAACAGATGGAGTATCACTTTTACCTTCGCTCACACGCCACGGAAAACAAAGAAGCAGCCAGGTTTACGTTGAGTATTTTCAAAACCAGTCAACGCCGCAGTTCCCCGAGTTTGATTCCCAACACCGAAACCGCAAACGCAACCAGATGCAGTTAATACGGTTAGGTGATACGGTTGGCGTCAGATACGATATCAAGTCACACAACGACAATTTCGAGATTTATAATGTAAGGACAGATCCGCAGGAAAGCCACAATTTGGCAAACAATGTTGGAATGGCTCTTATTCAAAATAAGATGAAAGAAAAAGTACTTCAGCTACGCAGACCAGATGTTGAAGCTAAGAGACCATACGATGATGAACTTATTCCTGCAATTACAAGTTCGAGTATACAAGCCGGGTTAAAGTGGAAATCTTTCACGGGTTCTTTCAATTGGGTCCCTGAAGTTTCTACGCTTACGTCGGTTGGCAATGGTATTGCTAAAAGTCCCGTTACGAATTTGTATCAGTTCAATAAAAACGGTGTCCTGTATTTCGAAGGGTATATAAAAATTCCAAAGGACGGAATGTATACCTTTTTTATAAAAGCTGATAAAGGTGCTTTTTTACGCATTCACGATGCCACTGTTATTGATGCTGATTTTGGATATGTAGGTGGCAGTGAACGTTCAGGCAAAATAAAGTTGAAGGCAGGTTTACACCCAATAAAGCTTTATTATACGAATCAAAAAGGAAATAATTCTCTCCTGGAATTTAAATGGAAAGGTGAAAGTATTTTGAGGGAAACCATCCCCTCAGATGTTTTCTATCACTAACTCCCGCGATTTTAATTTCTTTATTTGAACAGTCTTGTTTATTCTTTTTATATCTTCCACAACGACAGTAGTAAGATGACCCAACATCACTCATCGAAAAACAAGGTGATGTAAGTGTCAACTATTATTTCGATCAGTTCCATTTATTTTCACTCCCGATTAGCTTCAACCAATATGAATCAAAATCTTAACCGCCGACGGTTTATTCATACCGCATCATTTGCAACTGTTGCTTTGGGTTTTTTCAAAAATTTTCCGAAAGCCAATGCAAGTCATATTGCAGCAACACAAGGAAGAATAGGCATCATAGGATTAGATACTTCGCATAGTGTTGCATTTACAAAGGCCCTTAATGCCCCTGAGCCGGCTACAGGTTTTAAAGGATTTAAAATAGTTGCCGCTTACCCACAAGGAAGCAATGATATAGAATCCTCCACCAAACGAATTCCCGGCTATACTGAAGACGTAAAAAAATTAGGTGTAGAAATAGTAAGTTCAATAGAAGACTTATTAACCAAAGTCGATTTTGTATTGCTAGAAACAAACGATGGTCGGCCACACTTAGAGCAAGCTTTAATGGTGTTGAAAGCAGGGAAACCAATGTTTATAGACAAACCCGTCGCCGGTTCTTTAAGAGATGCTATTGCCATTTATGATGCTGCCAAAAACTATAACGTGCCCATCTTCTCATCGTCATCTCTCCGTTACATGCAAACTGTACAGGACGTTATTAAAGGCAAGATCGGCCCATTGTTAGGTGCTGATACTTTTAGTCCGGCAACATTAGAAAAAACCCATCCCGATCTTTTTTGGTACGGCATACATGGAGTTGAAATTTTATTTGCGATGATGGGTACGGGATGCAAACAGGTTGTTAGAATAAATACGAAAGACAACGACATAGTGGTGGGAACCTGGAAAGATGGACGCGTTGGTACCTTCAGGGGAACCCGGACAGGTACACACGATTATGGAGGAACGGCTTATGGCGAAAAAGGAAACTTACCACTTGGACCATTTAAGGGATATGACAATTTATTAATACAAATAATCGATTTTTTCAAAACCGGAAAAGTGCCTGTTCAACCAGAAGAGACGCTGGAAATATATGCTTTCATGGAAGCCGCAGACGAAAGCAAACGGAAGAAAGGTGCCGCGATAAGTTTAGACGATGTAATGAAAAAAAGTAAACCGTCTAAAAGGACTTAAAATTTTATAGCGCTTTTTCAAATTTCATCAAAAAAAGCAAGTTTTTATCCAGTACAAACCTTAACAACTTCAATACAACCTTTATGGATCATTCACGTAGAGACTTTATAAAAAAAGCAACTGCAGGTACCGCTGCTGTTTCTTTAGGTGGCATACTTCCTGGAAATTCCGATATTGAAAGTGGTCATCAAAGTACATTGTTGGTTCAGTTGGGAAACATTGCATTGCGCACCGGTCGTACTTTAAATATCGATCCAAAAACAGGTCATATTTTAAATGATAAAGATGCAATGAAGTATTGGAGCCGCGAATATCAACCGGGTTGGGAGCCAAAAGTGTAGAACAATTTTTTTTGTCCAGGCTACATTTCTTTCATCGGGCTTTTCTTGCGTCGCACTCTTGTACATTTTTTCTTTATTCATCCTAAAATGTTGCATATTCCTCTAAAAGCATAAATTCCAAAACATGGAAGCATCATTAGAAACGCCAATAAAACCGAAACCGATGGCAACATCTTCCAATGCTATTAAACCGGAAGCTGCGCCTACTCAAAGGCTCTACTCATTAGATGCACTTAGAGGTTTTGACATGTTTTGGATCATGGGTGCAGAAGAGGTCTTTCATGAAATGGCCAAGGTTACCGGTTCTGCGTTTTGGGGAGCCATTTCAAATCAATTTACGCATCCGTCCTGGAATGGCTTTCATATTTATGATTTGATTTTTCCTCTTTTCCTCTTCCTTGCAGGGGTATCAACTCCTTATTCTGTAGGTCGCGAATTGGAGAAAGGAAAGAGCCGGCAACAGCTGATGCTTCGGGTCATCAAACGTGGATTGATCCTCGTGGTTTTAGGAATGATCTATAATAACGGCTTACAAATTCGTCCACTCTCAGATTTTCGTATTTCAAGTGTTTTG
>JAOQAJ010000133.1 GCA_025963675.1 Segetibacter sp.
TTATGTTCACCCACATTTTTGCCAATCGAATTGATATAGGTTTTGGCAGTTTGATATTTAGTTTTCTTGGTTTGTTAGCATTGGTATTGATAACGATTAGTTCGCAAATATTTAAGGTGGCTACGGCTAATCCGGTGGAGAGTTTGAGGACGGAGTAGGTCTGAACCGGGATTTGTGGGATGTTCGGGATGTTTGGGATGTTCGGGATGTTCGGGATGTTCGGGATGTTCGGGATGTTCGGGATGTTCGGGATGTTCGGGATGTTCGGGAAGACTTGATGGAAGAAGTTATGCGGAAGATAAAATGTTTGAGATTATTGAAGCGCTACTCCTTCTGTCAGATAAGAAGAAGGAAAGGTGTCCTAAGTACAAACCGCATAAGTAAGCCCCAGTTGGGATGTATGGGAAAACGTGATGAATAAGCTGATGTGGAAGATAAAATGCCTAAAAATATTCTAAATCGCCGCTCCTTCTCTGCGAAGAGAAGGAGAAGGTGGATGAGGCGATGAAAAAAGATTTGCCGTACAAGTGAGTGACACAACGATGTCGAACAAAGAACAAATGCCGGTAACAAAATGAACCACACACATAGATGACTTTACAAAACATAACTCATGTTCAATAACTATTTCACCATTGCTATAAGAAATTTTCTTCGCAATAAAACCTTCTCTGTCATTAATGTGCTGGGGTTATCTATCGGCATTAGTGCAGCGCTGGTGATGTTCCTGATTGTGTATTATGAGTTTAGCTTCGACAAGTTTGTGCCTGACAGAGATAGGGTTTACCGTGTGGTATTGGATGCAAAGTTTTCGGGTACCGAAGGTCACAGCGCCGGGCTTCCTGCACCTCTTGGAAGTGCGATAGAAAATGAAGTGACAGGTGTTGAAAAAACAGTTCCTGTTTTTCAATTCCAGGGAGACGGCACTGCGAAGGTAGAAGTGGCCACAGCTAAGGCAGGAAAGCCAGTGATCTATAAAAAGCAGCCGAATGTTGTTTTTACAAATCCTCAATATTTTTCATTGCTTGGTTATAACTGGATCGTTGGTTCGCCACAAACAGGCATGCAGGATCCATTTTCGGTAGTACTTACCGAAAGCCGGGCAAAACAATATTTTCCTGGTATTGCGGTCGCAAATATTATTGGAAAACAAATTACTTACAACGATGTAACTACAACTGTTTCGGGTGTAGTAAAAGATTTAAATGAAACCACTGCATTTACTGCTGATCAATTTATTTCACTCGCAACCATTGCTAAAACAAACCTGCAGGACAATTTCATGATGACTGTTTGGGACGATTGGATGGCCTATTCGCTGCTCTATGTAAAATTGGCAAAGGGCACCAATCCGCAGGCAACGGAAGCACAGTTAAAAGTGCTTTTAAACAAATACAATAAAAAGGCTAATAAAGATGCAAACAATACCATGTCGTTTCACCTGCAACCTCTGGATGATATTCATTTTAACGGGTTGTATCAAAGCGTTGGTGCACGGGTAGCAAACAAAGCAACGTTGTATGGCTTGCTGGCTATTGCCGCCTTTTTGTTATTGCTCGGATGCATAAACTTCATTAATCTTACCACTGCACAGGCGACCAAAAGAGCAAAGGAAATCGGCATTCGAAAAACGATGGGTAGCTCGAGAAATCAATTGGTACTGCAGTTCTTAAGCGAGACATTTTTTATTACCGCTATTGCAACTGTCATCTCTGTTGCTTTAATTCCTTTGCTGCTGAATATGTTCACAGACTTCATTCCGCCGGGCTTACACTTTGATTTATTCAATCAACCGAAACTCATTCTATTTTTATTGATACTAACCATTGCCGTCAGCTTTCTTTCGGGCTTATATCCTGCCTTAATTTTATCGGGGTATAAACCTGTTTCAGTCTTGAAGGGACAGGCTTTCAACGACTCGGGACAAACAAGAAATGCGTGGGTACGGAAAACATTGACGGTATCTCAATTTGTAATAGCGCAGTTCTTCATCATAGCAACTTTAATGGTAAGCAAGCAGATCAATTACAGCATGAATGCTGATTTGGGATTTAAGAAAGATGCGATACTGACATTTGAAACTCCACGGGATTCGGTAAAAACTCATGGTAAACAATTGCTTCATGAAATACAATCCATTCCTGAAGTTGAGGTAGCATCGTCGGGCTTTTTATCGCCTGCAGATTTAGGTGTCGCTTTTACCAATATTAGCTACCCCGAGAAGAAAGATATAGTTGCCAATGTGCAGATCAGGTGGGGCGATCCAAACTACCTGAAAGTGTACGGGATAAAATTACTTGCAGGGCGTAATGTTGAAGCAAGCGACTCAATCAAAGAGTTGATCATTAACGAGACTTACGCCAAAATTCTTGGATTTAAGAAACCGGAAGAAGCACTTAATAAATACTTAAACTTTAATCGCAAGGACTTGCCGGTTGTAGGTGTAATGCAGGACTTTCATGACCAATCTTTCCGTGCGTCGATTGGCCCTATTGCGTTTGCAGGTAACAACGGTACCATCTTTCATGTCAGGCTAAAACCTAATAATGCAGATGGACATGTATGGCAGTCTGCCATTGCAAAAATGGAAAAAGCTTACAAACAAATTTATCCTGAAGAAGATTTCAAGTATTCGTTTTTTGATGAAACAATTTCAAAAATGTATCAAAGCGAACAGCATACAGCACGCCTGTTGAAGTGGGCTTCAGGGCTTGCCATTTTCATTAGCTGCCTTGGCTTGTTAGGTTTGGTTATTTACATTACCAACACCCGCACCAAAGAGATTGGCATCCGTAAGATTTTAGGTGCATCTGTTGCAACCATCGTTTCTATCCTTTCAAAAGATTTTATGCGCCTGGTAATACTTGCCTTTCTCATAGCCGCTCCAATCGCATGGTGGGCATCATACAAATGGTTGCAGGACTTTGTTTATAGAACACCCATGAGTTGGTGGGTATTTGCATTGAGTGGATTAGTGATGATTTTGCTGGCGGTAATTACGCTAGGTATTCAAACTATTAAAGCAGCAGTTGCTAATCCGGTTAAGAGTTTAAGAACGGAATGAGAACCTGGATTAAACGATTTTATGGATTATGAGGAAGTAAGAGATTTTTGTACCGAGCTTAAGAATATGAATTAATCTTTCGTTGCGTCGCACTCTTGTACTGAATGTACAACATTGAGAGAAAAATGATCATCAGTAGAAGGATAACAAGGCAACAACAATGAAAGATAAATGAGTAAAACAATGATTAAATAACTCTATTATATGCTAAGAAACTATTTCAAGATCGCATGGAGGACCGTCAGAAAAAACAAACTGTACAGCTTTATAAATATTGCAAGTCTTGCAGTTGGAATTACAAGTTGTATTTTAATTGGCTTGTATATTTATAACGAATTAAGCTATGACAATTTCAACATAAAAGCAGATAGAATAGTTAGGGTAACAATGGAATACCGGTCATCAGGAACAGTGAATAAGACTGCTGTTACAGGCACTAAAACAGGCCCGCAATTGCAACGCACATTTCCGACAATAGAAGCCTACACCAGGGCAATTAAAGCGAAACGAATAATTGGATCAGGAGAAAAAGTGTTCAATGAAGCGAATGTATTGTACGCAGATTCTACCTTTTTGAACATCTTTTCATTTAACCTTTTGCAAGGTGATGCTCACACAGCTTTAAACAGCCCGGATAATATTGTCATTACAAAAAGTATTGCGAAAAAGTACTTTGGTAATGAAAATGCAATAGGTAAAACATTACGTGTTGCTGATGCAAAAGACTTTGTGGTAAGTGGTGTTACAGCAGATGTTCCCATTAATTCGCAGGTTCAGTTCGATTTTATTATTCCGTTTCGAAATCTTCGTGCAGCCCAAAAGGATGAAGAGTGGTGGACAGCAAATTATGTTACTTATCTCCTGTTGCAGCAACCTACACAAATTGCAGGCCTGCAACAACACGTAACACGCTACATGAAAAGCGTAACAAAAGATGAGCTGAAGATGGAAGGCGATGGTTACCTGACCTATAACCTTGAACCCTTAAGAAACGTTCATCTTCACTCTTCACTTGACGGTCTTGAACCAAACGGCAACATTACTTATGTATATATTCTCAGCATTATTTCAATTCTCATCCTGATTATTGCATGCGTGAACTACACCAATCTTGCTACCGCACAGGCAGCAGGCAGGGGAACAGAAGTAGGCATCCGGAAAGTATTAGGGGCAGCTCCATCACAATTGTTTGGAAGGTTTATAGGAGAGTCTTTTGTGCTTACATTTATTGCGTTAATACTTTCAGTATTCATCGCCATAGCGCTTTTACCTGCATTTAATGCAGCAGCAGGTAAGACCTTGACAACAGAGTTACTATTGAAGCCCATACCCCTCTTATCGTTGCTGTCACTAACTATATTAATCAGTTTTTTTGCAGGCATTTATCCTGCCTTTATACTTTCTAATTCAAAGCTGGCTAATATTTTAAAATCAGGTTTTCGACTCTCCTCTTCCGGCGGAGGCTTAAGAAAATCGTTGATCGTATTCCAGTTTGTCGTATCGGTATTTCTCATCATTACTACCGTGGTGGTTTTACAACAGCTTTCATACATACAGCACAAAGACCTTGGTTACGATAAAGACCATGTAATCGTTTTACCAGTCGATAATAAAATGAGCCAGAATTATGAAGCGATAAAAAGAGGTATGACCCTGGTTCCCAATGTAGTTAGTGTTAGTGGTGGATATGAACCAATCACGTTTGTACAATGGGGCGATGGTATTACAGCAGAAACAACCGGAGGAAAGAAAGATCTCTCAGTAAATGCAACTCCTGTAGACCTTGATTTTATAAAAACAATGGATTTAAAAATCATTGCCGGGGCTGATTTTACCAGGGCCGATCTGCTTGCACTTGATACTTCTTACAATTATAAAAACTACCGCAATGCTTTTATATTAAACGAAAAGGCCGTTAAAGAATTAGGATGGACACCTGAGCAAGCTGTGGGCAAGACAATCTCCAAAGGTGCACCGGGTACTATAAAAGCTGTCGTAAAAGATTTTCATTTTTCTACATTACACCAGCCTATTGGTCCCTTTGTTATTTTCCTGCAGCCTAACGAAGTGCTGCAGTTGTTTGTACGAATCACAGGCAATAATATTCCTGCTACATTACAATCGTTATCAAATGCCTGGAAAGAAAGAATAACACATCGTCCGTTTGAGTATCATTTTCTTGATGACGATTACAATGCTTTGTATAAAACAGAACGACGTACTGCTAAAGTGTTTGCCTTGTTTTCAGGTTTAGCCATCCTTCTTGCCTGCCTTGGCTTATTTGCCCTAACAGCATTTACAACCGCACAGCGCACAAAAGAAATTGGAATAAGAAAAGTACTGGGTGCATCAGTAATCAGCATCGTGAGCCTGATATCACAGGACTTTTTAAAACTGGTAATAATAGCTTCCCTCATTGCTTTCCCGCTTGCGTGGTGGGCAATGAATAAATGGCTGCAAGACTTTGAATATAGAATAAGTATAGGCTGGTGGATATTTTTAGCCGCGGGTCTAATTGCTATTGTAATTGCATTGCTGACCGTAAGCATGCAGGCGATAAAAGCTGCAGTGTCTAATCCTGTTAAGAGTTTGAGGACGGAGTAAGGCTGAACTGGGATGGGTGGATGTGTAGCATTGGTGGGAAGAGTGGATAAATTCCAAAAAAACGGCGGCGACATCTATCACATATACTTCATTACGCACACTAAAAACCAGGTTGAGAAAAGTGGGTCAATGCCTGTACCCTTTTTACCTTCTTTGAAAGCATCATACCCTGAAATAAAATATGGAACAAGGTATATGAATGGAGCGGGTATCGTTGACTACGACAATAAAAAGATAAATGAAAACGTGCGGTATTCATATGCGCCAATAAAGGTGCCTGGCGTTGTAAAAGACTTCAACTTTCAATCGCTTCAT
>JAOQAJ010000159.1 GCA_025963675.1 Segetibacter sp.
CCAAATCCTTTCTGGATAAGTCCTAAATCCTGGACTGTAAAAACTCCGTTATCGTTCCTGAACATCTTAGAACACCTGTTATCGGAATAGGATTAATAGGCCATCACAAATAAATCCAGGTCTTTGTCATTATCATAATCTACAACAGTTACAAGCGGGTCAATAAATTTAAAATTATTAAACTGCGCCGATTCTGTAAATCCCCCGGTTTTATTATTGAAGTAAATTTTTGCACGGCTATCCCCAATATCGTGGTTTCCAAAAACATAAACATCCAGGTAGCCATCATTATTTAAATCAGCGAAGCCGGATGTTGGTGCTATTTGTTGAAAAGGAGCGGGCGTAACTTCTGCAAACTCTCCTAATGCATTTGATTTATACAATTTTGCTAAAGGAGAAGCTGCAAATCCTGATTCTATCACATCTAAATTCCCGTCGCCATCCACGTCTCCAAAATCCAACGACGCTAATCCGACTGCTGCAAAAGGCGAAGTAGCGAGTGTATAATTTCCACTTCCATCATTTTTGAAAAGCTGGACAAAACGACCGCTATTATCTCCAGCTATTAGAAGGTCAATATCACCATCTTTATCAATGTCAACAGCGCCGATGTCTGCGTTTTGAACAGGAAAATTAAGGTTTGTAACGGTGAAAGTTTGCGCTTGAAGTGCAGATGAGGCACCTAACCACAAACCGACCATAATGAGTAGATTTTTTTTCATTTGATAAGCAATTTTAAGTTAAAGAAAAGATTAATAATCGGTGGCCCGTAGAATATTGGATTAGATGGCAGAAGAGTAAATACAATTAAACTTAGAGAATTTATTCCATACCTCTGTACTTTTTTTGAGCATCATCAACGGCCGCACAGTTAGCCCGTTTTTTCTCACACCAGGCGCTACCTTTATAACAATCAAACCCTTAAAAAATGCTACTTATTATATTAGGCCTTGCCGCTTTTTTGGCTGCAGGCTCCCTTCGAAAAATGCAAACTCCTTTTCCGGGTTATACAGGTGTTGTTCGCATTGTTGCTTCCATCATGATTGTAATTGGTATACTTACTTCATGTCTCATTCAGATAGATGCCGGCGAGGTAGGTGTTCAATCTTTATTCGGCAAAGTTCAAAATAACATCCTGCCCAGTGGCCTTCATTTTATAAATCCACTTGTTAAAGTAAACACGATCGATGTTCGCACCGAAAATTATACGATGAGCGGTGTGCATGATGAGGGAGACAAATCAGGAGATGATGCGATCAGGGTATTAACTTCTGATGGACTGGAAGTTATAATAGACCTTACCGTTTTATACAGGGTACAAGCCAGCGAGGCGCCACGGCTTGTGCGTCAAACAGGATTAGATTTCAGAGATAAAATTGTCAGACCGGTAACACGTACAAAAATTCGTGACAACTCAGTCTACTATACCGCCATCGATCTTTACAGCACTAAACGAGACGAGTTTCAGACAAGGATATATAAAACCATTGAAGAGAATTTTAAGGCCCGGGGACTTGAGCTTGAACAATTGCTGGTAAGAAATATTACTCTACCAAACCGTGTAAAAGCGGCAATTGAAGAAAAAATAAATGCAGAGCAGGAAGCGCAAAAAATGTTTTTTGTTTTACAAAAGGAAAAGCAGGAAGCTGAGCGTAAAAGAGTGGAAGCCCAAGGTATAGCAGACTATCAAAGAATAATCAATACAGGCTTAACTGACAATCAACTGCAATACGAGCAAATAAAAGCGATGAAAGAGATAGCCACTTCAGCAAATGCTAAAGTGATAATAATGGGCAGTAAAACACCAGTAATCATCGATGGCAAAAATTAAGGTTGCTTCCTTTAACAGCCTAAAGATTTCATCTTTCGTACTTTTGCGGTTATGGAAGAAAAAATAGCCCAAATACTAGAGAATTTCAAGATCGATAAGCTAAATGAAATGCAGCTAGCTTCTATTGAAGCAAACGAAAAACCGAATGATGTTATCCTTCTATCTTCGACCGGCTCTGGTAAAACGCTTGCATTTTTATTACCCGTTTTTCACAGGTTAGATAAAACCAACAATAAGACACAGGCGATGGTTGTTGTTCCTTCGCGCGAACTGGCTTTGCAGATCGAACAGGTTTTTAAAACTATGGCCACTGGTTTCAAAGTAACCAGTTGTTATGGAGGTCACAAGCGCGAAATAGAAGAGAATAATTTACTACAAGCTCCTGCATTAATCATAGGCACTCCCGGTAGAATTGGAGATCATATTCGCAGAGGAAATATTCAGGTCGACAGCATTGAGACACTGGTGCTTGATGAATTTGATAAGTCACTTGAATTAGGCTTCCAGGAAGAAATGGCATTTATAATAGAATCTGTAAAAAATCTCAAAAAAAGAATTCTAACCTCAGCTACCGAAGCCACTGAGATCCCTGAATTTATTAAGTTGAATGAGCCGGCGAAGCTAAACTTTTTAACCGGCGAAAAAGAAGCCGCTCTTGAAATAAAAGTTTTAATGAGTGATGAGAAAGATAAATCTGAAATCCTCTTCAGGCTTATCTGTTATCTTGGCAACAGGTCCACCATTATCTTCTGCAATCATCGTGAAGCGGTTCAACGAACCAGTGCATTGCTTGCCGATAAAGGAATTGTGAATGTCTATTATCATGGCGCACTCGAGCAACAGGAACGTGAAAGCGCGCTGGCAAAATTTAGAAACGGAACCTCGAATATATTAGTGACTACCGACCTTGCTTCAAGAGGTCTCGACATTCCAAACATACGCTACATTATACATTATCACTTGCCGGCCACTGAAGATGTTTTTACACATCGCAATGGAAGAACGGCTCGAATGGAAGCAAGTGGCACAGCGATTTTGATTATTGGTCCGGAAGAAGAGGTGCCAAAATATATTCCTGCTGATCCTTTAGAGATAGAATTACCTGAGACTAACGAGTTGCCCGAAAAACCAAAGTGGTCAACACTATTTATTGCAGCGGGAAAAAAAGACAAGGTTAATAAAATTGATATTGTTGGTTTTCTAACAAACAAAGGACAATTAAAAAAAGAGGATGTCGGACTTATTGAAGTAAAAGATTTCTTTTCTTTTGTTGCCGTGAGAAAGATAAAAGTGAGTCAGACATTGCAAAACATTAAAGATGAAAAAATCAAGAATAAAAAAGTAAAGATCGATGTGGCTAAGTAAGCCGGTCTTGCTTTAGGAGATGGCCATATCTACAACTATTTTTGTTTCCGGCATTATTTCTTTGTTCAGCCCCGGTTGTGTCACTCACTTGTACATTTATTTTTCTTTCAGCTTTTTTCGTATCGTTTTTCGTATTAACTGAAACGTCTTTTAGTTGCTTCAGTTAATACTTTACGAGTCTATATTCTAATACCGTCATCTTTCATGTTAATGGTAAAGTTGTCTTTCTTGTAATATTGCCGATACTTGTCACTCACTTCTTTTGGTTGCTTTTTGTCATTTATATATAATTCACCTTCTTTCACTTCAATCTTGTAGGGTTTCGACTTATCAATCAACCCGTCAGCTTGCAATGCGTTTGTGAATTTTTTCAGATATTCCATTTCTACTTTTACTTTCTCCATAGACTCCCTGGCACTTTTCATTGCCTTTTCTGTATCTACTTTTATCTTTTTCATATCAATATCAGGAATGGAAAAATTCATATCGAATTTTTGCTTTTGTAATTCAGCGCGCACCTTTTCCATTTCTTTTTTTACTTCCACCATCTTTACCTTATCTACCTGTGCAACCGCGTCCTTTATTTCTTTATTCATCTTTTCCCAATTGATCTTTTTCAATGACTGATCTATTTCTGCCGAAATTTTCTGCTTATCGAAATTTTGCATTGCTTTCTCCATTTGCAATTTCATTTTACTCAGATCAAGACTTTTCATTTGCTGATTAAGCTGGCTCATTTGAAGATCCAATTGCTTCATTTGAAAATCTAACTTGTCTAAATTGACATCGGGATATTCCTGGTTTTTTGGAGCTTTGAAATTTTCTTTTGGTTGCTGTTCCTTTTCAGGAGTTTGGCTAAAAGCTGAAAAGCCAATAATAGTAGCGATCAGTGCTAACAGGTAAACGATTCTAGCGAAAGATGAATTTTTTTCCATGACATGAAAGTTTTGATTTGTTTACGAACTATTTCGTAAAACGAATATACGACGCGTTTCGTATACAGTAAAACAGTTAGCCGTTTTTGTTTAAAAATTTTAACAATTATTGATCCGTTTATCATTGTTTCTTTACTATGTTTTAAGATTATTGCTTTGATAAATGAAATTTTTAGGGCAAAAAAGTAAAATGGGTTAAAGCAGCATTACGATTATCAGTACAAGTGAGTGACACAACAAAACTTTAATAAAGATCAAATGCTGGCTACAAATAATTCTTAAGTCTCTTACATTATTTAGATCCAATCAAAACAAAAGAATATGAAGCAATTATTTATTGTGTTAAGTCTGATTTCTCTTACTGTTTCGTCATTTGCCCAAGAGGAAGAAGAAGAAAAAACACATAAATTTAGAAGGGACAACATCTTTATTGGCGGGGCATTTGGGTTAGGTTTAAGCAGCGGTGGATTTAGTGCAGGTGTGAATCCTGAAATAGGTTATAGTATTACGAACTGGCTTGACGCCGGCTTCTCAACAAACTTTAATTATAATTCTTACTCCGCCGAATACAACAACGGCTATAGACAGCGCAGCTTCAATTATGGAGCAGGCATGTTTGCCAGGGTCTTCCCTATAAAAAGTGTTTTTTTGCAGGTCTTACCAGAATATAACAGGATGAACACCACAGTAAAGGATATGAGGGCTTCGTACCCCGGTGATGAAGTAAAATATAAGCAAGAGGCCCCAAGCCTGCTTCTTGGAATAGGTTATGCTAGTCGTGAAGTTGGCAGAAGTAGCTTTTACACTGTGATTATGATGGATGCGGGGAATAACGAGAACTCTCCTTATATTGGTTATATGGGAACAAAACAACCGATTTTAAGAACGGGTTTTACATTTTACCTTCGCCCAAGAAAGAGATAATCTGTTGAGGAGTATCAACTACCATTATACGTTCTCTCCAGTCTTCGTATAAAAAGTTGCACTGCTGCATATGCCCGATGTGATCAATCAAATGATTATAAAAGCCGGCTGAATTAAGCAGGATTATTTTTTTGTTGTGAATCTTCAGGGTGTTCCAGGTCAGCATCTCAAACATTTCGTCGAGCGTACCGTTTCCGCCGGGTAAAATGATAGCGGCGTCGCACAAGTCATACATAATCTTTTTGCGTGCGTGCATGTCTGCTACCACCTGCAGGTCTGTGATGCCTATGTGTTGGTGCTCCCACCCTATTAAAACTTCAGGAATTATTCCGGTCACCTGACCTCCGTTTTCCATTACAGCATCTGCAACGGCACCCATTAACCCTTTTTTTCCGCCGCCGTAAATGAGCCTTAGGTTGTTGCTGCCCATGTATGTACCCAGCTCCCTTGCATGGGTAACAAACAATGGATCAGATCCATTTTGTGATCCGCAAAAAACTGCTATCGATTTCAACACCATTTGATTGCTTTTATCTGTCGCAATATTAGCTCATAATTTTTTCCTACTTTTCACCCCTTAATAAAGTAACAATAATATTATTCAGTCTTATGTCTCCTACATTGCTTTTTACTTTTGTTTTCGGATATTTTCTTCTTCTTCTGGGTGTCGCATGGTATACAAGTCGTAACAGTACTAACGAAACTTTCTTTATTGGCAATCGTAGCAGTAACTGGATGCTGGTGGCGTTTGGAATGATTGGAACGTCTCTTAGTGGTGTTACGTTTGTGAGTGTTCCCGGTACAGTTGGAATTGGCGGCTTTGGATATTTCCAGGTGGTGATAGGATATTTCCTGGGATACTTTGTCGTTGCATTTGTGTTGCTGCCTTTGTATTACAAAATGAACCTGACATCCATTTATAGCTACCTGTTACAGCGGCTAGGTGTTTCGTCATATAAAACCGGAGCTTTATTTTTTATCATTTCACGCACTTTAGGGGCAACTGCACGGCTATACCTGGTAATAAACGTATTGCAGATCTTTATCCTCGACAACATGGGCGTTCCTTTTTGGGTCACCACATTTGTCATTTTGCTGATGATCATATTGTATACTTTCAAGGGTGGGGTAAAAACCATTGTTTTTACAGATACCCTACAAACATCCTTCATCCTGATTGGACTAATTGTTTGCCTGATGTACATCATGAATACTTTGAATTTGAGCTTCGGCCAAACGTGGAATGAGCTTAAATCGCATGATTATCTGAAAATGCTTAACACCGATTATAAAAGTGCAGGGTATTTTCTGAAGTCGATTATAGGTGGGGCATTTATAACAATTGCCATGACTGGTCTGGACCAGGAAATGATGCAAAAGAATATTAGTGTCCATAACGTGAGGGATTCTCAGAAAAACATGATTACGCTGAGTATACTACAAGGCGTTGTCGTTTTCATTTTTCTGACTTTGGGTGGTCTTTTGTATTTATTTGCGATGAGCAAAGGCGGAGCCTTTCAACAGGTGATGGTAGATGGAAAGCAACAGATGCAGTTTTTGCTTGATGGTAAAAATATAATCGGAGACAACATCTTTCCTCAGATTGCATTCAATTACCTGCCGCCGATAATCGGGATCATTTTTATTCTGGGTTTAATCTCAGCATTATTTCCGAGTGCTGATGGCGCTTTAACAGCTTTGACATCTTCATTTTGTATCGATATAATCGGGCTAAAAAGGAACGAAACCTGGAACGAAAATCAAAAGAAGAATATTAGAATAACAGTGCACATGGTTTTCGCGGCCATTTTCTTTTTGTGCGTGATTATTTTCAAAGTCATAGATAACAAATCGATCATCGATATTATTTTGAAGCTTGCAGGCTATACCTACGGACCGTTGCTCGGTTTGTTTGCTTTCGGAATTCTTACAAAACGAACTTTATCTAACACATTTCTTATTCCGGTGATTTGTTTAATAGCTCCTGCTATTTGTTATTATATAAGCGAACATTCTGCAACCTGGTTTAAAGGTTACCAAATCGGCGTAGAGCTTCTTATTTTAAATGGCCTGCTAACTTTTATAGGTTTATTCATTATCTCGAAAGGCAAAGGGAATTCTATTGATGCTATTTTGTAGAGCATTTTTTCACTTATTTTATTATCAAGAAAGGCTGCCCAAACCGGACAGCCTTTTTTTATAATACTTTTATAATTCTGCAATTATTAGTCGTTACCCCCCAGGTTTAAAGGATAACCATAATTGCCTTCATAACCAGGATACATTCCTTCCAGCTTTACTGTGCTGCCTTTAAATTTCTCCAAAGCCGCACGTAAGTCATCGGTGTTCTTCACTACAATTCCGTTTACACTTGTAATCACAAAACCGTCCTGCATTCTTGTCTTGCTTAAAGCTCCTGAACCAACCTTTCTAACCACTACCCCACCCGGAACATCATATGTTGTTGCAGCCTTTTTATCCAGATTTTCAAGTGTTCCACCAAGCTTTTCAAGAACCGTTGCATTCTTTACAATGTTTGTATTATTTGCCCGATTTTTAAGAGTAAGTGTAGCAGTATTTTCTTTACCGTCTCTCAGGTAAGTAACTGTTACTTTATCACCTGGCTTATATCTTGTCACCTGTTCTACCATTTCAGGTCCGGTGGTTACTTTAACGTCGTTTATTTTTGTTACGATGTCACCTTTCTTAATACCTGCAATACTTGCGGCTCCACCTTCAGGAACATCTGTAACGACAACACCTTCCCCGTCTCTTAAACCATATTCTTTTTTCTCATCTTCAGTCGGATCACCCATTGAGTACTGGATGCCCAAATAAGCTCTCTGTACGGTTCCGAATTTCATAAGATCGTTAACAACCTTTTTCACCATGTTAACCGGGATTGCATAAGAGTAGCCAGCATAGCTACCAGTTGGTGATGCAATGGCTGAGTTGATACCTATCAATTGTCCATCAGCGTTTATAAGTGCTCCACCACTGTTACCTGGGTTAACTGCGGCGTCGGTTTGCAGAAAGCTTTCAATTGGATTTTCACTTTGTCTGCGATTAATGCCAATAGATCTTGCTTTCGCGCTAATGATACCGGCTGTTACTGTAACATCTAAGGTTAAAGGATAACCTACAGCCAATACCCATTGACCAAGTCTCACCTCGTCACTATTACCATAAACAATGTAAGGGAAATTTTTACCTTCAATCTTCAATACAGCAATGTCTGTACTGGGATCGGCTCCTACCAATGTCGCTTTGTACGAACGCTTATTATTTAGAGTAATATTAATGTCATCTGCACCATCAATAACGTGATTATTTGTGACGATGTAACCATCATTACTTATTAGTACTCCACTTCCGCTTGCACGCTGTTCAGGAATGGTTTGAGATTGAGGTCCGCCAAAAAGATCGCCGAAATCATCGCCGAAAAGATCGGAAAAAGGATTGCGCCCGCGGTTCCGAGGCAAATTATTTGTCACCTGCCGTGCTTTCGTTTTCGTTTTAATATGTACCACTGCTGGCGTTGCAGAGGTTGATGCTGCTGTGAAATCAATCGCTCCCGCCGCTTTTGCGCCGTCAAAAAAACCTGCGTAATTAACAGGTAATTTCCCTGGCTCCTGCACTCCTGCTGTCTCCTTTGCTTCCCACCGGTTGTAGCCCCACACACTTGCAATAGATGTGGCAGCACTGATGAGAATTACCATAAGAATGTTCTTGAGTTTCATCATCTATTTTTTTATTAAAGTTGTCAAATAATATGCCTACGAATAGCAAACTAGTAAATCTGCTTAAACCGTTGATTACCAGTAGAACCATTTAACAAATAATTGACGAAGGCTATCGTAGATCAGTTAAAAAGTCAGCGATAAATGTCAGAATTTTTATTAGCAGTGACGGAACGGCATTGAGTTTTTTAAACAACGATCTGCTTAAATATAAGAACTTTTGTCATAAAAGCTAAAGTTAATCGCTGGTTTGGCGTGTGAATGAAATCGGCCGATTGGCAGAACAATGACACTAAAAGAACCGATGCGTGTACCAACAAAAATTTAAATGCGATAAACAGTTACATCTGAAACAATCGATTACACAAATAGTTATAATGACAAAGCAAATTTGAGTGTGTCAACGCCGTCAGCATAATCGAACAGGGTTGGTCGTTGAGCAATACCAAACGGCGTAGCTTGATGCCCGACAATGCATTGTATATCCTGGTTATTTTTCAACGATTCTAATTCTTCCGCCTTGTTATAAAATTCGTAATTAACCTGGCTCACTGCAGTAAAAAGTGACGCATTTTTTGAAAGCAGGATAGTTCCATTGGTCATGTAGAACTTATTACCCATCATCAATAAGGCAAGCTGATAGTCGTAGTTGTGTTTGTATTTATGGAAATCTTCATAATGTTCATACTTGTTTAAGGCATTAAGAAGTGGGGTGAAATCATATTCCTCCGGCACGTATAACTTGGTTACATTGCGACAGCCCAATCCAAAATAAGTCTGAATATCGTCAGCAAGTTTCTCCAATTCTTCCTCGCTTTCAGTACCATCAATGATTGCTACACTGGTTCGATTTCGACGGATAATATTCGGGTATTTGCCAAAATAATAATCAAAATATCTTCCTGAGTTGTTACTGCCTGTAGCTATATAAGCATCACAATTTTTCAGGTTTTCAGCAATCGAAATTAATGAATTCACTTCTGGAGCTAAGTCAGCCAGCCAGCTAACCAAATGTTTAATCAGCACATCATCTTTCGCCGATAGCTTAATTTTTGAAATATGACCTGAAATAAAAATGCATAGCAAATCATGAAATCCTACCATTGGTATATTTCCAGCCATTACAATCCCAACTGTAACCGGCGCCGCGTTTTCAAAGGGAACATTATATTTTTTTACCCAGTTGTTTAGTTTATCTTTCTCTAGAAATTCTGAACTGATATTATGAGCAGCCATTTCTATAAACTCGGGAACAAACCAGGGATTTTTGCCCTTCGCCTGTTCTTTAACCTGTTGCCATTCGGCGCTGTTTGCCTGCATGTACCCACCTAATTGCGCTAACAGATCAATTCGTTGTTGTAAAGTCATCTCTCAAACCTTATTTTTGCTTTGCAAAAGTACATTGAATAACACTATATAAACTGTAAACAAAATGGCAATAAAAATAACTGATGAGTGTATTAATTGTGGAGCATGCGAACCTGAGTGTCCAAATAATGCGATATATGAAGGCGGAGTAGAGTGGTCTATGAGCGATGGTACAGCGGTAAAAGGAACTTTTACTTTATTAGACGGTAGTGTAGTATCGGCTGATCAGAGGATGGAACCAATTGCAGTTGACACCTACTATATTACCCCTAATAAATGTACCGAGTGCCAGGGGTTTCATGAAGAGCCACAATGTGCTGCAGTTTGCCCGGTTGATTGTTGTGTACCAGATGAAATGTACGTAGAAACGGTAGAGGAGCTGATGGCCAAAAAAGAAAGAATGCACTAATTATTTTCAATTGTAAGTTGGGTTTATCGATTTAG
This sequence comes from Segetibacter sp., assembly GCA_025963675.1. Lineage (GTDB taxonomy): Bacteria > Bacteroidota > Bacteroidia > Chitinophagales > Chitinophagaceae > Segetibacter. The sequence continues at coordinate 10,608 of JAOQAJ010000159.1, forward strand.
ACAATACATCTTTTTTTTGTAAGGTGAAGGTTTCCTTCACCTTTATTATTTTAAGAGTACCTTGTAATAAACACTGCTATTGCAATTATGCGTAACTGGCAGGAAGACTGTAGCAAGGAATAATTCAAACGCTTACCGATTATCTTAAATTCCCTGTTATTTTCTCCTTGCAGCCAAAAGTGTAATTTGCGTCTTTAAACATCTATGTCAAAAGAACTACGACGAGAGCAAGCCCTGGAATACCATGCAAAAGGACGTCCAGGCAAAATAGAGGTCATACCAACAAAGGAGGCGAAAACACAACGTGATCTTTCATTGGCATATAGTCCTGGTGTTGCGGAACCATGTAAAGAAATCGCAGCAAATAAAGAAAATGCATATAAATACACCGCAAAGGGAAACCTGGTTGCAGTGATTAGTAATGGAACTGCGGTATTAGGTTTGGGTGACATTGGCCCCGAGGCAAGCAAACCGGTAATGGAAGGAAAAGGTGTTTTGTTTAAAATATTTGCAGATATTGATGTTTTCGATATTGAAGTCAACGAAAAAGATCCGCAAAAGTTCGTAGATATTGTCGCCTCACTCGAACCAACTTTTGGAGGCATAAACCTCGAAGACATTAAAGCACCGGAATGTTTTGAAATAGAGACAAAACTACGGGAACGACTGAAGATACCGGTGATGCACGATGACCAGCACGGAACCGCCATCATCAGCAGCGCTGCTCTTTTGAACGCATTGGAGTTACAAAGAAAAAGAATTGAAAAAGTAGAGTTTGTGGTGAATGGTGCCGGAGCTGCTGCAATGGCGTGTGTAAGATTATATATTTCATTGGGTGCCCGATACGAAAACTTTATCTTGTTCGACAAAGATGGCGTGCTGCATAAAGGGCGTACCGATTTGGACGATGAGAAAAGGAAATTCGCCGTCAATCGTACCGACTGGACGTTGGAGAGAGCAATGAAAGACGCTGATGTTTTTCTTGGTCTCAGTATCGGCAATGTGGTTACCGCCGATATGGTTAAAAGCATGGCCAAAAACCCGATCGTATTTGCCATGGCTAATCCCGACCCTGAGATTCCGTATGAACTTGCGGTTGGAGCCAGAAAAGATGTAATAATGGCCACCGGAAGATCTGATTATCCCAACCAGGTAAACAATGTGCTGGGCTTCCCATACATTTTTCGCGGAGCGCTTGATGTAAGAGCAACCACCATAAACGAAGCGATGAAACTGGCAGCCGTAAAGGCGCTTGCAGAAATGGCGAAAACTGCTGTACCTGATATTGTGAATTTAGCCTATAACGAAAAAACCATTGTTTTTGGCCCGGAATACATTATTCCCAAACCATTAGATCCGCGGCTGCTAAGTATAGTGGCACCGGCAGTTGCAAAAGCAGCGATGGACAGCGGCGTTGCCCAGGCACCAATTAATGACTGGAATGCATATATAGTAGAATTGAATAAAAGGCTCGGATTAGACAATCAATTGTTACGGGTACTTGGATCTAAAGCCCGCAACAATCCAAAAAGGGTCGTTTTTGCTGATGCAGATAATTTAAAAATTTTAAAAGCTGCCCAGATCGTTTATGATGAAGGGGTAGCATATCCGATACTGCTGGGTAATTCTAAAAAAATACAGGCGATTGCGGCAGATAACAATATCGACTTGACAGAACTTCCGATTATTGATCCATTAAGCGACGAAACAGAACAAAAAAGAAACGCATATGCTGCCTTACTTTTCGACAAAAGAAAACGCAAAGGGGTTAATTTTTATGAAAGCAAAAAAATGATGCGTGATCGTAATTATTATGGCAGTATGATGGTTGAAACCGGCGATGCTGATGCTATGATATCCGGTCTTTTAAAGAATTACCCTGACGCTATACGACCTGCTTTACAAATTATAGGTAAAGAAGAGTCATGCAAGAAGATCGCCGGCATGTATATCATGATCACTAAAAAGGGGCCTTTGTTTCTTGCTGATACTACCGTAAATTTCAATCCGACTGCCGAAGAGCTGGCTGATATTACGATTATGGTTGCCAGGGAAGTTAACAATTTCAACATCACCCCACGAGTTGCGATGTTAAGTTATTCAAACTTTGGCAGCAGCAATTCACCTGAAGCTCAGCTTGTGGCCAGGGCGACAGCAATTGTGAAACAGCGAAATCCGAAGTTGATTGTAGATGGAGAAATGCAGGCGAGTCTTGCCTTCAGCAAGGAAGTACTTAAAGACAACTACCCTTTTAGCGAACTCGCCGAACACGACGTTAACACCCTGATCTTCCCTAACCTTGCCGCCGGTAATATTGCTTATAACCTGCTGAAAGAGGTCGGTGGAGCAGACGCTATTGGCCCGATTTTATTAGGTTTAAAAAAACCGGTTCACGTTCTTCAATTGGGAAGCAGCGTAAGAAACATAATAAATATGACTCTGGTAGCCGTTATCGACGCACAGGCAAAATCTAAAAGCGATACTGGTGAGGTCGTAAATAAAAGTTCGTGGTGGAAACGAAGAAGAAACTTACAAACAAATAAATAAAACCAGTTACTCCCATTAGATGAAGTTTTTTACAAAATTCGGGCAATACCTGTTGATGCTTAAGGGAATGTTTAGCCGCCCTGAAAACCCTAAAATGTACTGGAAGGAGTTTATGCACCAATGTGTTGAAATTGGTATTGGATCGCTCCCAATCGTTGTGATTATTTCCTTGTTTTTAGGCGCTGTTACTACCGTACAAACTGCTTACCAGTTGGTCAGCCCTTTAGTTCCCGCAAGCACCATTGGGCAAATTGTAAGAGATAGTATGATACTCGAATTATCTCCCACTGTGGTAAGTATTGTGCTGGCAGGCGTTGTTGGCAGTAAAATAGCCAGCGAACTGGGAAACATGCGGATAAGTGAACAAATCGATGCGCTCGAAATCATGGGCATCAATACTAAAACTTACCTGGTTCTTCCAAAAATTATGGGTGCTCTGCTTATGATACCATGTCTGATAACGCTTTCGGCGTTTTTAGGTATTTGGGGCGGAAGGACTGCGGCAGATATGTCTAACATAGTAGCTTCAGATATTTTTGATATAGGTCTTCGCTCTAATTTTTCACCTAAAAATGTATGGTTTGCACTAACCAAAGCATACACCTTTGCCTTTATCGTCAGCAGCATCCCTGCCTATTTCGGATATTTTGTATCCGGAGGCTCATTAGAAATTGGAAGGTCCAGCACAACATCTGTGGTAGTTAGCTGTATATTAATCCTGGTAGCGGATTACGCCCTTGCTGCATTGTTGCTATAAATTATTTTTTATGATCGAAGTTAAGAGCTTGAAGAAAAGCTTTGGAGACAAGGTAATTTTAAATGATGTAAACCTTGTAATGGAAACAGGGAAATCAAATCTTATAATAGGTTCCAGCGGTAGCGGTAAGACAGTTTTGCTTAAATGCATTATTGGCTTGTTTACCCCCGACAGTGGAAAGGTAGTTTTCGATGGTAAAAGTATGATCGATGTTGGAGTCGAAGAAAAAAAGGAATTACGCCAACAAATCGGAATGCTATTTCAGGGATCAGCACTGTTTGATAGTATGACGGTGGAAAAAAATATAAAGTTCCCGCTGGATATGTTTACCAATCTCACCGCCGGTGAAAAGAAGAAAAAGGTTAACGAAGTGTTGGCCAGGGTAAATATGGAAGGTGCAAACAAAAAGCTACCATCAGAAATAAGCGGCGGTATGAAAAAAAGAGTAGGTATTGCAAGGGCAATTGTGCTAAACCCCAGGTACTTGTTTTGCGATGAACCGAATTCAGGTTTAGATCCGCAAACTTCTCTTGTAATCGACAGGCTAATTAGAGACATCACCACTGAGTATAATATAACCACCGTTGTTGTTACCCATGATATGAATAGTGTTATGGAGATAGGCGATCATATCTTTTATATGTACCAGGGCCACAAGCAATGGGAAGGTTCAAATAAAGAAATCATCCACAGCAAAGACGAAAGATTAAACGAGTTCATTTTTGCCTCCGACTTCCTTCAGGACGCAAAACAAATGCGCATGATGCAGGAAGATCAGAACAAAAAACAGCAGATAAACGCCTGATCTTTAAAATTAAAAAAGATTTTTTCCCGCAGTTTTTCACATGTATTGTAAAGGTTTTTTGAGCCCTGCTATTGTAATTCTATCTAACATCCTTGCGTCGCACACTTGTACTGTCAAGCATTATTCGGCTATTACCAGCGGCCTCAATTCTTCAGTATATCAGCTATAAATGCTCCTTAACAAAGTACGTCCACACAACAACCAGTAACGCTTGCAATTCCTGCGCTAGTTAAGCCATACTCAAAAACGCAAACCTTTCACACATGCAGGCGTTACTATATGAAAGTTCTTAAAAAATGTCGAAAGTATATTCTCTAAAGTCTGTTCAAATCATTCCAATAACACTGGACGAGGCCTGGTCATTCTTTAGCAGACCAGGCAACCTAAAAGATATCACTCCTTCTTACATGGGTTTTACCGTCAGAAGTAAACATAGCGGAGATCGAATGTATGCCGGGCAAATAATTGAATACACAGTAAAGCCGATACTAGGTATCCCCCTTTATTGGATGACAGAAATCACACACGTCGATGAAGGAAAATATTTTGTTGATGAACAGCGTTTTGGGCCATACAGTTTATGGCATCACCAGCATCACTTTAAAGAGGTTAGTGGCGGAGTAGAAATGACAGACCTGGTGCATTATAAACTCCCGTTTTGGATTCTTGGTGATCTTGCAAATGCTTTATTTGTCAGCAAACAACTCCGGGAAATATTCGACTTTAGATATAAAACCGTCGAAGAAAAATTTGGAAAATAAAGGCTCCAGTCAGGAAACAGGAAAAGACGTTGAGTAGTTAACAACGATATCTGCCGGTGAATTTTTAATCGCGACAGAAGAAATTTAAGTGCCGTAACTCATTACATCCCACTTACTTATTGGTCTTTGTACTTGTATTTCA
>JAOQAJ010000199.1 GCA_025963675.1 Segetibacter sp.
TGCTTATGTTATCTATACATCAGGTTCGACAGGAAAGCCAAAGGGGGTAATGATTGAACATAGCAGTGTAATCAACTTAGTAAGGAGCATAATAAGGGAAGTCGGGTTTGTACCAACATCATCATTCTTATCTGTCACTACCTATAGCTTCGACATATGTTATCTTGAGTTTTATATGCCTCTGATTTCAGGAGGTAAATTAATTGTGATTCCCAGAGAAGTATCTGCAGACGGCTTCATGCTTGCTAAATCAATTTCTCATTATTCACCTTCTCATATGCAGGCCACTCCTTCGACATGGCAATTGTTATTAGATGCGGGATGGGAAAACGAAGAAGATGTTAGAGTTTTAGTCGGAGGCGAAGCGGTAAAGGAAGGTCTTAAAAATATTTTAACGGAAATAGCTGAAGTATATAACTTATATGGTCCCACAGAAACAACGATATGGTCATCGGTTAAAAAATTAATGGGGGATGAGAAAGTTGTAATAGGTAAACCTTTATCTAATACCAGAATTTATATTTTACAGGACCAATACGGTCTACAACCGACGGGTATTCCCGGAGAAATATGTATAGCGGGAGCAGGGCTTGCAAGAGGTTATTTAAATCGTGCTGAGTTAACTGCAGAAAAATTCATCAAAAATATTTTTAGTAAGGAAGTAAGTGCAAGAATATATAGGACAGGTGACTTGGGAAGATGGAGTGCGGATGGAAACATAGAATATTTAGGAAGGATAGATGACCAGGTAAAGGTAAGAGGCTATAGGATCGAGCTGGGAGAAATAGAAAGTGTATTACTACAAAGCGGTTTGGTAAATCAGGTAGTAGTAACTGCTAAAGAAGATAAATCAGGCAATAGACATTTAGTTGGATATGTAATAGCTGAAGGTGCTTTTGATAAGCAGGCAGCTGCTAGGTATCTCCAGGGAAAGTTGCCAGAATATATGATACCTGGCCAATGGATTTCACTTGAAAGTTTTCCGTTAACACCAAATGGAAAAATAGACAGAAAAGCATTACCGGATCCGGACGGAAGTGCGCTGGCAACAAACAAATACGTGGCACCTACCAATGAAATTCAATTAACCTTGGTCGAAATATGGAAGGAGTTATTAGGAGTTGAGCGGGTTGGGATAGAAGACAACTTTTTTGAGTTGGGAGGACATTCGCTTTTAGCAATGCGAATGGTGGCAGCAATAAAAAAGAAATTTAATATGTCAATACCAATTCAGGCATTATTTCAATTTACCCGAATAAGTGATTTAAGTAACTATTTGGAATGGGAAGTTTCCGCCGATAAGAAGAAAGCACTTGCTGAAGTTGAGGGTTCGGACGAGTTTGAGGTATTAAATTTATAAATTCAATATTAATGTTAAGTAAGGCTTTACACCTTTTAAAAACTGCAAAGCAAAGTGGGATACAGTTATCGGTATATGAAGGGCAGCTCCAGGTAAAATTTTCTAAAGAAAAAGGTATTGAGCCTCAATTACTCGATGAAATAAAAAAGAATAAAGAGCTAATAACTAATTTCTTAAGTAACAAGAATTTAAGATCTAATGAGGTTGAAGCGTTTGAGCTTGAATTACTGAAAGTTGAAAGAGAACCAGGCAAGCGAATTCCCTTATCATTCAGCCAGGAACGCTTATGGTTTATTGATAAGCTCGAGGGTAGCATTCAGTACCATATACCTGCTGTGTTAAGGCTACGAGGCAGGCTAAATATAACCGCTCTCATTAATGCGCTACGAACTATTGTTAACAGACATGAAGTTCTAAGAACTGTTTTTGGTGAGGACGATGGGCAGGCATACCAGGTTGTCAAAGATAAAGACGAGTGGCAGTTGGCACAAATAGATGGAAACGAATACAAAGAGGATGTAGAAGGCTTACACCAGCGCATTGGGGAATTAGTTAAAAAGCCGTTCGATCTTTCCAAAGATCACCTCCTTCGTTCTTCCCTTATTACACTTGCTGATGATGAATACATTCTGTTAATAGCTGTTCATCATATTGCTGCTGATGGATGGTCTACTTCTATTGTTGTTAAAGAATTCAAAGAATTATACAACGCATATAATGAGGGCCGCCAGGCACAGTTGCAAAATTTGCCATTGCAATATGCCGATTACGCTATCTGGCAAAGGCGCTTTTTAGAGGGCGAAATACTAGATCGGAAGATTGAATACTGGAAGCAAAAATTAGGCGGGGTGGCACCTCTCCAAATGCCTACAGACTATGTGCGGGGTGCGGTACAAGGTAACAAGGGGGAGATAGTTCGGTTTGGTATTGATAAAAATGTAGCTACAAGCTTGCACGAGTTGAGCCAGCAACATGGAGTTACGTTATTTATGACCTTGCTGTCTCTTTTTAAAGTGTTGTTATATCGATACAGTCATCAAAACGATATTGCAGTCGGAACTCCTATTGCTGGTAGACAACAACAAGAATTGGAAGGGTTAATAGGTTTTTTTTTAAATACCCTCGTATTACGTACTCACATAAGCGGGAAATTACTTTTTACAGAGTTGCTGCAACAAGTGCGTGCTACCACAATGGAGGCGTACGAAAATCAGGAAGTTCCATTTGAAAAAGTAGTAGAAGCAGTGGTCAGGGAAAGAGAGGTAAGCCGAAGCCCATTATTCCAGGTTATGTTTATTTTACAAAACACGCCTCCTGTGCAGCAGCTGACGTTAGGAGAGGTGCGTCTAACAACAGAATCGTTTCAACAAAATAGTTCTAAGTTTGAAATCACACTATCTATAACAGAAACGGCAGTGGGCCTGAATGGATCTTTTGAATATAATACGAGTTTATTCAGCAGGGATACTATTGAACGAATGATAACTCATTTTAAGGAGTTGATTAATTCAGCTATTCAGGAACCACAGCAAAAGATAGCATCGTTACAAATGTTGAGCAAGGCTGAGGAGCACCGTCTATTGGTAGAGTTCAATGATACAGCAGCAGAATATCCAAAGGATAAAACGGTTTTCGGTTTGTTTGAAGAACAGGTAAAAAGAACGCCGGA
>JAOQAJ010000260.1 GCA_025963675.1 Segetibacter sp.
GCAGCCACATTTATTGGTATACTTCCGTTAACCATCTTACTGGCGTGGCTAGGCGAAGACTGGGAACGACTTAAAATAGGTTTGATTTGGATTTCAATTACAGCAATTGCAGGGTTTATTATCTATAATATTTACCAAAAACAGCGTAAAAAAACATCAACTGCATAGAAGTTCTTCGTGCATATACTTAACGTATCAAAACAACAGTTCCTATTATTATTATTGTTTTTAAGGATAGCTGGGGCGGCGCAAGTGGTAACAAAAGCCCTCACGGGTGTACAACGCCCAAACTACTATGACCCGGTTACAGGTAAGAACAGATTTGCTTTTCACGAACCTTTTTATGGATTTAAGAAAGATGAAAATTGAAAGAGAAATGGAAGCAATACCCCTTCGTCGTTTCCTTCAGGACATACAACCGGTGCTTTTGCTGCTGCAACTGTATTTGCCATGGAATAAGGAAAAGCTTCTTATTCCCATTATATCTTATACTGCTGCTACCCTCATAGGATTAAGCCGCGGGACAGAAAATAAAACATTGGGCAACAGATGTACTTGTGGGTGCAGCTTTAGGATATTTAAGCGGTAAGCAGGTGGTGAATAATTACCACCGTTACGCAGAACTCGTAGACCCTAAGAAGCAAAACAAAAAGGATATTTCTGTTAAATCCAATACTCAAACGGGCATTTCCAACCCGGATTTGTTTACAGATTTTAAACTATAATAATGACAACAGAAGAAGAAGTAAAGAAGAAAACGAAAGGCTTTTCAAAAGGTTTTTTGATTGTACTTTTTTTGTTTTTATTGCTGATTACTGTCTTCAGCGTTATTACACACGAAATTGTTTTTGAGAAAGAAACTTCGTTTGACGATACCATTTACAAAGCAGTTTCTTCAATTGCCTCACCTGCTTTAACTAAAATAATGGTTGTGATTACTTTTTTTGGCTCCCGTGCCTTTCTATTACCCGCGTACCTTATTATTATTATTATTCAATTAACAAAAAGTAGAACTAAGGCAAGCTTAGGAATTGCTGCTGTCGCCCTATGTGGAGGGGCAGTCTTATTTTTATTCAAAGGTATTTTTAAAAGAGAAAGACCTATAGAACCATTAATAGCAAAGGCAACAAGTTTTAGCTATCCCAGCGGTCATTCCTTTTCGGCATTTACTTTTAGCGGTATTATTATGTATCTTATCTGGAGTACAAATATCACTAAAGCCTGGAAGTGGACCTGGAGTGTTGTTTTTTTTCTATTTGCGGCGATGATAGGATTAAGCAGAATTTATTTGCACGTTCATTATGCAAGTGATGTTGTTGCAGGTTTTTGCCTCAGTCTTGCGTGGTTAGCCTCTTCATATTACATTTTAAGAAGAGTAAAAATCATTTAGAACGCTAAGTAAAAAATTATTTAGTTTTTAGGCTAATTTGAAAGATGTGTTTTGTATTTAAATACTGATACTTAACCTTCAGGTTATTTACATCGCAAATCTGTTTAACAACAGCCAGTCCTAAACCGCTTCCATCCGAATGACTTCCTTTTTTAAAACGGTCAAAAATATTTGTACGATCAAAGGTTAACGCTGGTCCTGTATTGGTTATTGAAAGCATTGATGAAGTTAATATGCATTCAATTGAGCCACCTTCATAGTTATGTCGTATAGCATTACTTAATAGATTATTTAAAAGAATATCTATTAAGTCTTTGTTGATGCTAAGGCTTACATCGTGTAAGTCGTATTTCGGCACAATTCCTTTACCTTTTATTAATTCGTCAAACTGTTGAAACTTAATCTCTACTAGTGCTTTTAAATTTACAAACTCCGGTTTATCATACTGATTATTGTCAATCTTAGCAAGCAATAAAAGAGTTTGATTTAATTTTGTAAGCCTTCCTGTTGCATCATAAATTGCCTGTAGTTGTTCTACCTGTGTTTCATAAGCGCTTTGTATCAGCAAATCGAGTTTTGACCTGATGATTGCTAATGGTGTTTGCATTTCATGAGAAGCATTATCAGTGAAAGCTTTTAATATCTCAAATTCCTTGCTTACGTTATCTGTCATATGAGTTACTGACCTGTTCAATTCTTCAAACTCTTCAATCGAACTCTCAGGCAGCATTAACGACTGCTTATTATGCAAGTCAAACTTTTTTAGTTCCGACAAAGTAATAAAGAAGGGCTGCCAAAGTTTACCTAATACAAATCGGTTTATAACGAAAATTAATGATAGTAGTACAATAAATAAAACCGCTGTAATAAGCATTATTAATTGAAGCAAATCCTCCGTTTCAACCTGCGACTTATAAACCGATGCTTCATAAGTCTCGTTAGTAATTTTTATCGGAAAAGAAAGACGTCTGTACGGTTCGTATTCATTTAATTTTGCATCGTATTCGATTGTGTTTATCGTCTCTCTAAAGGCAACGGAATCTTTAATTTTTCGAAAACGAATTTGCTGGTGCTTATAATCAGAGGCATGGGGCAAGGCGTGATTTGCAGCTACATAATCCAATATTTCTTGCTCCTCAACTTTTAGGTCCTTGTCAATTTGTGTTAATAAAATAGTACGAATTATGAAATAATAAGCGAAACTGCTTATTAATAAAATGGTACAGGCTGTAATAACATGTACTCTACTGTATTTGCTTAGCAACTTCATCGGTCCGTAAACTTATAACCCATGCCATAAACTGACCTTAAGTAGTCGGTACTACCTTTTTCAATTAACTTCTTGCGTAGGTTTTTTATATGTGTATAAATAAAGTCATAGTTATTTGCCATATCCATTTCGTCGCCCCATAAATGTTCTGCTATTGCATTTTTTGATATAACTCTTTCTTTGTTGGCTATAAAGTACAATAACAACTGGTATTCTTTTTTGGTTAGTTCCAGAGGGTTGTTGTTGCAATAAGCAACTTTAGCTATAGTATTAATGCTTATTTCATTGAAGCAGATAGTTGTATTTCCACCAAAATTCTTTCTGCGAATGATTGCTTCAACTCTTGCACTAAGTTCAGGAAGATGAAAGGGTTTTGGCAAGTAATCGTCTGCACCTAATTGCAAACCTTCTATGCGGTCCTCAACAGAATTTTTAGCAGAAATAATCAGGACGCCTTCCATTTTATTCTTTGCCTTCAACTGTCTTAATATATCCAATCCGCTTCCATCCGGAAGTGTAATATCAAGCAAGATGCAGTCATAATCGTATAAGTCGATTTTTGTTGTTGCTGCATCAAAATCCATTGCTACTTCACATACATAATTTATTTCTTTTAGGTAGGTGACAATACTCATACTTAGTTCTTTTTCATCTTCAACGACAAGTATTTTCATATAACGATTTGTTAGTGATGAGCGAAGTTAAACAGGCAAAACGGATAAAAGACCGCACTAATTAAAACGCGGTCTGGCACTTACTTACAATAGGTTGTGCTATTCTTTTATCCGTTTAACGAACTTGCCATTGGCATCAAAAATCAAGTCACGTCCTTTTACTTCAGCTTCGTAATTTACTTCCCCACTTGCCTTTGTTATTTTTGCTGCTTCCTTAACCTTTGCCCGGTTATAGTATTTAGAAATATATGACGTGATTGCCGAAGGCAGCTCGTTTGACTTAATTTCTACCTCTGTTTCTTCAAGCACTCCGGAAGATGTAAAAACTGCACTCATCTCATGATTGTCCTGTTCGAAGTTTACTTCAAACTTGTCATCCTCCTTCTCCCACTTTACTTCTTTCACCTTGGTAAACTTTTTTTCAAACGCGTGTTTTACTGGGGCTGGTACTTCAGCCTGTTTTACTTTCTGACCATAGCAGAAAGAACCCACTATTAGGGCACATAAGCCAAGAGCTACATTTTTCATTGCTTAAAGTTTTAATGATTAATACAACAAAAGTATAAAGCTATTCTGAAGGAACATTGGAGTTAAAAAGCGGCAATCGCGCTAAAAAGGCAAAGATTGATAATAGTAAGTACGATGCGAAGGCTGAATAGTACAACCAATGTAACACTTGAATAGTGCCTACTGCCGCTGTAAAGTGATGGGAAGCCAAACAATACGGACGATGAGATGGTTGAGGACGCACATAAAAAACAGAAAAAGATAAAAGCAATTTTGATTAAGGCAGGCATGGATGCAGGCGAGAAAATTACAGCATTGACAGGCTATGGAAAAATAACAATAGATGTAAAAACAGGCAGAGACATAGAATTATTGATTGAGGAAAGTATTAAAGATAAGCATGCAGACCTTGTGGCTATGTTTCCA
>JAOQAJ010000273.1 GCA_025963675.1 Segetibacter sp.
TGCTGTATCGATATCATTTTTGACACCGTCAATAATAGTTGTCGCGTAGATGAAACGTGGTATGAAAGATCCATCCAGGGTGAATTTGTTGGCAAGCAGCTAAGACTGATACCGCCTGAAGAATTAATCTGGTGCAAATTATATGTTCAAAACCGCGAAAGATTCGATGGTGCTGATATCAATCACGTGATGCTGAAATATGGTCAGAAACTGAACTGGAAACATCTGCTGTTTCGCATGGATCAGCACTGGCATTTACTACTTGCCCAAATCCTGATGTTCCAGTTTGTGTATCCTGCCGATTACCCCGATATTATTCCCAAATGGCTTTTTGATGAATTAATCCGCCGGGCTAATGAACAGTATGACATTCCTCCAGCTCTTGAAAAAGTTTGCCGCGGACCTGTTATAGATCAGACACAATATTGCACCGATATTAAAGAGTGGAATTATAAAGTTTCTACAATTAAAACCACCTAATTATGGAAGAAACCGCGAAAACACGGATAGCGGCGGTAGCCGATATACATGTAAAGGAGACTGACAAAGGAAAATGGGTTAATTGGTTTAAAGAAGCGTCAAGGCAAGCCGATGTGTTGCTGATTTGTGGAGACCTGACAGACACCGGCGACGAAGTGGAGGCGCAGGTACTGGCTGAAGAATTAAAATCATGTACCGTTCCTGTTGTGGCGGTTTTGGGAAATCATGATTATGAAAAAGGTCGGCATAAATTGATCCGGCAAATTGTACAAAGCGAAAATGTGCATATTTTAAATGGGGAGTCTATAGTGGTTGCAGGTGTAGGCTTTGCGGGTGTAAAAGGTTTTGGCGGAGGCTTCGACGGGCACATGCTTTCGATGTTTGGTGAGGGGGCAATGAAGGCTTTTGTGCAGGAGGCTGTTGACGAGGCGTTGCATTTAGACCGCGCTTTGGCAAGACTCGATGGAGACTATCCTGATATAAAAAAAATTGCTGTTCTGCACTATTCGCCTATTAAAGCGACTGTTGTGGGAGAGCCCGAAGCAATTTTTCCATTTTTGGGTTGTTCCCGTCTTGCCGAGCCCCTGTCTCGTCGCGGTGTTATCGCGGCTTTTCATGGTCATGCGCATGTTGGTACTTTAGAAGGTGAGGCCTCAGGGGGTGTGAAAGTCTTTAACGTGGCCAAGCCAATTTTATTAAAGGCTGGCTATACTATGCCTTTTTATATGTTTGAAGTGTAGGTTTTTTTGGTGACTAACAGTAGAGCTTTCCTAGACTTTTGTTGTGTCACTCACTTGTACTTTTTGTAAATTAATTCTACATCAGGTTTATTATCAAAATTCTCTTAAAGCATAGAAATAGTTCGGTTTGAAAATATAAAATTGCTGCACAAAAAAACCTCCGGTTATGGAGGTTTTTTGTTGTCGAATTTTAATGGGTAAATCCAAATGGATTTTCCAGGATTAATTATTTAAAACGGTAAGGTGTTTTTTATAAAGCCAAATGATTTTCTACCATCATTTTTCTCATACTTAATAAACCATAACGCATACGTCCTAAAGCTGTATTAATACTGCAGTTTGTCATTTCTGCTATCTCTTTAAAACTAAGGTTAGCATAATGCCGTAACACAATCACTTCTTTTTGTTCCTCAGGCAACAAGTCCAACAACTGGCGGACTTTGTCGTGGCTTTGTCTTTTCATGATTCCTTTGTCAGCACTGTCAGCGCATACATTTATCACTTCAAAGATGTCTCTGTCATCACTTGTGGTGATTGTTGGAGTACGTTTAACTTTTCTAAAATGATCAATACAAAGATTGTGAGCAATACGCATAGCCCACGGCAAAAATTTCCCCTCGTCATTGTAATTGTTCTTACGAAGTGTATCAATGATTTTAATAAACACATCCTGCATCAGATCTTCAGCCAGGTACTTGTCTTTTACTAAAATGTTGATAGAAGTAAAGATTTTGTCTTTGTGACGATTAACCAAAATTTCCAAAGCATTGTTATTGCCTTCCTGAAATGATTGTACTAACTGGTTGTCTGTTGCCTGCGTTAATGTGTTCATAGTGGGGGATTTTGACGGAGAATGATGGATGAAGTTTTTAAAAGAATTTTTGGTTTGGAAAGTGTTGATCAACATTCCCGGGGAATATTCCCTTTTTTGGATCGTTGTTGATAACACCACGAAGAAAGGCAATAAGTTAGGTAATGTATAAGCAGTAGAGGTAAAAGGATAACCGAAAAAGACACTTTCCCAAATTGGAATAAAAGTGCAGAATTGGGAATTGAACGAATTAGAGAAAGCTTCATCACAGTCAGGACAACTTTTTTACAACGCGTAATCCAGTCTCATTAAAATAAAAAACCCCCGGATTAGAGGAGGCTTTCTGTTGAGTAATATTAAGGGGTTAATAAATCCAGGTACGGATATAAAGTTTACAATTATTTCTTTCTAATTAAGCAATTTGTTTCTCCTCCATCATTTTTCTCATGTTCAGCAAACCATAACGCATACGTCCTAATGCTGTATTGATACTACAATTTGTCATAGCAGAAATTTCTTTGAAGCTAAGGTCAGCATAATGACGTAACACAATCACTTCTCTCTGCTCCTCCGGTAAACGATCTAATAAGCGACGTACGTTATCATGAGTTTCATTTTTTATAATCGCCGTATCTGCACTATCTGCTGATACATTTATCACTTCAAAAATGTCTCTGTCATCGCTCGTAGTAATTGAAGGAGTGCGTTTTACCTTTCTAAAATGATCTACACACAGGTTGTGTGCAATACGCAAAGCCCATGGTAGAAATTTGCCTTCCTCATTGTAGTTGTTCTTACGTAGTGTATCAATGATTTTGATAAAAACATCCTGAAATAAATCTTCAGCCAGGTATTTATCTTTTACAAGAATGTTGATAGAAGTAAAGATTTTGTCTTTGTAGCGATTCACCAAAACTTCCAAAGCACTGTTGTTGCCTTCCTGAAATGATAGTACCAATTGATTGTCGGTGGCCTGAAGTAAATTGTTCATAGAGGGGGATTTTGATTTGGGTTTGGGTTTGGGTTTGGGGTAATTTTTTGATTAAGAATTATCGGCTTTTGTTTTTGTTCATCAACATTTCCGAGAGCTTTCTTTTTTTTTGATTGTTGTTGATAACAGTACGAAGAAAGGGAATATGTCGGCTACTCGGTAAGTATTAGAGGTAAAAGGATGACCGAAAAAGACACTTTCCCAAAATGGTGCTTTTTCTCATGAGTATGAGGAATTACCAAAAAAGGGACGAAAATGATCGTAAGGAAGGGATAGCTGCGGTTAAAGATGGATAGTAGATAATATAAAAAAGAGGACGAGGCCAACTCATTCAACTAAAAAGCCTCCTGATTAGAGGAGGCTTTTTGTCGAGTATTATTAAGGGATAAATCTGAATAACAAATATAAGAGCTACACTTTTTTGGTAGTTGAAACAAAAGTTAAATCACTAAGTTTAGGTCTTAACCTTTGCTTGGATTTATTAAAAACCATTACACCATTTTGTTGTCCTTCCCGCAATTTTCTTTGTTCTTCTACCGGTAGATTGTATACCGTTTGGCACTCTGCTGTGCAACAGCCATCATACTTTTTTTCACATTCTTCGCATTGTATGAAGAGTAAATGGCAAGAGTCATTTTTACAGTTGGTATGTGTATCCGCCGGCTTTCCACATTGATGACATTTTGCAATGACATCTTTAGTTATCCTCTCTCCCAGCCTGTTATCGAACACGAAGTTCTTTCCGATAAACTTGCTTTCAAGTTCATTTTCTTTAACCTCTTTGGCGTAGTTAATAATGCCGCCTTCTAAGTGAAAAACGTTATTAAAACCTTTGTGCAACATGTAAGCACTTGCTTTCTCGCAGCGTATACCACCGGTGCAATACATGATAATGTTTTTGTCTTTTTTGTCTTTTAATAGTTCTACAGCCATTGGTAGTTGTTCCCTAAAAGTATCACTTGCAACTTCGAGCGCTTTTACAAAATGTCCTACTTCATATTCATAGTGATTTCGCATATCTACCACGATAGTATCTTGATCTTGTAGCAGGTCATTCATTTGTTTTGCATTCACGTATTTACCCTTTCTCTCCATGCTGAATTCAGGGTCTTCAATACCGTCAGCTACAATTTTTTCACGCACCTTTATCTTTAATACCCAAAACGATTTGCCATCGTCATCTACTGCGATGTTCAATCTTATTGCACTAAGGAAAGAATAGGAGTATAAAAAGTCTTTGAAAGCATGATAGTTGGAAGCGGGCACACTTACCTGTGCGTTGATGCCTTCTGTAGCGACATAAATACGACCAAAAACTTTAAGGGGATCCATTCCCTTATACAACTCATCTCTGAGTTCCCGGGGATTTTGAATAGGATGATACTGGTAAAAACTAATAGTAGTGCGAGGTTCAGTTTCCTGGTATAAACGTTCCTTCAGTTCTTTTTGAGAAACCCTGTTGTGTAGTACTGCCATGTTTTATTTACATTTTCAGACATCTGTCGTTTCTTTTATTTTAAGAAAAAGACCAACAAATGTTCCATTTCTATGGATCTGCTTGCGTTGCAGACAAAATTGCGAGGCAAAAATAAGAAAGCGTTTTTCATGTCAAAAGAACAGCCCGAAGTTTAAGAGTTCGTTGCAAAAGTCGCCAGTTTTTAAAATGATACAACAAACGTTAATCACTGCTGAAATAGGGAAAAATGTACAAGAGTGCGACGCAAGTAAAGTATAATTAAAGAGATGCAGTCGGGCCCATAATAATAACTCAACGTTTATTCTTCCATTGACACCGTAACAACCACCTTACCCCTCGTTTTTCCTGTTTCAACTTGTTTGTGCGCTTCAGCTATCTGGTCAAAAGAATACTCTTTAAATACGTGAGACTTTAACGTGCCCGCTTCAAGAAGTTCGGCTATTTGCTCCATATCATCGCCGTTGGAATGTACGAGGTATGCGGTTGCCTTAATATTTTTTCGTTCTGCTAATTGCTTAAGTTCATCTGTAATGCCTCCGGCAATAGCCACCAGTCTTCCGCCTTCTTTTAATGTATCAAGCGAACGAAGAGGGTTTAAACCGCCGACCGTATCGAAAACTACATCCACATCTTTAATTGAGTCCTCAAATAATCCCTGTGTGTAATCAACAAACTCATCGACACCGAGCTCTTTTACAAAATCGTAATTTGCGTCAGAAGCGGTGCCTATGACAAATGCACCAAGGTACTTGGCAATTTGTACCGCATAATGGCCTACTCCACCGGCGGCGGCATGAATTAAAACTCTTTCACCCGGCTGTACATTTGCCTGGTCAATTAAAACCTGCCAGGCAGTTAAAGCTGCCAATGTACCGGCAACAGCTTCCTGCGGTGTAATTAATTCAGCCCTTTCAGCAAGGTGGTTGGCAGGGGCTGCAACGTATTCGGCATAAGCTTTACCATGGCCGGGGAAGTTTACCATTCCAAACACCTCATCTCCTTCTTCGAGCGTAGTTACACCTTCACCAACTTCTACCACTTCGCCTGCGATATCCCAACCCAGTATCACCGGCCCGTCCTCTTTTAAAGTATTATAAAGTGCAAGGCCTTTTCTTGTTTTTATATCAACAGGGTTTATGCTAATTGCTTTCACTTTCACCAAAACCTCACCTTCTTTAGGTACGGGCATCGGTATTTCCGTCACGACCAGATTCTCCGTTCCTCCAGCTTCGTTCAATATTATTGCTTTCATACATTTCTATTTTAGTCCGTCTGTCTCACCTCAAAATTAGCTTAAGAATCTGCTTTGAAGAAGAATTACCACAAATTGTATTGGCTTTTCTATCGCATTTTCCCGAAAAAGAGGAAACGAAACCGGTTAAAAATAACCGATGTAATTAAGCAAGCTTGAAATATAAAATTAAAGGGAACGTCTATTTGCTTCGATAACTATGTTGTCACTTCATCTAAAATTGATGGAAACTTTTAGAAACAAACTCAAGAACGTCGGGTAAAGAAGTGCGCCAATAAGTCCAGTTGTGGCCACCATCCCGAATGCGGAATTCATGCGGAATTTCTTTTTTTCTCATAGCTGTATGTACAAGATTATTGCCTTCATATAAAAAATCATCATCGCCTACATCAATGTACCAGCGGACAGCTTTTTTCAAGCTGTCAGGCACGTTATTAATAAGTGATAACACGCTTTGACGTTTAAAATAGGAATTGATGGTGGTATCAGCTAGCTGAGGATTGTCTCTAACCAGGCGGGTTTTCGCCTCTTCAACATTAAGCGGACCGGTGGCGGCGCTAAGCGGACATGCTGAAGAAAACAACTCAGGGTGATGCAAAGCATAAGTAAAAGTTCCGCCGCCCCCCATAGACAAGCCGGAAATAGCGCGGTATCGTTTGTCAGATTTTATCCTATAAGTCTTCTCTACATAAGGCATTAGCTCCTGGAAGAAAAAATCCTCGTACCGCCATTTGTTTAAAACATCATTTTCATAACCACGTTTGCCCGTATTGGCGTCAGGCATTACAATGATCATTGGTGTTGCCGAGCCCTCCTTGATAGCCTTATCAGCAATATTTAAAACCTCACCAAATTGTACCCATCCGGTGTGGTCGTCTCCCGCCCCATGCAGCAAGTATAAAACCGGATAGCTTCTTTCTGAGGTTGTATAGTCGGGAGGAAGATAAATGGCGAACTTTCTATCCATGTTCAAAATCTTACTCTTTATAGAAAGGTTGTCCATCACCTTTCCTGTTTGCGAGTATGAAAGCGAACAAAAACAGGTAATTAATAAAAGGCAGGTAAATCTTAGCATAGTCGTTATGTTGGTTTTTTATTTATGTTGCAAAAAATGGTGCTTCTTTCAGCATCGTTTCATCAGCCAGCGATACTGTACCGGAAGCACTTTTTTTTGCATGTTCCCGAAGATACTTACTCCTGTTAATAATAAAAGCCTTCCGAAAAAATGTCTTCGTTAATTACAACATCAATTTTGTAAATACGTTCTATGAAACCCTTATTGGTAATTGTCGAAAAGTAGGCTAATCAATGGAAAAGAAGTTATTCCTTCCTAGTGTATCTAAAGTCAAATCTATATCTTTAAGGCAGTGTTGAGGAAGTAATTATAAAATGATAAACCCTGGTATGAAAGTAGCCCTTATAAAAAATTGTTGGAGAGTTGAGATTCAAACTTTTCTTACTTTACTTGCTTTTATTCTTATCTGCTCGTCTTGTCAAAAAGAAGCGACATTAGAAATTGACCCCACCACCCAACCACCTACTACCCCTCCGCCAACTAATGGCGCTCATAAAGTAAAAACATACACCGAAGATGTAACCTACGGCGGTGGACAGCATGTGAAAGAAACATTCAATTTGACTTATGATAATAACGACAGGCTGCTGAGTTTGATTTCTACAACTGTCCTGGGTAACAAACTCGTGTATCAATACAATAGTGATAATACTTATACAATGGATATCTATGTTGCAAACGTTTTATCCATTCACGAATTGTTCTACCTAAACACTATCCCGCTGGTTGATAGTACCGTTCAATATGATGCTGTTGGCAAAGACACCACTACCGAAAAATATATCTATAATTCAAGCAAACAGTTAGTGACATTGAAGGAATATCGCTATTCAAAAACAACTGGAGCAACGTTATTAGCACAGACTAATTCTACATATGATAATTCCGGCAACTTAATAAAAGAAGCTAGCACCGGCTATACAGCTACCTATGATTATTACCCTGATTTAGTTAACAATTTCTCTGTCGGCCTTATATACTATTATCAAAGTAAAAATCTCGTAAAAACTACTACTGAAAACAGCGGTTCTACCGTAACCATTAACCATACTTATACTTTTGACAGTAGCAACAGACTTCTATCAGAAAAAGAAGTATTCAGTGATGGCAATGTCACTATTAAGAGCTACACTTATTAATTGATGTACTTCTAAAACTGACGTCACTCGACACTGGATTTTTTTAGTGAAAAAACGATCTCACCTATATAAAACTCACTCTTCAGTGACGGGTTAATGAACTTCCTTCTGCAGCAGCCAACATCTATTTCACCTGGTCCCAACACTTTTCTGTTTCGGTGGTAGAGTTTGGGAAACTCGCTCAGCAGCTACCTCACAGTTTTTCCTTCATCTTTCCAAAAAGGTTATTCATTGTATTATTAGAAATAACAGAAAGGCATGGAATTTTATTGTCTTATTTAAGACTGGAATAAAGGGCATTTAAAAAGATAATATCGCCTTTAACGATAACAAAAAATTGCCGAAATGATTAGCGGTTTAGAAAACGATCAAGCCTTTTCTAATAACATTTTTATGATATCGTGAAAAAATATTCTCAGTTTAAAACCTCTAATTTTTAAACTTTCAGACTTATGAAAAAGAATTTTTATTTAGCAGTAGTCACAGTGTTATTAGCAATTGCTCTGAGTCAGCCATCGTTTGCTCAGAAGTATAAGCAGGCAGATTCTCTGAAGCTACTAAAGGATTACGCGCAGGCTTCGAAAGATGTTGCCGGGCTTAAAGAAAAATTGACTGAAGCGCAAAATGAATTGCCTGATCTTCAATCAAAAGCATTGGCACAAACTGCACAAGCCCAGGCAGCTGCCAGAGAAAGCAGCCAGGAGGCATCGAAAGCAACAAGCGGAGATTTAAGTGAAATAAAAAAGGCTAAAAGAAAAGCAAACGCGGCGGTAGACGAAGCTGAAGATGCAAAAAACGCAGAGAAGAAGGTAAACAATCAAAATAAGAAAATCGAAAAATTGCAATCGCAGCTCGAGAAAAAACAAAAAAAGTTGCAGGAATTAGAAACGAAGCGTGCCGAAATATTTGGCAGCGCCTCAGGTAGCTAACAAGAGGATAATTTTGTGCAATTCAAAAAAGCCTTTCAACTTGTGCAGTAGTTGAAAGGTTTTTTTATGGTGAAAATTCAAATGAACGTTAGCCTCGTGCGCTTTATTAATTGATCTTATCTTTAGTTAAAGTTGTGCATGGAAACCTATATCTCCATTTTAAGAGGAATTAATGTAAGTGGCCAAAAGAAGGTTGAAATGGTGGGTTTGAAAGCGTTGTTCGAAGAATTGAAGTTTCAAAGTGTTAAGACGTACATCCAATCAGGAAATGTAATTTTTAAAACTCGGGAACCGGCTGATACTAATAGAATTGGAAAAGCTATAGAAAAGGCAATTTTTGAAAAGTATTACTTTGATGTGCCTGTAATTGTAAGAACACTACAGGAACTTCAAACCGTCATTTCCAATAATCCTTTTCTTGAAAAAGCAGATACAGACGTAGAAAAGCTACATGTTACTTTTTTAGCAGAAAAGCCGCAGGAAGCAAAAATAACCGCCATCGAAAATGGAGATTACCTTCCTGATGAATTTGTAATAAAAGATAAGGAGGTGTACGTGTACTGCCCCGCGGGTTATGGAAATACTAAATTGAATAATAATTTCTTCGAAAATAAATTGAAGGTTGCTGCGACTACCAGAAATTGGAGAACTGTAAATAAGTTATTTGAACTGGCGGCAGGTGATTAAGCGCGAGTTACAGGGTTCCAATCGCAAGTTTCATGCACGGCCCGTTTGACATCATTTTTACTCCTTTCTGCGTTCCTTTTACCACTTCCCTTCCTGAAATTATATAGCCGTTTTTTCTTAGGTAACCAGCAATTTTATTGCCGTTCTCCGCATTACTGTCATCAATGATTTGTATGCTGATGCAGTTAACCGGTTTATTCGACTCATTTTTCTGCGTTCTTACATCATTCAATATTTCTGCCATTTGTTCATCACTAACTGCGCTGGCTTTTTTTATTTCTGCTGGTTTTGCGACCGGTAAGATTGCGGAATCTTTTAATGGTTTTCGCTTTGCAATTTTTAATTTTTCAACAACGGGTTTTATAATTTGCGGGGTATCTTTTTTAGCAATTAGAGGTGCCACGTTTTTAGCAATCGTGTCTTTTGGTGGGGTTGTTACAATTACTTGTAACGGAGTAGCAGGGATATTTGTGGTTGTATCTTTTTTAACTTCAGCAATTGTTTGGGGTGATGGTTGCTTTGGCTTTTCCGAGATTTTTGCAGTTGCCTTCTTTGCTTTGTTATTATGTAAAACCACTAAAATTACCACTTCGATAATGGCTAGCAATGCAGTTACTAATAATATATTTTTCAGAATCACCGCAGTTCTACCCTGCCTTTTATTTCGGTGCATCACTATTTCTCTATTCTTTTTTGCTCCCATGTTTTTAGTGTATAGTAAGTGTTGTACCAATTGTCCTTTTTAATATGTAATGTGCCTCACAGTGAATCTATTTGCTATTCATCTTGTTATTAATAGCATCGCAGGTATTTCCTTTGTCTACGTTGAATGAACAGGTTCTGTGCGATTTGTTAATTTAAAAGTACAAAGTAGTAATGAAAGCCAAACAACGTTCGGCAGTGCAGTCATTATATAGATTACAAAATTTAAACCCAAAAATTGACCATTTAATACCAATAGTAGACGAGTGCGACGCAGCGGAAGTCGCATTTGTATTCAATGTTGGGTCAAAAAAAAGCTACTTCCTGTGGCTGTACTTTATATTGTATTGCAAAGCCTCAATTGCATTTGAAAGATAAACAAACGGGGAATTCCAATTGATAGCAATTTCATTTGTTGAATAGGAACAGTCGTGATCGAGAAAAGTTGTTTCAGGTTCAGAAAACTCATAACCGGCGCATTTATCCTGCTTACCAGGATTAGGGCCGCCTGACAAGAGTCCCGGAACAGGTTCCGTAACGCCATCTGCAACAGAAGGACGGTGATGAGGATGCATGATAGATTTACTACCGATACCGGAAAGAAATGAATAGCCTGTTGCATTTCTTCCAAGAATATAATCGAGATTGGTTAATGCATTATCAATATACTTTTTGTCTTTGGTAACGAGGTAAGCATTGATTAAGACAATACCCTGGTTCGCTGCATTTGAATTGCTGCCCCAGTTAAAATCCCTGGTTGATTGTCCCATAATAGTCTGAAAAGCATTGGTAGAAACATTTGAAATATAACGGTCTGCCAACCTTGTTACAAAAGACGACAGTAATGTGGCGTCAGCTTGTGCATAAGCAGGAAGTTTCTTTTGAAAACGAAGAATAGTATAATGACCAAGCAGTTCAACACCGGCCCATGAAGGCAAAGAAATGCTGTCCTTCTTTTGCTTTTTGTATACATCATAATACTGCTTGTTTCCTGTTGTGGCAAATAACTCTGCTGCTGCCCATGTCCACTCATCAGTAAATGATCTGTCGCCATATCCGCCTGTACTTATCTTCGGTTCGTGCTTTTGATTAATGGCGTTTTGGTTGTACTCCATCGCCGGATTTTTCTCCGACCATTGCCATGCTTTTACTGAAGCTTTCATACAACTATCCGCTAAGCCGGGCATCTGCCTCGAAAACTTTTTCAAAATCCTGCCAGCTTGGGCGGTCACAGCTGCAAAATCTAAAGTGGCGCCTGTTCCTTTTTGAACTACATAACGCGGTGCAGAAGTTACCCCCGGCATTACCATTCCATCAAAAGATGCATTAGTGCACTTGTTATAAACCCCACCATCGTTTGGATCCTGCATTGTCAGCATCCAGCGTAGGTTGTAGATCAACTCATTTAGTAGATCCGGAACCTGGTCATTACTTTCAGGAATGTTTGTTTTTAACGTATCGAAATAAGCAGGGAAATCTTCGTAGGCCGACAACATGGTTCCCATTGTAATCCCACTATTCACTATGTACTTATTGTAATCGCCCGCATCATACCAGCCTCCCGGCGTTGATATTTTTGTTCCCGCGGGCCGATCTTTGCTGGCAGCCGAAGGGTGAATATAAACGACATTGTCAGGGTGTCCGGCAGAACGATGCCACTTGCCCGCATACTTCTCCTGCAAAGGCATCGATACCCTTTGAAAATAAAACCCTTTCAACCCTGCAACAGCAGCAGCATGATTGACATTTTTGCGAATACTAAATACGTATGAATGGCCGATGCCGGGAATAAAAACAACGTAAGTTCCTGGCGTTTTAAACGAGGAAAAATCGGCAATTTTTGTTTTTGTTGATGAATTTTTAGACGTCATCTCATTACTTAAATTTCCCCTGAACAAAGTGTCTTTGATATTTGTAGAAGTAATAAAAAAAGTTAGAGCATCGGTAGAGCCGGTTACGACAGCAATTTTCGGAGCATTGGTATAAAAACCAAGTTGATTGAGATGTATGCGGGTTGTGACCATTTGAGAATGAGCAACAATGGAAAATGAAATAAACAGCAGGTATAATTTTATTGTTTTGTTTTGCAGCAAAGACTTTAACCGGCGAAGAAAAAAAGTGCTATTGAGACTATCAGGCATGAGTTGAAAGGTTGTTTGTTGATACTTTTTATTAATCATTTTCAAATTTTATTATATGCAGTACCGTTCATTTAAAGGAACGAAAGTTTCAGAGGTTGGGCTAGGAACCTGGCAATTAGGAAGCGCTGACTGGGGCGTCGTTAGTGAAGAAGAAGCGTTTACTATTTTACAGGCTTTTACAAAGGCAGGAGGTAATTTTATCGACACCGCTGATGTATATGGAATGGGCATTAGTGAAAAAGTAGTTGGCAGGTTTAAGAAAACAGTGAACGAACAAATATACGTTGCAACGAAGTTAGGACGTAGAAGCGATAAAGGGTTTGGAGGCCAGGAAAACTTCACCTACGACGGCCTGAAACGCCAGGTAGAAAGTTCGCTGGAAAACCTCGATGTACCACAACTGTTTCTCGAGCAACTCCATTGTATTCCGACAGAAGAGTTGCGCAAGGGCGATGTATTTACTCATTTGCGCACACTACAGCAACAGAAATATATTGCTCATTGGGGTGTAAGTGTTGAGACAAGCGAAGAGGCATTAATCTGTCTTGAACAGGAAGGTCTTGCTTCTTTGCAGATTATTTTCAACCTGTTCAGACAACATGTAGCCGATGAAATATTTGCAAAGGCAAAAGAGAAAGATGTCGCTTTGATCGTTAGGGTGCCACTTGCAAGCGGATTGCTGGCAGGCAAGTTTAGCGAGCATACGACGTTTGCAGAAAAAGATCATAGAAACTTCAATGCAAATGGAGATGCATTTAACGCAGGCGAAACATTCTCAGGAATTGAATTTTCCAAAGGCGTAGAACTATCACGGGAAATTAAGAATTTGTTACCTGACGAAAGAATGGCACAATGGTCAATACGTTGGATTTTGGATCATCCGGAAGTAACGACCGTGATACCGGGAGCATCGAAAGTATCGCAGGTAGCAAGCAATGTCGCAGCATCAGCCCTACCGCGCTTAGCCGAAGAAACACACCAGAGATTAAGGTTGCTCTACGATGAAAGGATTAAACCAATTATTCGGGGACATTATTAATCGAGGTATTGCCATACTAAACCTATAACTCCGGTATGTGTCGGAGTTATTTTTTTTGTAACAAGCATTCGTTTTTCAATCGACATCGTTGTGTCACACCCTTGTACTTGTAATCTTTATTGAACCCAGGGAATCTGTTTTTTCCAACTTGCGATTTCCCGTTCACTTGCGACTCTGATCGTTGATCGCTAGGTCGTTAATCGCTAGTTTAATCGTGGTGGTCCAACTTGCGATTTTCCGTTCACTTGCGACTCTAATCGTTAATCGCTAGTCGTTAATCGCTAGTTTATCGTGGTAGTCCGTGAATTATCATTAACTACTAATCAGCAAAAAGTGTATTTAATGCAAGAATTAGAAAAAAGCCAGAGATAGGAATACAAAGAAACGATTAAGACGGAAGTCAACAGATATCACGCCTCGCTCAAATTCGGATATGAAGAAGTTATTAAGCATGCTTTATTTATGTTGGCGCAATTACGGCTCTTGCAAGTATTCCAATTTTCATTTGGGGCCAAACAAAATAATAGAAAAGCTAAACTTGCTTTAAAAGGAGAAACTGTTTCATTCGGAAAGAAAAGGCTTAGCAACTCTTATTACACTGCTCTTTCCTTTACAATTCGCTTCTAAAAACGACATAAAATCTTTTTAAAATTTCATCTGACTATTTGCAATTAGGAGAGGCATTCTCAATTCAATCTAATAATACACTTTAATAGACCGTATAGTATCGTTAAGTTTGTTTTTAGAAACCAACAGCTATCGAATTAAGCGACATGCCAAAATTATTATTAGAGTACCAGGGAGTTCCGGCCATATTAAACCACAGGTTAAAGAAAATTGATGAAATAAACTACATCACTGTTTATACAACCGGCGAAAATGACTACAAGCGTAAAGATTTTAAAACGTTAGACGAGGCGTTGGATTTTAAACCTGAAAACGCCACCCTCAAGCTCAACTTTATTTATATAAAGTCTGTAGACAATGGAATTAACTATGTCATCTATCAGTCAATCGCTTTCTTTAACAACAAGCTTCTTATTGATAATGTGGTTCGTTTGATTTATAAAGGATTCCTGTTTACAGTTGATTTTGGCTTTGAATCATTTAACCTGAAAAAAGTAAGGCCGGAGGTAAAAGGAGGAGCACGGCCCGTTTACGACATTAGTTACATTAGAAGAAAAACAACTAAAACAGCAACAGGTAAGACATTTGAACTGCTTGAATCTTACTACGAAATTTTCCCACGCCTGGAGGATATTTTTCTTGAAACACTTTTCATGTTAGACATTATGACGACAAATTTTGATGTCACAAATAAAAATGAATTAGAAGCATATTTTTTAAAGGGAAAACTCGGAATTGAAAAAAATACCACGACGCCAAAAGAAAAATTATTTTCTGAAGAGGGTGAAAATAGTTTTCAATCAGATGAGCATATTGAGCTTTCAAATTTGATTGGATTAGATAAAATAAAGTTGGAAATAGAAGAATTGAAAAGCCTGGCTCAATTCAGAAAAAAAAGGATTGAACTACGTTTACCGGTTACGCCTTCTACGTTGCATATGGTGTTTACCGGCAATCCCGGAACCGGGAAGACGACCGTAGCAAGACTATTAGGGCAGGTATACTATGACATTGGTTTATTAGCTTCAAACAAGGTTGTTGAAGTTAGCAGAGGCGATCTGGTCGGACAATATGTGGGGCATACCGCACCAAAAACACAAAAAGTTTTTGAAAGTGCTTTGGGCGGAATCCTGTTTATTGATGAAGCTTATTCTTTGTTTAAAGCCGGAACTGATTTTGGAAGCGAAGCGGTTGAAACGCTTATCAAATTAATGGAAGATAACCGCGAAAGAATTGTGGTAATTATCGCCGGTTACCCGAGAGAAATTGAAGAATTGCTCTCATCAAATCCTGGCATCAAATCGCGGTTTTCTAAAAGTCTTCACTTCGACGATTACTCGAAGGAGGAGTTGATTCAGATTTTTTATAAGATGGTTGCCGATTACCACAACCAGTTGACTGAAGAGGCTAAGTTAAAAATTATAGACCTGGTAGATGATTATTACGATTCAGGTTTCTTTACATCAAATGCACGATCGATCAGAAATGTATTTGAGGAAACTGTAAAACGGCAATCAAACCGATTATCGAAAATAGACAACCCGACACAAGAAGATATCAGGACTTTTGTTGATAAAGACATTCCGGACGAGTTGCGTTAACCTAATAATCGCTACTGCAACCGGCCATTAAAACTATAGCTCTTTCCTTTTTCTGTTTTCACAGTTATTACCTTATCAGCATATCGTACTATTGCTGTATTGCCAAGTTTAGATAAGAATTTCACTTGTTTAAGTTTACCAGCTTCCCAGTCAATGTCTACTTCAAAACCACCTCTTGCTACAATGCCATGAATGTATCCTTTCTGCCATGCTTTTGGCAAAGCAGGCAGCAATTGCATTTCACCCGCCTGGCTCTGCAACAACATTTCTGTTATTCCGGCAGTCGCACCAAAGTTGCCATCAATCTGAAAAGGGGGATGATTATCAAAGAGGTTAGGCAGTGTAGACTTTCTTAATAATGCCAGTAAGTTTTCATAAGCTGCTTCTCCATCTTGCAGACGTGCGAAGTAGTTGATGATCCAGGCTCGACTCCAACCGGTATGTCCGCCGCCATTAGCTAAACGATAATCAATTGTTTTGCGCGCCGCCTGTAATAATTCCGGTGTCTTTTGCTGATTGATTTGTCTTCCGGGGTACAAACCAAACAGGTGCGATATATGGCGGTGTCCTGGTTCTGGTTCCCGGAATTCTTCTGTCCATTCCATTATTCGTCCATCACTTCCGACTTTTGTTGGTGCTAGCCTGCTTAATGTTAGCTGAAGTCGTTTAATAAAACTTGCGTCCTTTTGCAGAGATCTGGCAGCGTCGATGGTATTTAAAAGGAGGTCCCGTATGATCATATGGTCCATTGTTGGCCCCATCACCATTGTAGCACTCTCACCACTTTTCGTTATGAACCTATTTTCGGGTGAAATGGATGGTCCGGATACTAATTGTTTTGTCACTGGGTTTTCCACCAGCCAGTTTACGCAAAATTCTGCTGCTTCTTTCATTACCGGATAAGCGAGCTCATTTAAATATTGCTTGTCTTCGGTAAACAAATAATGCTCCCATAAATGTTGCGCAGACCATGCAAATCCCATTGGCCACATCGCCCATTGTGGTTCGCCATAAGGCTCAGTAAAATGCCATGGATCAGTGCTGAAATGAGCAACTGTTCCTTTCAGCCCATACATGTCTTTGGCAGTCTTCCTTGCATCAGGTTGCAGGTCTTTCAAAAATTGCAGGAACGGCAAGTGCAGCTCACTCAAATTAGTAATTTCCGAGGGCCAGTAGTTCATTTGGATATTGATGTTGATGTGGTAGTCAGCACTCCAGGGTGGATATAGGCCGTCAGCCCAAATACCTTGTAAGTTTGCGGGAAGATTTCCGGGACGAGAACTGCTTATCAACAGATACCTTCCAAACTGATAGTATAGCTTTATTAGTTGCGCGTCTACATATCCGTTTTGCGTGGCGGCGAGACGTGCATCTGTTGGAAAATATGAACCGTCGCTTGTACCAAGGTCAAGGTCTACCCTTTTAAAGTATTGCTGGTAATCGGCAACATGATCTTTTTTAATAGCTTCATAATTTCTGTTATTCATCTTTGACACTTGAGCAGCAGAAATAGCCATTGGATCTGCTCCCCTATAGTCTGTCGCTGCTGTTAAGAGCAATGTTACAGCATCAGCTTTTTCAACACTTAAGCTATCCCCGACAAGGGATACTGTACCGTTTTCATTCACCACTTTTAGCCTTCCAACCATCTTTACTCCAACCCCATCTCCTACATCTTCGGTCATTACGATTTCGTTGTTTGCAACTGCAAACTTTGCCTTATTTCCCGGCCGGCTTAAACTAACTTTAAATGTTATTGACCCTTGTTTACTTGCAGTGAGCCGAACAACCAAACACTGGTCAGGGAAGCTGGAAAGAACTTCCCGGGTAAATGAAACATTACCTGCATTGTATTTAACCGTTGCAATGGCGGAATCTACATTAAGTTCACGACGATAGTTTAAAATATCTCCACGGGGATGTTGAAAATTAATGTTTAGATCACCAAGGGTTTGATAAGTACTATGTACTTTTTTATCGCCCATCATTTTCTCTTTTGCCATCTTTTGCGCTTCGGCATACTTTCCTGCAAATAGTAGTTTTCTAACTTCCGGGAGTGCTGCTTTTGCTGCCGGGTTTATAAAATCTACGTCTTTTCCTGTCCACACGGTTTCTTCATTTAGCTGTAGCCGTTCTGATGTAATTCCACCAAAAACCATTGCACCTAAGCGTCCGTTTCCTACAGGCAAAGCTTCGTTCCAATTAGCAGCAGGATGGGTAAACCACAGTTTCAAATCATTTGAGCTGTTTTGTGATTGTGCTTTTGAAGCGTTTGTTGATAAGAGTAAAAACGATAAGTGTAGGAGTAACGAAAAAGGAAAGGAATTACGGGCAGTAGACATTTACATGAATTTTTTAGGAGCATAAATTTAAAGACCCTTTTAGCCAAAAAATGAGAAATCATTTCATTTTTTCACTTACGTATATAGATGCAAAAAGAGCAAGACAAAGAGTGATGTCCTTCGTCTTGCCCTTACAAATGCTATTTTGATTAAATATACCTGTTAACCAAATTTTCCAAATACTCCTGTCTGCCACTTCTTACTTCAGGCTCACCATTTTCTATCGCATATTGTCTCAAATCTTCAAGCGACAATTGTCCTTTTTCAAACTCAGCACCTTTACCGCTGTCAAATGAAGCATAACGATCTGCACGAATCTTTTTATATTCAGATTTGTTCAAAATAGTTTCTGCACTGATCAGTGCTTTTGCAAAAACATCCATACCACCGATATGACCATAAAAAAGATCTGTCGGATCGGTGGAATTTCTACGGATGCGGGCATCGAAGTTTACACCACCGCCTTGTAATCCGCCTGCTTCCAACACGATTAGCATTGCCTCTGTCAACTCTTCAACACTGTTTGGAAACTGATCAGTATCCCATCCATTTTGGTAGTCGCCGCGGTTTGCATCCATTGAACCTAACATTCCTGCGTCAGCAGCAACCTGCACCTCATGAGCAAAAGTATGACCGGCTAGAGTAGCATGGTTTACCTCAAGGTTAATTTTAAAATCATCAGCCAAACCATAATGACGTAGGAATCCTACAACCGTGGCAGCATCATAATCATATTGATGTTTTGTTGGCTCCATCGGTTTAGGCTCTATAAAGAAAGTTCCTTTAAAACCTTGCTTTCTCGCATAATCTTTTGCAGTCTGTAAAAACCTTGCTAAGTGTTCCTGTTCCCTTTTCATGTTTGTATTTAGCAGGCTCATATAACCTTCTCTTCCACCCCAGAACACATAGTTTTGGCCACCCAATGCAATGGTTGCATCCAATGCACCCTTTACCTGTGTAGCTGCATGCGCCAACACGTGAAAGTCAGGATTGGTAGATGCACCATTCATATATCGACGATGAGAAAACACATTAGCTGTGCCCCATAGTAATTTAATGCCTGTTTTAGCCTGCTTTTCTTTTGCATATTCAACCATCGCCTGCAAGCGTCTTTCATACTCCACCACGTCACTTGTATAGTCAACCACGTCAAGGTCATGAAAGCAATAGTACTCAAGACCGAGCTTGGTCATAAATTCAAATGCTGCATCCATCTTGTCTTTTGCCCGTTCAACAGCGTCGCCTTTTTGGTTCCATGAATGAATGAATGTCGGGCCGCCAAAAGGATCTGCCCCATCGTAGCAGAACGAATGCCAGTAGGCACAGGAAAACTTTAAATACTCTTTCATCGTTTTACCTGCAATCATTCTATTTTCATCATACCATCTAAAAGCCAAAGGATTATCGCTTTCAGGCCCTTCGTATTTTATCTGCTGAATGCCTGGAAAAAATTCTTTTTCTCCAATTAAAACTGACATAGACATTGATTTAGTGATTTATTGATTTGTGTGTGAATTGAGAATTGACATTTATTATTTTAGGCCGTTGAAATATTTTCTTTGGACTTGTTTTTTGCTACGGGCATTTATTCTATGATGTTTCATCGTTGCGTCGCATTCCGTTCATCATTAGATTCGCTGTTTGAGCTTTTCTTACATTATATTTTTACTAAGCTTTGTTTATAAGATAATCCGCGATTAGAATTAACTCAGTACAAGGGAGTGACACAACGATGATGAGTAGCGAACCGATGCGGGAAACAAAAAAAGCTTCAAAATATTAACTGCAACCTTTCAAGCATCCACCGTTATTTTTCATTCCTAATTCCAGGTAGCCTTCCATTACTAAGTCCGCCCATCAGCAAATCACCACCATATCCCCAAAGCCACCTATGCCTTATACCCTATACCTTCTTCCACCTTGTGCAGATGCATTTCCAATACTTTCTTCCAATCCCGGTAAAGCGCATTATAAGTTTGCTGGTCATTTGGCTCCACTAACTGTAGCGGCTTCATTTTACTGAATGCCTCCTGTTCGTTTACGAAGGCCTTCGCTCCTATTCCGGCACCGATTGCTGCACCTACGCTACCATCGCTTTCATATAGCTCTACTGGTACCCCCGTAGCATTTACAAATGCTTCGGTAAACAATGGGCTTAAAAACATATTAGATTTCCCTGCCCTGATTATTGTTGGATTCATCCCGTTTTCGCGCATGATGTCGACGCCATATCTAAAAGCAAAAGCGATGCCTTCCTGGGTAGCCCGGAAAATGTGAGAGCGCTTATGAAGATTTAGGTCGATGCCTACAAAATGGGCTCCAACTATTTTATTGTTAAGCATTCTTTCCGCACCATTTCCAAATGGAAGCACTTTTAGCCCATTGCTTCCCGCTGGTATTTTAGCAGCCTCATTATTTATTTGGGTATAAGACAATTCAGGAGCCATATTATCACGCACCCAGCGATTTAAGATACCCGTTCCATTTATACACAACAACACTCCTAGCCGCTTATCCACGCTTGCATGATTAACATGTGCAAAAGTGTTTACCCGAGATTGTTTGTCATAAGCCAACTGATCGCTAACACCATAAATAACGCCGGAAGTACCTGCAGTCGCCGCCACTTCGCCTGGCTGAAGTACATTTAAGGATAAGGCATTATTCGGTTGGTCCCCCGCTTTGTAGGTTACAGGTATTCCCTGCTTTAAACCTAAAGATTGAGCAACTTCCTTTGAAAGATGACCGTGTTCAGAAAACACAGGGTTTACTTTCGGAATAAAGGACGGATCAAATTTGAAATAATTTATGACATCATCAGATAAACTATCTTTTTGAAAATCCCAGAAAACACCCTCAGAAAGTGCGGAAGAACTGGTAGTCACTTCGCCGGTCAGCTTCATGGCAATGTAATCACCAGGCAGCATCACTTTGTCTATTGAACCATACACTTTGGGTTCATTTTCCTTCACCCAGGCTAGTTTTGCAGCAGTAAAATTACCGGGAGAATTAAGCAGGTGTGATAAAGATGTTTGCTCCCCAATTGCCTGGAAAGCTTTTTCGCCAAAAGGAACTGCGCGGCTATCGCACCAAATAATTGAGTCACGTAACACTGCCTGTTGCTTGTCTACGACGACTAACCCATGCATTTGGTAAGCGATACCAATGGCTCCAACATCAGTAAGGTTAATTTTACTTTTCGTGCATACACGTTTAATGGCTTGTTGCACGTGCTCCCACCACATTTCAGCAGACTGTTCTGCCCACCCTGGTTGAACTGACTTTATTTCACTCTCAGTATCCGGGAACTGCGCTGAAGCAACACATTGTTGTGTTTGAGAATCGACCACTGAAACTTTTATAGAAGATGTACCAACGTCAATACCTAATAATAGCATGGTTAGTTAGATTAATCAAAAAAGAACTGTTTATTTATAGTTGCACATTGAAAGCGGAGAATTGTAGAAATGGCAAGCTTTCCAATACCCAACGGGCTGCAAATTAGAATGAATACAATGAAACTTCTACTACTTTTTTATATTTTACCTAAACTATTTTAATAAAAATGGTACCTTCAGATACTCTTCTTACTTAATATTGTATCATGAAGCCTCTGATCGAACAACTTACACTTTCTGATAATACTTCCTTTGTTGCCCGAACTCATCGCACCCCAAATTTTGAAGTAAACTGGCACCAGCATATTGAGTACGAGCTAATACTTTTGACGGAAGGCGCGGGGCTTAGCTTTATCGGAAACTATGTGGGCGAATTTGAAGTGGGTGATATTTTCTTTTTAGGTGCAAACCTTCCACATACTTTTAAGAAAAGCGGCGAGCTGGTAACTTCGGCTGTTGTTGTTCATTTTCGCGAAGACTTTTGGGGCACTGATTTTTTAAATTTACCTGAGAGCAAACAAATAGCAGACTTGTTGCAAAGATCTTTACAGGGATTGAAAATAACAGGAAAAAGCAGGGAATTGCTCAACCCGCTAATCCGATCACTTGAAAAAGAAAAGGGATTTAGGCGAATAATAACGTTGTGTGAATGTCTTGAGATGCTTGCCAAAAAAGAAGAATTCATAACCCTTTCTACCCAGGAAGTGAAAGAGGTAAATAATAAAAACAGGGAACGTATTGACCGCATTTTTCACTACACGATGGAAAATTTTAAAGAGCCAATACAACTGTCATCTATCGCAAGGTTAGCAGACATGAGTGTGCCGGCGTTCTGTAACTATTTCAAAAAAAGTACGCGTAAAAAGTACATAGACTTTTTAAATGAAGTAAGGATTGGCTACGCCTGCAAGTTGCTAACCAATGATGCTAATATAACTGTGGAAGCAGCCAGCTATGAAAGTGGTTTCAACACCATCGCTAACTTTAATAAACAATTTTTAAAAGTAAAAGCAATGACGCCTTCTAAGTATAGAAAAACTTTTTTATTAAGAGAAAATGTCGAACGACACCCGGACCTGTAATTTGTGAGAGCTTATTTTATAAAAGCAAGCAGTACGTCTTAGCTGCTTTTGACCATGATGTATTCGTCCCGCAAATCCCTTTTTGCTATTTCGGATTTCTCAGCAATGTCTCTTGTGATAGAATCTAACTCAATAACATTCTTTTTGAGACACCCCAAAAGTTCGTCAATGTTTAATTCTGATCTGTCAAAATCATCAAACATGCTTACTATTCCAGGCATGTACCAACGGGGTTCTGACTACATGCGATTGCGTCCAGGCTATTTCTCTCAATTTTAGGTTCTGATCCTCCATTGCTTTATTTGCAATTTGCAACCGTTCATTACTTTCCTTTAATTCTTTTGTACGATCATCTACCAAACTCTTTAACCGGGCTTCCTGCCGGTGTTTGAGATAGAGTTGTATACCAAAAAAAATTGCAATAAATAAAACAAAAACTATAACTGACTTAAACCAAAAGGTCTGATAAAAAAATGGCTTTACCGTAAATGATAATGGAATAATTTGAGACCATTTTCCATATTGTTCTGCTTTCACTTCGAAAGTAAATTTTCCGGGATTCAAAGAAGTAAAATATGCCGTCCTTCTGTTACCGGCTGCTTTCCATTCATTGTCGAGACCCTTTAGGCGGTAATAATAGTTGATGGTATTGGGTTGAGTGAAATCAACAGTTGCATAATCAAATTTCGATATTGTAAATCCCTGCGTTAACCGAAATATTATGAGTAGGCGCATGTTGTTCATTTCCAAAGCTGATAGCCTGAATGTGAATATTTACGTCTGTAAGATTGTCGTGGATAGACCATGGTTGTACAATCGCAATACCTTTCACTGTCGGAAACCAAATACTTCCATCCTTCATCTGCCATACACACGGGAATATTCCTCCATTTGTTTCGGCATTAGCCATTCCATCAGAAGCGCCAAAAAGCCGCGCATGTATTACTTTGGTTTTTCTTTGCTTTAAAGCTTTTAATTCGTCAACAGCGATGCGCTCCAAACCAAAATTTCCGCTAAGCCAAACGAACCCATTGCCATCATCAATCATCCCATATATAGCTTTGAAGTGAAGGCATTTGATTTATTGAATAGGATAAAATGATTATTCACATAGCATGCAAGACCTTTTTCAGTTCCTATCCACAACGCTCCTTCACGAACTTTGCATTTTCTAGTATTTCAGGCAGATCAATCCTTTTTATTTTTCCCGCAGTATCAAGTACGTGAATACCGCCGGAACTGCATCTTTTGTTCCATAGATGCTTAGAACCAGTTCGGCAGCCAATCCATCTTTTACCGAATAGTTTGTTATTTTCCCATTGCTTATCTTGCTTACCCTTTGCCGAAAGCACCTGCCCAAACCTCGCCGTTTAAAGTATAGCTATTGTTAATAATCCTAATCCTTTACGATAAAAAGAGGGGCTCATAGGAGCGACAGAGATAACAGAATTAAAAGAAATGACACACTTACTACTCTTTTACAAAGAGATGGTGAGCACGGGATTGGTAATCAAAATGCAAAAGTGGTGGAAATTAAAGGGATAAAAAAAGAGCATTAGCGAATCTGCTAATGCTCTTTACTATTAAAAGATTTATATCTATTTTAAATAGAGCTCCATTTCTACCCGCCTGTTTTGCGCTCTTCCAACAGCTGTTTTGTTTGGTGCTATCGGCATTGATTCGCCAAAACCTTTTGCCTGTAACCTCTCTTCAGAAACGCCCTTAGTTACAAGGTAAGATTTTACTGCATCTACCCTTGCCTGAGAGAGGATTTGATTACTCACCGTACTTCCTACAGAATCTGTATGACCGCCGAGCCTAAGATTGTAATCCGGGTACTCGTTGATGATACTAACGATTTCATCAAGCTTGGAGAACGATTCACGTTTTATAACTGCTTTGCCTGTTTGGAAATAAATTCCCCTGGTGGCAAAATTTAAACGTTTTTTGGTTTCCTCTTTTATTTCAGGGCATCCATTATTAGTTGCAGGACCGGGAGTGTCAGGACATTTATCTACATCATTAGGAACACCATCTTTATCTCTGTCTACCGGACAACCATTTGCATCTACAACAGTTCCCGCAGGAGTGTTGGGACATTTATCTAAGTTATCAGGTACTTTATCTCCGTCAGCGTCAAGTGGACAACCATTTGCATCTACCGGAGTGCCTGCAGGTGTGTTAGGGCAGTTGTCTTTAGAATCCTCTACTCCGTCGTTATCAGAATCAGGGCAGCCGGCAAATTTTGCAAGACCGGGCACTGCAGGACATTTATCATCAATATCTGCAACCCCATCTTTATCTGTATCAGGACATCCAGCCAATTCCGGCAGACCCGGCTGTTGAGGACATTTATCGATGTGGTCTGCTACGCCGTCACCATCGGTGTCTACTGGACACCCCTTAGAGTCTACTGTGACGCCGGGAGGAGTGTCGGGACATTTGTCTTTTTTATCCGGTACTCCGTCCTTGTCCGTATCGACAGGCTTCTTCAACGAGAAGATTAAGCCCAGGTTGTGTTGCAGGTAAATGTCATTTCCACCTCGAACCAAGCCGTCCCAGCTGTCATCAAACGGACGTTGAAAGATGCTGGATGCCTCTATCCCAAATGCATCATTAAACCTGAAAAATAATCCGGCTCCAATGGCAAGGTTTGCTTTAGTTACCCCGTCTGAAATTTTTGCGCCTTCAGCTCCGTTTACAAATTGTCTTGAATTTATACGGGTCGCGCCTATACCACCTATTACAAAGGGTGCTATGGCTGCATCCTCTTTAAAAAAATATCCATTATTAAACTTATATTTCAACATTAAATTCAAAGCAAGGAAGTTTGCATAAACTCCTCTTGCCCCTGCAGCAGCCCTATGTTGCAGGCGGTTGTAAGAAAGCATCTCAACCAAATTGAATGATGGGTTAAGGTATTGCTGTAACGAGATAGCACCTCCGGGTTTAAAAGATTTAAAC
Source organism: Segetibacter sp. (assembly GCA_025963675.1). Taxonomy (GTDB): domain Bacteria; phylum Bacteroidota; class Bacteroidia; order Chitinophagales; family Chitinophagaceae; genus Segetibacter. The sequence continues at coordinate 25,478 of JAOQAJ010000273.1, forward strand.
TTGTATAGAGTATAATTGTGCCTCCAAACACCATTGCTGTTGATAGCACCTAAATCTCCTATATATTCTGTAGCCGTACCATAAAAACCTATTGCGCTTCTTTGCGCCCTTAATTGAGAGAAGTCAGAGAGGAAGAAAATAGCAAGAAGTAGTAATGTGAATTTTTTCATAAGTAAGTGTTTTGTTAAATCACTTACATGCAATTCTCAGACCTGATTGAATACATCATTTTAAATATAAATGTGGGCAAACATATATTAAAAGACAAAATGCTTGTTGCCATTTTAAATATAATGAAGTTGATAATATCTTTCCGTCAAAACTTCAACACTTGCATAAACCTTTTCAATTCGGAAATCTCTTCATCAAAAAGCACTTTATTGTTTTTATATTTTTATTTAGAAAAGATGACCTGAATATTTTAACGGTAATGAGAGTTGAATCGAACGGATGGAATAGCAAAATATAAAAACCGATAACAATTACTCCTTTTGCAAGGACCTGCTGAGTAAAATTGTGGTGATGAAAATGCGGAAGTGGCGGAAATTAAAGGGATAAAAAAAAGAGCATTGATTGCTACCAATGCTCTTTGAAATTTAAATCATCTATAATCTATTTTAAATAAAGCTCCATTTCTACGCGCCTGTTCCGCGCTCTTCCAACAGCTGTTTTGTTTGGTGCTATCGGCATTGATTCACCAAAACCCTTTGCCTGTAACCTCTCTTCGGAAATGCCCTTAGCTACCAGGTAAGATTTTACTACATCTACCCTTGCCTGGGAGAGAATTTCATTCCTCACTGTACTTCCTACAGAGTCTGTATGTCCCCCGAGTCTAAGGTTGTAATCCGGGTACTCGTTGATAATACTAACGATTTCATTTAGCTTCGAGAACGATTCACGTTTTATAATTGCTTTGCCTGTTTCAAAATAGATTCCCCTGGTTGCAAAATTTAAACGTTTTTTGGCCTCCTCTTTTACTCTAGGGCATCCATTATTAGTTGCAGGACCGGGAGTGTCAGGACATTTATCTACATCATTAGGAACACCATCTTTATCTCTATCGAGCGGGCAACCATTTGCATCTACAACAGTTCCTGCAGGAGTGTTGGGACATTTATCTAAGTTATCAGGCACTTTATCTCCGTCAGAGTCAAGTGGACAACCATTTGCATTTACCGGAGTACCTTCAGATGTGTAAGGGCAATGGTCTTTAGAATCCTCTACTCCGTCATTATCCCAATCAGGGCAGCCAGCAAATTTTGCAAGACCATGTACTGTAGGACATTTATCATCAATATCTGCAACGTCATCATTATCTGTATCAGGACATCCAGCCAATTCTAATGAGCCCCGTTGTTGAGGACATTTATCTATATAGTCTGCAACACCATCACCGTCTCCGTCTACCGGGCAACCTTTAGAGTCTACAGTAATGCCGGAAGGAGTATCAGCGCATTTGTCTTTTTTATCCGGCACGCCATCTTTATCGGTATCTACGGGTTTTTTCAATGAGAAAATTAGCCCGAGGTTGTGCTGTAAGTAGATATCATTTCCCCCGCTGATCAAACCATCCCAGGCATCATAAAACGGACGTTGAAAAATGCTGGAGGCTTCTATCCCGAATGCATCGTTAAATCTGAAAAACATGCCTGCACCTATTGCAAGATTTGCTTTTGTTTCACCTTTCGAAATCTTGTTGCCTTCAACGCCATTTAAAAGCTGCCTTGAATTTATTCGTGTTGCACCTAGTCCACCAATGATAAAAGGAGAAATGGGGGCATCTACTTTTAACAGGTAGCCATTGCTTAGCTTGTATTTCAGCATTAAGTTAAAAACTACAAAGTCAGCATCGACCCCAACAGATTGACGGTTTAGTTGGTATTGTAGTCGGTTGTAAGAGAGCATTTCAACAAGGTTAAGTGAAGCGTTTATGTATTGTTGCAATGAAATAGCAGCTCCGGGTTTAAAGTATTTAAACTTGTATAAGCTGTAATTATGCTTGAGCGGGTATGAGTTGAAATTATGATTGTTTAAATCTCCTATATATTCTGTAGCCGTGCCATAAAAACCTATCGCACTTCTTTGGGCATTCAATTGACAAAAATTTGAGAGGAAGAAAACCGTAATAAGTGATAATGTAATTTTTTTCATAAGTAGCTGATGATTGTTAACCCATTCGACGCAATTCGTAGACCTCGTTGCAATATTATCATAATTACCAACGGAGGCAAAACATATTAAAATGACAAAACCCTTATTGGTGTTTAAAATATAATTAATTGGATGATATCCCCATCAAAACTTCAATACTTGCTTAAACCTTTTTAGTTCAGTAATCTCTGCATCAGAAAGCACTTCATTGTTTTCATATTTTGATTTAAAAAATAATACTCTTTTGTGTTGAGGATATTTTGCCAAAATTTCTTCGATTATTCCGCCGGGACCTTCCTGTTTTTCTTGTATTGGTTTTGGTGCAGGAATTTCTGATTTATCTCTTGTCGGCATTTTATTTATAATGGCCTCTACAGTTGCAAGTTTGCCTGGCGATAAATCTTTTATTTTAGAAGCCTTACTATGCAATCCCTGCAATTGTTTTTTACTAAGACTTCCCCGTTCCTGGTATTGTTTGTATAAGCTAATGACAAATGACGAAACCGGGTAAGCAAGAATGCATGCTTCCAACACTTCATTAACAATATCAAGTCCTTGCTTTTTCTGTATCATATAATAGGTTGCTCTAAAAACAAATGTAATCAAGTCTTTTGTGCAACAATCAAATGGCTAATTTATCACTTACAATATCCTTCCTTAAATTATATACACAGCTTAACTGGCAAAACTTACCGCTCATTCATTTCTGACTTTACATATTTTCTATTTAAAAACAGCTTTGCACCTGAAAAAACAATTTTAAAAAAAATCAGAGACGGGTAAAAAAGCATTGAAATGAAAAAGATATTAAAGTGGTTCTTTTTAATCATACTTGCAATTGCAGCGGGGATCGCAATTGTAACAGCCACAAGTCAACATAAAAAATATACAGCGCCCTATCCGCCCATTAAAGCATCTACGGATATAAAAGTTATTGAAAGGGGAAACACCTCGTGTTTGACATTGCGCATTAGCAACAGCGCCAGTTGAAAAATGGGCGTCGCCTAAGTGTGATGATTGCTTAAGTGCGTTTGTTCAATTTCTTTATTCATTAAGAAAGGCAGATATTTAGCTTTCAAAGTATCTGATAAAACTTTTCGAATGAAAAAAGAAATTTTACTATCAATAATAACGGCAATTGCTTTAGGCATTTTATCACTTGCCTACAAGCCGGTAGTAAAGAAGGTAAAGGTTGCTCCGCCGGCACCTGTTTATCCATTACCATCGGAAAAGCAAATGGGATGGCATGAAATGGAGATGAATGCTTTTATTCATTTTACAACAAATACGTTCACAGGTCTTGAATGGGGTTTTGGAAATGAAAGTGAGTCTATTTTCAATCCTTCATCTTTAAATGCTTTGCAATGGGTAAGAACATTAAAAGATGCTGGTTTTAAAGGAGTGATTTTAACCTCTAAACACCACGACGGCTTTTGTTTGTGGCCCAGCAAATACACCGATCATTCGGTTAAGAACAGCCCCTGGAAAATGGTAAAGGCGATGTTGTAAAAGAAGTATCTGAAGCATGCAGAAAAGAAGGATTAAAATTCGGCGTGTACCTTTCTCCGTGGGACAGGAACAGGGCTGACTATGGGAAGCCATCGTACGTAGATTATTACCGTAAACAATTGCAGGAGTTATTTACGAGTTATGGCCCGGTCTTCGAGATGTGGTTTGATGGCGCAAATGGCGGAAACGGATATTATGGCGGAACAAATGAAACACGTAAGATAGACGGCGCTACCTATTATGACTGGCCAAGGACTTTAGAGCTGGTAAGAAAAATGCAACCAAATGTCCTGTTTTTTAGTGATGCCGGGCCTGACCTCAGATGGTGTGGAAATGAGAGAGGTACGGCTGGAGAAACCAACTGGAATACCATAACAAACGATACACTCTTTGCTGGCAAGCCGAGGATTGAAAGGCTTTTAAATACCGGATCTGAAGATGGAAAAAAATGGGTTCCTTCTGAAGTAGATGTGTCAATAAGGAAAGGTTGGTTTTATCATCCGCAGGAAGATTCGCTTGTTAAGTCTCCTGAAACGCTTTTCAAAATTTATCTTACAACCGTTGGTCGCGGCTCAACATTACTGCTAAATGTACCTCCCGACAAGCGAGGTCTGTTTCATGAAAACGATGTGAAGGCTTTGCAGGGATTTAAGCAACTACTTGATAAGGAGTTTAAAACAAACCTTGCAAAAAATGCAATAGTTAAGTCGAACGATGTCAGAGGCAATGATGCAGCATATGCCTCCGCAAGAGTAACTGATGGAAGAAAAGATACTTATTGGGCAACAAATGATAATATCACGAAAGGTTTCCTGGAAATAGATTTAGGTAAAATACAACCTGTAAAGTATGTTTTGGTGCAGGAGTACATTAGGTTGGGACAACGGGTAAAGGCTTTTTCTGTAGATGTCTGGTCAGACAATGAGTGGAGAAAAGTTGCTTCAGCAACAACGATTGGTTATAAAAGAATTTTGAAATTAGATGATGTAAAAACAAACAAGATTCGAATAAACATAGAGGCCGCTAAAGCTTGCCCGCTTATATCTAACGCGGAAATCTATTAATTAAAAATGGTTTGGTTGCGGTTGCTTTTGATAAATTAAACGTACTATTTCCAGCATGAACCTTGCCGGGAAAACTTGTTGAGGGCAACTATAGTCGAAAGATTTGATGCAACGTTCCAAGCCCATTATTATTTTACCTCATCCCCTGTTTGCCATTCGGTTACAGGAATTGGTATTACAAAACAATGCTGATTTCCACTTAAACCTAATAACGTTTTTGTAACAGCTTTAATCACTAACATTGCCCGTTTTTCACAAAAGCACTATGTAAGCTGAATAAGGCTTATAACAATTAGAACTAAGGCTTAACCCGGTGATAAAAGTACAAGTGAGTGACACAACAATGTTGAAAAAGGTTCTGAAGTTGGTCAACAAACAATCCTGCTTTTCTGTTGATGTAAGTGAATTGAGCCAACTTGAAAACGAGGAAAAAAGCACTAAAAGATTAGAATGAGATTATTTAAATATTTGGTTTTTTTACTGTCCCCTCTAGTTGCGTTTTCGCAAACGAAACATACCGTTAGCGGAACCATCAGGGATAAAAATACAGGTGAAGTTTTGATTGGTGCAAACGTAAGTTTATTATCTACTTCCCGAATCGGCGTGGTTAGTAATGCTTATGGATTTTACTCTTTAAGTGCACCGGCAGGTACCTATGATATGGTCGTGAGTTTCGCCGGCTACCAAACGGATACCCTGAAACTTGACTTACGGAAAAATATTTTACTTCCTGTTGAGCTCAATTTTGCGTCGACGCAATTGCAAGCTGTAATCGTAAGTACCCGGCGCAAAGATGAAAATGTTACCCAGCCGATAATGGGCGTACAAAAACTATCGATGAACGAGGTGAAGAACGTACCGGTTTTGTTTGGTGAAAAGGATATTTTAAAAACGATACAGTTACTTCCGGGCATAAAATCGGCCGGTGAAGGTAGCAGCGGTTTCTATGTGCGTGGGGGTGCTTCTGATCAGAACCTGATTTTGCTGGACGAGGCGACTGTTTACAATGCCTCTCACCTGTTAGGCTTTTTTTCGACCTTTAATTCTGATGCTATAAAAGACGTTACCGTTTATAAAGGTGGAATGCCTGCAGAATATGGCGGAAGATTGTCATCGGTGGTCGACATAAAAATGAACGACGGAAACGATAAGAAGTTTGTTACAACCGGTGGCATAGGCCTCATTTCTTCCAGACTAAATGTGGAAGGCCCTATTATAAAAGACAAAGGATCTTTCTCAATTAGCGGCAGGAGAACCTATGCTGATCTTTTTTTGAAAATTTCGAATGATACTGCCATCAATAGAAACAGCTTATATTTCTATGATCTCAATTTAAAGGCAAACTATAAAATCAATCAAAAAAACACGATCTACCTATCAGGCTATTTTGGTAAAGACAACTTAGGACTTGGTAAAACATTCGGTCTTAGCTGGGGCAACTCAACCGGAACAATTCGTTGGAACCACATCTTCAATAGCAGGCTTTTTTCGAACACTTCTTTAATTTATAGCAATTACAATTACGTCGTTAAATTAAACTCAGGAGAGAATGACATCAACGTTAATTCACAGATTCGTGACATCAACCTGAAACAAGACTTTCAATATTATGTAAACGCAAACAACAAGATCAACTTCGGTTTCAATATCATTCATCATAATATTTTGCCTGGCAGCATCACAGCATCTATAGGTTCATCTTTTAATTCGCTTTTTCTTCAAAAGAAATATTCGATAGAAAGCGCTGCGTATGTTTCTAATGCATGGTCTCCTGTAGAAAGACTGCAATTCAATTATGGATTAAGATTAACCAATTACAGCATTTTAGGTCCGGGTAATTTTTATACCTATAACAAGGCTGGCGAAGTAACCAATACCCTGACTTACAGGAAGGGCAAAATTGTAGAGAATTATTTCAACGCAGAGCCTCGTTTTAGCACCAGTTTCCAGGTTTCTAAAACAAGCTCAGTTAAGGCTTCTTTCACACGCAATGTTCAAAATCTGCATTTACTTTCTAACTCCACGTCAAGCAATCCGACGGACTTGTGGTTGAGCAGCAGTAATAATGTAAAGCCCGAAATTGCCGACCAGGTTGCCTTGGGTTATTACCGCAATTTCCAGGATAACCGTTTCGAGTTTTCATCGGAGATCTATTATAAAAAGCTTCAAAACCAGATAGATTATAAAAACGGGGCGCAACTGCGAGCCAATGAAAATGTAGAGTCCCAACTTTTGTTTGGAAATGGAAGAGCTTATGGACTTGAACTGTTTCTGAAAAAAAGATACGGCAAATTAACGGGCTGGATAAGCTATACCTTGTCACGAACAGAAAGAAAGTTTGATGAGATAAACCATGGATCTTATTACCCTGCAACCCAGGACAGAATTCACGATTTCTCAATTGTAGGCATTTACCAGGCAAGCCCAAAATGGACTCTATCATCTACCTGGGTTTATTATACAGGCAATGCTATTACCTGGCCTTCAGGAAAGTATGATGTAAACGGGCGGGTTGTTCTTTATTATACCGAACGAAATGGGTATCGAATGCCTTCCTATCACAGGCTGGATCTAAGCGCCACCTTGCAGGGCAAGAAAAAGCCCAGGTATGAAGGTAGCTGGACCTTCTCTGTCTACAATGCATATGGAAGGGAGAACCCTTATACCATCTCTTTCCGGCAAAGTAAAACAGAACCACAAAAAACAGAAGCGGTGCAATTATCGCTTTTCAGATTCATTCCATCTGTCACCTACAATTTCAAATTTTAGTTTTGTATGAAGCGTAATAAAATTTTTCTTTTAATTCTTATAATCATCGGCACATACTCTTGCGAAAAAGTGATTTCAATAGATTTAAATAGTGCAGCGCCGCAAGTTGTTATTCAAGGGGAAATCACCAATGAAGCCGGGCCGTACCACGTGAAAATTACCAAGACAGTCAACTTTTCTACCAACAATGTTTTTCCTGCCGTTTCTGGTGCAACCGTCAAAATCACTGATAATGCCGGGGCCGCCGACATACTTACCGAAACATCTCCCGGTATTTATACAACAAATACTATCGACGGAAAACCTGGCAATACATATTCATTGTCTGTAACGGCCGAGGGCAAAGAATATACTGCAACATCTACCATGCCTGCCATGGTTCCTTTTGACTCAATTTCTTTTGAAAAGACCAACTTTTTTAATGACAAGCGAACTTTTGCCATGGTTAATTTTCAGGACCCTCCCGGCTTAGGCAATTATTACCGCTTTACCCAATATGTGAATGGAAAGGTCGTTCCTGATGCTTTTGTGATTGAAGACCGCTTATCAGATGCCAAATATATTTCCCGCTCCTTGTACACCGACACTTCCAAATTAAAAACCGGTGACAATCTTTTAATTAATATGAATTGCATTGATGCAAACATTTACAACTATTTCCGAACCTACCGTTTGGTTACCAGCAACGACAATCAATCTGCATCGCCGGCAAATCCTATTGGCAATATCAGTAATGGCGCCTTAGGTTATTTTAGCGCACATACAATTCAGTCGAAACAAACGATAGTTAAATAGAAAGTCTAAATTGATTTGTAGTGAAACCTTTTTGTTACGGGCATTAGTTGGCCCGGCGTCATTGTTGCGTCGCATTTCGTTCATCGGCAAGTCAATTCTGAG
>JAOQAJ010000280.1 GCA_025963675.1 Segetibacter sp.
GAAAAATAGTAGAATGCCGAATAGTCGAATGAAGAATTGCGGTACAAGGGCTACGGTGAGCACCCAAGTTTTTTTGGAACACGGATAACACAGATTGAGAGGATTAGGCAGATGATCCAAGGTAAGAAAACCTGAACCAATCCGTTTCTATCCGGAAAAACAGAGTTAGCGAAGTGATATTACCAGGAAAACAATTTAAAAATCGGTTTTTATCTGTTTGATCCGTGTCATCCGTGTTCTATAGTTTTGAGAAAAAAGATGAGTACACACTGTAGGTACAAGGGAGTGACACAACGATGTTGAGATGTAACCGATGCTGGAAAACAACATGGGACAAATGGAAAAAGGGCTTAAAAAGTCAATAGCGGGTTGCTGAAGTATTCAAGCAAAACTTAATTGTACCAAAAAAAGGTCCTACTTAAACCCCCTTTGTAATATAATTTAAGTAATTATTTCTTTTTTGCCGCTGCTGATAAAAATTGCTCTAATGCCGCTACCATACTGGGAGATTGCGGAGCCGGAGCCTTTATTTCTAAACTCAAACCGGCATCTTCCACCGCTTTAGATGTATTGCTTCCGAAAGCTCCGATCATTGTATTTCTTTGGGCAAAACCAGGAATATTGTCAAAAAGACTCCTAACCCCGCTAGGGGTGAAAAAGCATATGACGTCGTACTCGGCTTCCATAACCTGCGTTATCTCATTACTGACGGTGCGGTACATAAAAGCCAGGGCGAATTCGCACTTATTGTTTTTAAGCCAGTTCACGATCTCGTTATCCTGCTGGTTTTCGCTGCACACATAAAGAAATTTTTCGTTCTCTTTATGCTTATTGATAACATCAAACATGCTTTTGTTGGTACCGTCGGCACCATAAAAAACTTTTCGCTTCCTATAAAGAATGAACTTTTGAAGGTACAAAGCAACGGCTTCCGTAATGCAGAAATACTTTGTATCCTGGCTAATACTAATTTTCATTTCGTCGCAAATGCGAAAAAAATGATCAATAGCATTACGGCTGGTGAAAATAACAGCAGAGTAATAGGAGATGTCAATTTTCTGTTTGCGAAAATCTTTTGCCGCAATACCTTCTAACTTAATGAAAGGATGAAAAACAAGGTCAATATTGTATTTCCTGGCGAGCTCAAAGTAAGGCGACCTGTCGTTTTCAGGTTTCGGTTGAGTGATCAGGATTTTTTTCATAGTGTTACCGGTGTTACCGGTTGTAGCCCCGTTTTTAAACATGCGTTTTCTGCTATATTTCTACAAAATTAAAGACTCTTATTCAAATAAAGCATCAACGTCTTGTAAATGAGTAAAAGCGGGGTTATTTCAAAAGCCAATACGTAAAAGAAAAAGTGCAGGGGACTTACTTTCACTTCTCTACGCACCGGCGCAAACGAAACCAGGTAGCGGTATAAAAACAGCACAAGGATGAGCAATATAGAAAATGTAATTGAGATGTTTTTGATGTTGTTTTGCGAAAAAGCTATAACAAGGGTAAATGGAATAAGTACAACGCCAAGGATTTTGTTGATAAGGTAAATAGCAAAAATGTAGGCATCTGTGGCTTCTTTGACATTAAATACCCAACCAGCAAAACTCAGAAATATAAATTTACCTGCATATAAAACTACAAGAGATATAGAACTATACAACAGCAACAACCAAAAGCTGATGTTGACGATCTGGTAATATTGCAGCACAAAAGAAATGTAGGCTGCTGCGGAAAGAATAAAAAAAAGGTTTAGCAAAAGAGAAGGAAGGTTGCCTTGCTGCAACTGTTCACGCGTTTGCTTTTGCCGAAAAGAAGGTTGAAAAAATAGCCTGAAGAGATTTTGAAAATATTTGCTGAAAACAAGTTTTATAAAAGCTAACAAAAATAAAAGACCTACAACGAGGTAAAACATTTCGTCTTTTGAAGTTCTTTTACGTTCGTTAATTACCAGAAAAATAGGTTTCGATTTCGACCGTAAAAAGGGATTATCTAACAGTTTTAGGTAAAAAGAGTCAATTGGCCTGTTTATTTTTGCTGATTTAACGACCGGCTTTATTGTATCCAAATTTTGCTTTGGAATGGAGTCGGTCAGCACGGCTGCAACAGAATCCCGAATAGCAAGGGTGTCATTTCGATTTAAACTATCTACAACTTTCCTTCTTCTTGACGAATCTGTTAGGGTCCGTCTCTTTATTAGTTTTGGAGCAATTGAAGGTTTTGTTTTTACAATTGTATCTGCTGGTACAGCAGTGTTGCTGTCGGTCTGGGCCAATAGGTTTAAAGCAAGCGAGGACAGGAATAATATGAAAACAAGTTTTTTCAGTCGGTTGTATTGATGGGCAAAAATATCTTAGTTTAAGTTTAAAAGTTTAAAGTTCAGAGTTTAAAGTTTAAGAATGCCTGTTTTACAAACTTTAGACTTCAAACTCACAACCCCTTAAAATATACTTACATAACCAAAATGAATCTTTGATTGTTTTATATCGAAATTCACATCGTTGCGTTTTCCAACAGCATAACTGATATTGAAGATTCCACCCTTCGTCTCGAAAGAGAGACCACCGCCGGCACCCAGGTAGTTGTTTGTTTGTTTTATAATACTGTTTTTACTAACGCCGAAATCGGTGAAAACAAAAAAGTTAGAATTTAAGCCGATCAGGTATCGGTATTCGATGGTACCAACAGCATACCGGTTGGTAAAAATACTTTCTTCATCAAAACCACGCAACAGCCGATACCCTCCAATTTGAAAAAGTTCGTTCCTGAAAAAACTTGGACTTTCGTAGAGACCTGTATTTAAAGCTGTTTTTAAAACTGATTGTTTTCCTGTCTTAAAATAATGAGCAGCTCTTACATTTAGCCTTAGTTGATATGTTTTTAATTTTATGGAATCATAGAGCTGGTTGTAGTTGAACGATCCATCCTTAATCTGAGTGATCCCATTATTTTTTTTAATTGTTTTATTTCCGGCGGACGCAAAAACACTTAGTTCATTTCCCTGCCGGGGATTGAAGCGATAATCAGTATTTGTAAAATCGTAATTGACACCAAGGTTCAGTGAACTTACATCGGCGATATCAGGTAATCTTTTAGTGGCTTTAATAAGAACTGTGTCAAGCTGCAGCAGGTTCGTTTGTTGCGTTTGTAAAATGACCTTGCCCGTTTTGTTAGGCGATAGCATGTACAACAAGCCTAATTGGCCGTTTATATTTAAAAAGCTGGAATCTCTTTTATTAAGTTCAAAAAGAAAATCAACTCCAAAAGGTGAATTAAACATATACGGCTGAGTAAACTGCAAATGCAGTTTTGGAGATTTAGGTTGGATTTGCTGCCACACCAGGCCCAAGTTTTCACCGCCTCCAAAAGCGTTTTGCAATTGCAAATTCGCATCTACGGTTAAAAGTAATTTTCCACCAAGCTGCTGATTTGAAGGCAGAAAACCAGCAAGCACGTTGATTTGATTGCTCTTCTTTGGCTGCAAATACAGGTTAACGAGGCTACCCGTATTCAACATCGTTACATCCCAGGGTTGGGACTGCTCGAGATAAGGAAGTTCCAGGATACGTTGGTCTATCTTTTCAAATTTTGATTTGTTATAAGGTGACCCTCTTTCGATGTTGAGATATCGATGAATAAAGTTTCGTGAAATTTTTGCCGGACCATACATTCTTATGCTATCAACCCGGTAAGGAAATCCTTTATCAATATTTAGAAGGGCGCTTATCTGGTGCTCATCAATCGATATACTATCAAGAAAAACCTTTGCAAATGGATAACCGTTGCGTTCAAAATAATTCAACAGGTTGTCGGTGATTAATTTGTAGTCAGAAAATTGCATCGCCTTATCCCGTGGCCTATTGTCTTCCCAGCCGGCCTGCTGCAGATATAGCTTGTCCTGGCTTCGTACCTGCAGATTTAAAGACTTGTAGTACTCACCGAGAAAAAGGTAAATAATCGTCTGGCTATCAGTTTCTATAAGACTATCAACGGACGACGAAATGTATCCTTTTGATTGTAAAATTGAAGGAAGCTTATTAATATATTGAGCACATTCCAGTTGGTTTGCAAACGACGTCTTTATATTAAGATCGTGTATGATAAAAGAGGTGTCTTTATCAATTGCATGAACGATGAGCGGGTAATTGGTTTGGCATTTTACGGTATTAAAACACGCAACTGACATTAACACGCCTATCACTACTATGACCTTATATCTGGTTAACTTTGCCATTTAATTAAACAATTTTACAAAAGTTCTCGCTTACATGGCAGGTGTTTATGTTCATATCCCTTTTTGTAGAAAAGCTTGCCACTATTGCAACTTTCATTTTTCTACCTCGAAGAAGTTGCAGGAAGGCTTCGTCATTGCGCTTTTGCAGGAAATCGAGTTGCGCAAAAACTATTTAACTGAGCCTGTTGCTACCATTTATTTTGGCGGCGGCACGCCTTCCATTTTGCCTGCTGCCGATATTAAACGAATTCTTACCCAGCTTTCGCATACGCTTCAAATAAATGCCGATTCCGAAATTACCTTAGAAGCAAACCCGGATGATATAACGGCCGAAAAACTGCAGGAATGGAAAGATATTGGTATCAATCGGCTGAGTATAGGAATTCAGTCTTTTTTTGAAGAAGACCTTAAATGGATGAACCGCGCACACAATGCAACACAAGCCCTTCAATGCATTCAACTTGCTCACGATGCCGGCTTTCATAACCTTACAATCGATTTAATTTATGGCACTCCAACGCTTACCGACGAAAATTGGAAACGAAATGTCGAAACCGCAATTGCTTTAGACATTCCTCATCTTTCGTGTTACGCATTAACCGTTGAGCCGAAAACTGTTCTTGAAAAGCTCATCAATCAAAAAAGCCTCGAAAATGTAGACTCAGAGAAACAGGCAAGGCATTTTGAACTATTAATGCAATGGACAAAAGAAAATGGTTATGACCATTACGAAATTTCAAATTTTGCAAAACCGGGCCACAGAAGCAAACACAATAGCAGTTACTGGCAGGGCAAGCCATACCTTGGCTTAGGTCCGTCTGCTCATTCTTTTAACGGACATAGCCGGCAATGGAATATTGCTAACAATGCGCTGTACATTCAAAGCCTTTCAAAAGGCACTCTTGCTGCTGAAGAAGAATTGCTAAGTAAAGATCAGCAATTGAATGAGTATATTATGACGAGCCTTAGAACCATGGAAGGGCTTTCGTTACAAAAAGTGATGAAAGATTACGGCGAGGATAAATATGAAATTGTTTTAAAAACAGCGAATACTCATATAAAGCATAACCATCTGGCGCTCGAAAATAACTATCTGAAAACTACTTCAGCCGGAAAATTATTAGCAGATGGAATAGCCTCGGATCTGTTCGTTTTGTAAGTCTTTTTTGTTACCGTCACTATACCGTTATTCCACATCGTTGTGTCACTCACTTGTACCTGCCGTGTGTACTCATCTTTTTTCTAAAAACAATAGAACACGGATGACACGGTTCAAACTGATAAAAACCGATTTTTAAATTTTTTTCCTGGTAATATCACTTCGCTAACGCTGTTTTTCCG
>JAOQAJ010000284.1 GCA_025963675.1 Segetibacter sp.
CACCCATGACAAGGATTTCCTTTTGACGAACGATACGTGGTCGCAATGGTTGAATTTTCGGTATGACCCCAGCGGGTCTGTTTTTGCGATCGACTGGTATGACAAAAACCAATGCCATAGCTCTAACCCTGATGTGCACCAAAAGACCATGGGCCGGATCTTCAAGATCAGCCACGAGACGGATAAATGGGTGCAGGTAGACCTTTCCAAGGCTTCCGATAAAGAACTGGTGAATTACCAGCTTCATTCAAATGAATGGTATGTGCGGACCGGTCGCCTTATTTTACAGGAGCGCGGACCAAACAGGAAGGTTCATAAAGCTTTAAAAAGCATCTTGAATACTAACCCTGATGTGACTCGCAAACTACGGGCACTTTGGGCCTTACATGTGACCGGGGGACTCAAGGAGCAGGAGCTTCTTGATCTACTGGAACATGAAAGCGAGTATATGAGGGCCTGGGCTATACAACTTCTTGCAGAAGACAAAATTCTTTCTACCACTGCCTTAAAACGCTTCGCTGACCTCGGTAAAACAGATACATCCGCAATGGTCCGCTTGTACCTGGCTTCAGCCATGCAACGAACAGAGCCGGAGAACAGGTGGGAGGTTATGGAAGCGCTTTTGCAAAGGGCAGAGGATAAAGACGACCACAACCTTCCGCTAATGCTATGGTATGCCTTTGAACCGATCGTGCCTACTAATGCGAACAGAGCAGTGGATTTAGCGATAAAGGCGAAGGTCCCAAATATTCTACCGTTTACCATCCAACGACTAGGGGCTATGAAGTCGGCAGAATCTATCAAAGCATTGCAAGATCTACAACGGCGGGTGGAAAACAACCAGGATTCGCATGAAAACCATGAAGTTCAGACATTGCTTAAAAAGGCCCTTACGAGTAATTAAAAGGCTTTTCATTGTATAAGGAAAAGAGAAAATTACCGAATTTATTACCTCGGAAGAGATAACGGGATTGCTCGTACCTGCGGAAACTCCCTTGCTTCCTTCGTGTAGTTCATTCCGACACCGGTAAGAAAGCATAAGCTATTGCAGGAAAAAAGAAATAGTAAATTAGCGTATTCACCGACTTTTTAAACATAACAGACTTTTACCGAGTTGCCGTTATCGTAGAACGGCCTTAATACCTAACTCGTTTTGCGCTCTCTAGATGCGCGGCATGTGTTTGCAAACTTTCTTTTCTTTCGACTTACTGTATTCATCTATCATAGATGTTCATATTGGCCGCTCCCTGTTTACTCAAGTTTACCTTCTCGTTATAAGACGTCGAAAATCAGGGCTAAAAGTAAAGACCCGTAAAAATAAATAAGGATTACATTGCTGTAATCCTTATTTCAGAGGTCCCGAGCGGATTCGAACCGCTGTGGAAGCTTTTGCAGAGCTCTACCTAGCCACTCGGTCACAGGACCATTTTGCCGCTGCGAAAATAGGTTAAAAGCTTTAAATCAAAAACTGCAAATTGCTATTCTATTATTAAAGTCGATTTTAAATACTTGCGCGTCGATCTATTTGCTACTCATTCTCACATATATAAAATTGAGTGCATCCTCGTCAGGCAATTTCTCTGCGAAAGACTTTTCGGTGAACATCATTATTTTCTTATCACTTGGTTTATACGCAGGCCATACCGGAAATCCTTTTCCGTTCGGATTTCCTGTTTTTGCAAAATTTGCCCAATAAGATGACATAATGGTCGCAAGCTCGTGGTCGACAGGTAACCAAGGCCGGTTTACAAATTTTAAATTATCATAAGCATAAGGAACCTCACCGGTATGAAATGCTCCATATTTTAAATAGTCGCCCGTTGCCGGCACCTTTCGCTTAAAACGATAAACGTATACATTGGATGTTCCTCTTGCACTTTGTATATTAGCCCATGAATAGTTCTGAACTCCAAAAGTCATATCACGGGAAACTTTCAGTTGCGAGCTTGCGGCTTCTGCGTCATTAACCGCCGGATAAAATTTTAAAAACGTTTCTTTATCTGAGCCATATTGCTGCTCCGCCTGTTTGACATAATCCGACGCATTTTTTATTGGACCAAACAATAACCCTTCATCCTCGTTCCACCCTGTCAACAGGTCAACTTTATTCTCTTTGCCTGAGGCAAAAATATTTGCAATAGCCTCGGGCAAAACATACCCGTCAATGATTACTCCACTCCTGCCTCCTACTTTTTGTATTTCTTCCGTCGTTTTTTGTCTCAGCTCTGCAATCGAATTAGCTTTCAATGCCAAGCCTACTTTTTCCCCGTCTTGTTCTGCCTGTTGCAATGTCTTTCCTCCGCCTAAAACAGATGCACCACTTTGTGCAATTGCTTTTCTGAATAAACCTTTTGCGATCGGAGAAGCAACCAAACAGTTTACACTCATCGACCCGGCAGACTGCCCGGCAATAGTGACATTGTTAACGTCACCGCCGAATGAAGTGATATTTTTTTGCACCCACTTCAACGCCGCGATCTGGTCCAATAATCCATAGTTTCCAGATGAATGGGTAGGAGATTCTTTGGTCAGACCAGGATGGGCCATGAAACCAAAAACCCCTACTCTATAATTGAAACTTACAAATACAATTCCTTTTCTTGCCATTGCTTCGCCATCATAAATAGGCACTGCACTTCCGCCGCTGGAAAAACCACCTCCATAGATCCAAACTAATACAGGTCGCTTTTCGGTTTTTGACTTCGACCCGGTCCATACATTTAAGTAAAGACAATCTTCATTGATAGGTTCCGTAGGAATCAAAAACTCTTCGGACCACATGCTAAATGCCGCGGGCTTAGGCTGCGCCGGACTTGCACTAAAAGCAACACATTCTTTAACCCCTTTCCATGGTAATACAGGTTGCGGTTCTTTCCATCGCAAATTTCCCACAGGTGGAGCTGCAAATGGAATTCCTTTAAAAACCCTCACGTTTCGATCATTGGTTTTTACGCCTGAGATCAACCCGGTTTCTATTCTTACCGTATCGGTTAAGACTTGTTTGATATGCCCGGTTTGCACTTCCTTAAAAGAAACCAATAGCACCAAATTGATTATACAAATGAATGGTAGCAGTGGGGTTAATTTTTTCATTATGGCGTGTTTAGCTGATAAGAGCAATTTTATGAGTCTAATGTGAAATAACAATATTCAAATTTATCAGTTGTAATTTTTTTTGATCGTCCATTTGAATATACTGTAGCTTTTGTTGTATCACCTGGAACAGCCCGAATTTGTCTTCGGGACACTTGCACTTTTAGAACAACATCGAGGTTTGTACTCATCTTATTTGTAGGATGATCATTTCTAAAGCATTTATCAGGAATCTCATCACTTAAGTCTTGGAAACCATAGAACCAGGATTACAAGTTTTTGAAAAAAGCTGAATAAAAATGATAAAAGTACAAGAGTGCGACGCAACGAAGTTTAATAGATAACTTTTGCCCGGATACAAAAAGTCCTCATCAAAACAATGCTTCGTTAAAACTACTACAAGCTCTAATCAACTTTCCTGCAAAAACGAATAACGATAATCAGTTGCGGGATTGAACGTTTCCTTTACTGTTCTAGCACTTAACCAGCGATAAAGATTGATCATACTTCCAGCCTTGTCATTGGTACCGCTTGCGCGGCCCCCGCCAAAAGGTTGTTGTCCTACCACCGCACCAGTCGGTTTATCGTTGATATAAAAGTTACCTGCGCTATGTCTTAGCCTTTGCGTAGCAAGTTCCACTGCCGCCCTGTCCCGGGAAATAATAGCACCGGTAAGTGCATACGGCGAAGTGCTGTCAACAAACTCAAGGGCCTCTTCAAACTTGTCGGCATCGTATGTATAAATGGTAAGAACTGGTCCAAAGATCTCTTCGCACATCGTTGCATATCGCGGATCTTGAGTCTCTATAATAGTAGGCTCAACAAAGTAACCCTTGGTCTTGTCGCAATTGCCACCAACAAGTATTTTAGCGCTGGAACCATCAATGTTATCAAGATATCTTTTGATCTTATCGAAGCTTTTCTCGTCGATAACCGCACCTATAAAATTGCTAAAGTCTTCGACACTTCCCATCTTCATAGATTTCACTTCAGCCACCAGTTTTGATTTGATTTCCTCTGCAAGGTTGCCTGGTAAGTAAGCACGTGAAGCAGCAGAACATTTTTGCCCCTGGTATTCAAACGCACCACGGGCAAGTGCAGTAACGACGACATCTACTTCGGCAGTTTTATGAGCAATAACAAAGTCTTTTCCACCGGTCTCTCCTACTATTCTCGGGTAGCCTTTGTACCTGCCGATATTTTCGCCAATAGTCTTCCACATATTATTGAAGACAGCCGTTGAACCTGTAAAATGAACCCCTGCAAAATCAGGATGGGTAAAGCAAACATTACCCAGCACCGGCCCTTCAACGTATACCAGGTTTATAACCCCGTCAGGAAGCCCGGCTTCTTTCATAATCCGCATAAACATTTGCGCTGCATAAACCTGGGTGTCTGCAGGTTTCCAAACAACGACATTACCGCACATTGCAGCGCTTGCCGGAAGATTACCTGCTATTGCTGTAAAGTTGAAAGGTGTAACCGCGAGGACAAATCCTTCAAGTGCGCGCCATTCGGTACGATTGTGCATTCCCGCACCGGATATGGGTTGCTGCTTATATATCTCGGTCAAAAAATAAACATTGAAACGAAGGAAATCGATCAGTTCGCAGGCGCTGTCAATTTCAGCCTGGTAAGCAGTTTTGCTTTGGCCAAGCATAGTGGTACCATTCATATAAGGACGGTACTTTGTAGCAATCAAATCGGCAGCTTTTAAAAAAATATGAGCCCTTGCTTCCCAACTGGTGTTGCTCCAGGACTCTCTTACTTTTAGCCCGGCATCTATCGCTTGTCTCACCTGATTTTCATCTCCAAAATGAAAATAACCTAAAGTATGTGCTTTCTCGTGTGGCGGATGAAGGGCTCTTTTATTTCCTGTGCGCACCTCTTCTCCACCTATATACATTGGAATGTCAATCTCTTCTTTTTTCAAATCAGCCAAAGCCTTTTTTAACGCGAGCCTCTCAGGGCTTCCCGGTGCGTAGTTCAATACCGGTTCGTTTGCAGGTACCGGGTAACTAAAATATCCTAAGCTCATGTGTCTTAAATTTAATAAGTGAAGGTACAAAATAGGAACCAACGGTGTAGAAATGCAAAGAGTCGGAAAAGGCGAAAATGGTTGAAATGATCTTTATTCGGACAAAAGTTAAAACTGGTTGAAAGGGCAAGATTGCTAAAACTAAAGGCTCTTATTTCCGCAACAACTCATAACATTGTTGCGCAATCTCCAGTTCTTCGTTAGTTGGAACAATTAAGATCCTAACAGGTGCCTCGTTTGAATTGATCTCCCTTATTCCTGCCGCTTCCAAATCATTCTTTTCTTTGTCCAGCTTAATGCCCATAAAATCAAGGTTTGAACAAACCCGTTCTCTAATATTTGCATCGTTCTCTCCTACTCCCGCGGTAAACACAATTGCATCTAATCCATTTAACACGGCTACATATGAACCTATATATTTTTTGATCCGGTAAGCATACATTTTATAGGCCATTTCTGCTTCCCTGTCACCCCCTGCAACAGCTTTTGAAATATCGCGCATGTCGCTGAAACCTGTGAGGCCTTGCATACCGCTTTGCTTGTTTAGCAATGCCTTTACCTTATCAAGATCGTAACCTACTTCGTCAACCAAATGAAAAATAACAGATGGATCAATATCGCCGGAACGTGTGCCCATAACAAGTCCGCTTAAAGGACCGAAACCCATGCTGGTATCTACACAGCGACCTGCGTTGACAGCTGCCATACTGCAACCATTACCAAGATGAATGGTAATGATCTTAGCATTTGGATTATGCAAATATTCTGCTGCCTGCTCACTTACATATTTATGGCTGGTACCATGAAAACCATAAACGCGAATTCGAAGATCTTTATAAAATGATTGAGGAATTGCATATCGAAAAGCTTTTTCAGGCATCGTTTGATGAAAAGCGGTATCAAAAACGGCGACCTGCACTGCTTTTGTAAATATTTTTTCAGCAACCTGAATCCCTGTATAATTAGCCGCGTTGTGAAGAGGCGCTAAGGGAAATAGCTTTTTTATCTCTTCTTTTACTTCTTCAGTAATAACGACTGTCGCAGCAAAACTTTCACCTCCATGTACTACCCGATGACCTGCTACATCTATCTCTGCAGGATCTTTTATCACGCCGGTTTCCTTGTCTGTCAATAACGCCGCAACTTCCTTTAACCCCGCTTCATGGTCAGCGATTGAAAGGTCTTTTTTTATTACTTTTTCGTCTTCACCTATAAAAACCTTATGTGTTATTGTTGATCCCTCAAGCCCTACCCTTTCGAGGAGCCCGCTGCAAATAGGTTTCTTGCCAGGCATTTTAAATAACTGGTATTTGATCGAACTGCTGCCACTATTCACTACAAAAATGTTCACTCTTGATAATTTGAGAATTTGACGATTTGATAATTTGAAAACGGACCAACGGTGAAAAAGCAATTCGAAAATTTGAAAACCGATTTGAAAAGTTTTCAGTTTCAAATTCCTAATTTTCAAATTATCTTATTCATCCTGCGCTTGTATGGCTGTTATGATCACAGTGTTGAAAATATCATCAACAGTACAACCGCGACTAAGGTCATTAACCGGCTTGTTTAAGCCTTGCAACATTGGCCCGATTGCTAATGCACCTGTCTCACGTTGCACCGCTTTATAAGTATTGTTACCCGTATTTAAATCCGGAAAGATGAGTACGCTTGCTTGCCCGGCCACTTCTGAGTTTGGCAACTTCTGTTTACCAACCGTTGGGTCCACTGCTGCATCATATTGAATAGGACCTTCCACTTTTAAGTCAGGTCGCTTTTGTTTTACGATCTCAGTTGCCTTGCGAACTTTTTCAACATCTTCACCTTCACCTGATGAACCTGACGAATAAGATAACATGGCAATTCGTGGTTCTATACCAAATCGCTCGCTGCTTGCTGCCGATGAGATGGCAATTTCAGCCAATTGCTCCGCCGTTGGGTTTGGATTAACTGCACAATCACCAAAAACAGATACACGGTCAGGAAGGCACATAAAAAATACAGACGATACTACAGTAATACCGGGCTTTGTTTTTACAAATTGTAAAGCCGGCCGAATCGTATGTTGGGTAGTATGAACTGCGCCGGACACCATCCCGTCCGCATGACCTTTATACACCATCATCGTTCCAAAGTAAGAAACGTCAGTCATAAGATCACGTGCCATTTCCTGGTTCACCCTTTTGTTTTTACGCAACTCGTACAACGTGTTTACATAATCTTCATAGTGCTCTGAATGTGCAGGATTAATTATGCGAATACGGCTAAGATCGAGGATCAATCCAAGACGTTTAACAGACAAAGCGATTTCTTTAGCATCACCAAGCAAGGTAAGTGTGACTACTTCTTCATTCACCAGTCTTGCTGTCGCTTTCAGTATTCGCTCATCATTTCCTTCCGGCAATACAATGTGCTTTATCTTCTTTTTTGCCCACTTGGTCAATTGGTATTGGAACATATGAGGCGTAATACCTTCAGAAGTAAATGTGACAATCTTTTGATCAAGTGCGTGCAGATCTACGCTCTTTTCAAATATGCTTATAGCCAATTGAATTTTCTTTGTGTTGTCGGGCGTTATCCTCGACTTTATAGCACCTATTTTCTGAGATGTCTCAAATGTTCCGGTTTGAACAAATATGATCGGTATAACTGTGTCCAAACCTTTTAAAAGGCGCATTATCGGCTCTTCAGGTTGGTAGCCTGCTGTGAGAACAATTCCTGCAACTTTTGGATAGTTGGCCGATGAATTCGCTTGTAAAGCAGCAATGATCATATCCCCGCGATCACCCGGAGTTATGATGAGCACATTATCTTTTAAGTGATTTAAAAAATTAGGCACATTCATGGCACCTATTACAAAATTGTCTACCTGGTTATTTAGCTGCTGCTCTCCGATTAACAACTCTCCATTCAGGTTTTCGAAGATCTCTTTCATGCTGGGACTAGCCAACGATTTGTTTTCAGGTATTATCGCCAGAACTGTTCCGTCGTCAATTGCATTTGTCAACAATTGCCGTACGTCCTCAACCTGTTCAGCCCTCACTTTATTCACAACTACGGCAATGACCTGCACTTCACGTGAATGAAAATTTCGAAGTACATTCAACGCACCACTAACAATATCCGCGGTACTTCTATTTGCGCCCGAACTAACAACTATTACCGGTGCCGCCAGGTTTTTTGCCACAGACAGGTTCAACTCAAATTCGAATGCAGTTCCTTCACCCACAAAATCACTACCTTCTATTACCGTAAAATCATATTCTTCCTCAATCTTCTTATACTTCCGGATAATCGTATTCATCATGCTTCCCTGGTTCTCCTGCTCCATCTCACCCATTGCCTGCGACCGCGTAAATCCGTAGCTATCTTCGTACCTAATACCGAGGTTGAAGTAAGCAATAGTCGTTTCAATATGAACGTCTTTGCTGTCAAGTGGATCAACGTTTATGATGGGTTTAAAATATCCAATTCGTTTCGTTTTTCCCAACAACATGTTTACGAGCCCCAGTGCTACAAGCGATTTGCCGCTGTAGGGTTCTGTTGTAGCTATAAAAATCGATTTCGTCATACAAACTATTTTCTTTGTACGCGAAGGTGAGAAAATGAATTGTTATTCAAGATGACTACAATCATTTCAGGTATTATTTCTTTTAAATAAAACAATTTTGAGCCGGGCTACATCAATCATATTAAACACCGGTTGCGTCGCACTCGTGTACTTTGCAGCTAAGGGCAACCATGCAGAATTATTACATAGAGCATGCAATGTCTTTATAATATTAAGATCTCCGTCTTATCTTTAAATTCATGTATCTATTGCGTTAACTGATGCATAATAATTTTAAATAAATGAAACTATCATTTGCGAAAACTATAGAAGGTCACGAAATTGAATTTGTAAGATTAATGTACCCTCTCAGATATAATATTTTTCTTCGCGTGGTAGATGATACTGCTCTTAAATTATCTTTTATCAAAGACGAAGAAAAAGGTTGGATGATTGATGCGCCAGTGGAAGTGCCCGGCTGGATAAATGAGATAACCCTTCTAATTCAGGAGACGATTGAATTGAATGAAGCAGATGAAAGCCAGGAACCTACCTTCGGACAACCCGAAAATAAAAATACTGGTGATTTGAAAAACAACGTTTGAAACGAGCGTGGCAACGAAAGTCGAATAACATTACCTTGCTGGTCTCACAAAATTCTTTTCTTCACCTAATTAAATTACGAACCCTGTTGGAAGAAAAATTGTCAGCTACGTTTAAACAAAAAGTTTTTGAGTACTATACCGCCGCAATGAAGGATAAGGTTTCATTACTGCAGAAAATATTAGCTGATTTGATCGACAGCACTAAAAACGAAACAAAAAGCTCGGCTGGAGATAAGTACGAAACTGCCAGAACGATGTTACAAATAGAACAGGATAATGTCAGGAAACAATTAAAGGATGCGCTTGATCAAAAGTCTGCATTTGATAAATTGGATCAAAATTTAAAAAGTGCTCAAATTGCCAGAGGAAGCCTTGTAAAAACGGACAAAGGGTGCTTTTTTGTAAGCGTTGCATTAGGTAAAATTGCTATCGAAGGTCTTACTATCATCGCTCTATCTCCACTATCTCCCTTAGGAACTAAACTGCTTGGATTAAAAAATGGTGACAGCACAACCATCAACGGAATAACTTATAAGATTGAGCAGATTTTTTAATTACTCCTGATTTTACAATTATCCAATTACCACCCAATTTACTGCTGAGCCTATTGTCTCAATCTTTCAGCAAGATTCTTAAAAGTCTCAAAAGGGCCTTTTGAGACAAACATATTAGTTACTCCGGCAGGAACGCTACCTCCGGGATCCATTTTTAAAACATACGTTATGTTAAGCCTGTTTTTTCCATCTGACTTTACGTCCCAGTAAGCGTTGAAATATGGAATACGAACGATACCTTTTTTCTCGGGAATAGCGTCAGGAATGCCAGAAGCAAAAACCTTCAAACTGTTATTCTTTTGATCAGGGTTTAAAACCATTCTTATAGGAATATCTCTGTTGCTAACCGGCCATGGCAACGCAGTTTCAGAATAATATAAAATTTCATTGGCATTTATCTTTTTGATAATATAAGAGTCCTTAGTTCCATATACCCAACCTTTAGTCTGATTAACATTTACGAGGATGTTCATTAATTTTTGTAGTGTACCTGCAAAATTTGCCTCCACCTTTATCTCCTTAAACTTAGACGAGGTTCCTTTGCCTGTATATATTTTTATCCCGTCCTCGTCTCTGTTTAACTGCCATTGAACCTGTGAAAAGCCCGAATTTAAAATTCCTGCAAACAAAACCGATATGAATAATCTTAAAATCATTTTTAGTTGTTTTTGATATACGACCTGGAAATCTTCATTTTAATTTTACTGTTCATCATCCAAATTCTTTATATTCTTGTTGACTAACCTACGAAATAAAGCATATTTAGTTTATCAATTTTTGTTATTGCTATGTTTACATATTTTAAACGACAAGCATCAACTGAAAATATTTAAACTATCTGTTTTTTCACCTGGAATGAAAAGCACAGGTTGGTTGTTATCAGATAGAAAATAGCGAAGCAGGTTTAATCAAAATAAGTTGCAGGCATTTTTTTACAACTACATTGGCAAAACCAAAAGGTAGGATGTCAACTATTGTTCGACGACAGATGGGGTTTCTACTATCACTTTTGGTTTATACTTTTTCAATCGTTTTTTCATAATTCTCCAAATTATAGCAAATGCATATAGCCCCGACAAACTAACATATCTATAATCAGGAAAAATTAAA
>JAOQAJ010000385.1 GCA_025963675.1 Segetibacter sp.
TGCTTGGTTCCTTTTTCACCGAAACAAGAACAATCGGAAGCATGGTATTTTCATTTAAAAGCGTAGCCATTTTTATTTGTATCATCTGGCTTTCTTCAATGATATCCGGTGCGATCAACTTTTTCTTCGGAAACCAAAAAATAAAGAATTCAAACAGGCGCAGCCGGCTTGGCTCAATGATGTTGTTGATACGTTTAACTATCTGGACTCTCGGTTTTTGTATTGCTGTCGCAGCTGCCGGAATTCCCTTAGATAAACTATCACTGATGATAGGCGCGCTGGGTGTGGGCATTGGATTTGGCTTGCAGAATATTGTGAACAACCTGGTGTCTGGGGTAATACTTGCATTTGAAAGGCCTATACAAGTAGGAGATCTTATAGAGGTGGGTGGTAAAACCGGGGTCGTGAAAGAGATCGGCGTTAGAAGCAGCAAGATAAATAATAATGAAGGTGCAGATATCATTGTACCAAACGGTGATTTGCTAAGCCAACATCTTATTAACTGGACAATGCAAGACCGCAATAAGCAGATAGAATTTCTGATTGATGTACCGTACGACTCAGACATTAAAAAGGTTTCATTACTGATACAGGAAACATTGGCGAACAATGACAAAATACTGAAATCTCAGCCGCCAGCCGTAGTACTACACCAATTTGGAGATTTAGCGATTAAACTAAAAGTCTTGTTTTGGGTACAGGATCTCACGGAGGCGGGAGCAATACGCAGTAATGCAATGATTGAAATTTACGGCTTGTTGGCTGCTAGTGGTATTCAATTTCCAGCTTATAAAGGTCCTATAGGGGAACCCCTCATACCAAAATCGATTACTCCCTGGAAAATGGCAGAAACTAAATCAGAGTTGAGCTAAGAGCATTCGTAACGGCACTTTGTAAATACGACTGGTCCCTTGCGTATGGGATACTTTCCAGGGAAGCGACCAGGACAAAAGCTTGCAATAGAGGGTGAAAAGTTTTTATGCCGGGCGTTAGCACCTTTGTTATTAGGTATGATAAAACGAAAGCATAAATTAGATACATTGTGGAAATTAAGTATAGTATTTACTGTAATCGTTTTTTTATCTCTTCTTCTATTTTATTCATGTCTCCACTTACATCCTCTATTATGGTACCTGTGTGGTCGATCAAATTATAACGGGGCGGCTTCGAGTTTATAATATTCTTTTATTTTTTATCGCCAAATAGCGTGGAATAAGGGAACTATTGAGTGCAAAGATTTTTGCTACCCTTTCTTTATTTTCTGTTACCACCGCAATCACTTCCAGTCCTTTTATATCGTATTGTTCACACAGTTTTTTGATCCTGGGCATTGCCCAAACAAGCCCCACACCAGGTGGCCCAAAAATCAAGTAAGAGCCGTTTTCCTTTTATTAACACAATAGCAATTGGCCTACTATCAAAGCTGGGATAGGTAAAAGGTTTTGCTTTTGTGCCCTTTAATAACGAGCGAGTTGTTGATAGGTCTCCACCATAATTTTGCTTGTTTATATAAGACATTTTATAGTCGGGACATGATTTGGTTAGAAGGATAGAGTCAACATCTGACGAGCGATTAATATGGATGTCAGAAATAGGATGTCTGCATTTTCTCGCAAGAGTCAGACTAATAGGTTCAAAAATATATGAGCATTCTCCTGCCTGGAGAGGCGCTGCAACACCAGGTGTAAAACGAGCTGCCAACTAAATCTTCCAATCAGGTCTTATAAAGTGGCAGGTATAGCCGCCAGGATGTTTTTGCAGGTAATCCTGGTGCTCGACCTCCGCATCCCAAAAATCTCCTGCAGGTACTATTTCAGTGACGATAGGCCCCGGCCATTTCTTTGAAGCTGTCATTTCGGCAATCAAACCATCTGCAATTGCTTTTTGTTCGTCATTCATATAGAAAATCGCCGACCGGTACGAGGTTCCTCTATCGTTCCCTTGCCTGTTTCGTGTAGTAGGATCGTGTATTTGAAAAAAGAATTCTAAAAGAGTTCTATAGTTTAATATTTCCGGGGCGAAGGTTATTTCGATGGCTTCAGCATGAGTTCCATGATTTCGGTACGTGGCATTTTTGACATCACCACCAGAATAACCCACAACAGTGTCTGTTACACCAGGCAGAGCTCGTATTAGTTCCTCCACTCCCCAAAAACATCCACCCGCCAAAATAGCTTTTTCAATCTTCATAGTATTTCGATTTTTGTGCCTTTATTTAGTAAAAATACTTAAAAAAATGGCGGCTATTATGGCATTAGTTAACACCCGGGATTTGAAGAAGCTATAGTTGGGACTAACTGGGTGATTGCTTGAAAAAACCACCCTTGAAAAAGCTGTGCTTAAAACATAAGTGGTGCAGATGAAATCGTGAAGGAAAATTCAATACGAATCAATAGTTCCGGGAAAAAAAGAAACGTCTTTGCTATCTTTAAAGTGGGAGAACAACCGTGCCCTTAAACTTCTTTAATCAGTAAAAAGTACCATTAAATCATTAAAAACTACCCCTAATAGTTGTGCTGTAACAGTAGCTTTGCATCATAAATAATGGTAATGTCAAAGCAAGTTCTTCCCACATACAGCATCTGTAGCCTTACTGAAACTCCGCTTTCGCCAAGTGATTTTATGGCTGACTGCTTCGACCATTACTTAGCGACGCACAAAGATCTTCATTTCCCTCATAAACATTCGTTCTATCATCTGGTATACTTTTCAAAAGGTAGTGGAAAGCATTCAATAGATTTTATTCATTTTCCTGTAGAGCCAGGCCAAATATATTTTATGATTCCGGGCCAGGTGCATAGCTGGGATTTTGAGAATGAACCGAATGGTTTTATTGTAAACTTTTCCGAAAAGTATATTAATTCGCTGATATCTAATCCTAGATACCTTGACCAGTTTACTTTCTTTTCAGGCATTGCTAATGAGCAGGTGATAACAATTCCTGCAGAAGGACAGACTCGACTCAGTTGCATTTTAGAAACAATAATCAGGGAGGGGAATTCAATGGAAGAGCTAAAAGATGATATGGCGAGAGCAGGCTTAATCCAGTTGTTCATACAGGTAAACAGGTATACAAATAGGCATAGTGGAAATCAACAGAATAATTACAACTCTTTGCTATTTAGAAACTTTCAGAAGTTAATAGACCTGCACTATAAGGAAAAGAAATTGACCAAGGATTATGCAGGTGTGCTATATGTAACTCCAAATCATCTAAATGCATTAAGCAAAGAAGTATCAGGAAAGTCAGCAGGTGAATTAATAAGAGACAGGGTAATATTAGAAGCAAAAAGACTATTAATTAATGCTCAAATGACTGTGGCTGAAATCGCTGTTGAACTCGATTTTATAGACAATTCTTACTTCTCAAAATTTTTTAAAAAATACGTGGGAGTAGCTCCTGAAGTATTTAGAAAACAAATTATTGAAAAATAAAAAATAGGGAAACGTAATATCAGACCAAATTATAACACCCACTAATATGGCAACAACAGAAGGCGATCCAAGTATCTTAAGTTTATTAAAATGCAAATGTCCCAGATGCCGGAAGGGCGACATGTTTCAGGACAAAAATCCGTGGCACCTAAGCAAAACAATGACGATGAATAAGCAATGTCCGGTATGTAAACAGCCGTTAGATATTGAAGTAGGTTTTTACTTTGGTTCAAGTTATGTAAGCTATGCTTTGTCAGTGGCTCTTTGTGTAGCGACATTTATAGCATGGTGGGTGTTAATAGGCTTCAACTTATATGACAACCGAATCTTTTATTGGCTATCATTAAATGCAATTTTGTTAGTTGTAGCACAACCTTATCTAATGAGAATATCTCGAACAGGATGGTTAGCGTTCTTCGTGCGATATGACAAAAACTGGAGAAATAACCCGCCTCAGCCATTGGAGAGGACTAACAAAGACCAGGAAAACAATTGGTAAGTATAGTATGGAAAAACAACTTTAATCTTAGACTACTAACGTAGCCTTTGTTGCCATATAAAAGATATTAACGCCTGCTGCAACCAAGAAGATTAAGAGCCGAGTTATCTGTGAGAGCTGATCTTTTAATGAAACAACCACGCTGTTTCGGTCATTTCTTCGGTAACGTTTTTTATGTTTACCAATTGCTAAATTATTCCTCATCCAAAAACCTGCTAAAGAAAGCCCTAAGGCAGATTAAAAGCGTGAAAAACAAAAAACACAAAGGAACTATTGATAAGAGTTTAATTAATAGCATGAAAAGTTTATTTATAAAATAAGAATTACAAAAGTTGGGAAAGAAAGCTAGTTGAGCAATAGTTAATTTGTATTAGATATACGAAATTTGTTGCTTATGGGTTTTTCTCTTTTTCCTTTACTTTCTGTCATTCATTTCGATATCTTCTCTTCTAAACACATTTTTGGTGCGCGTTGTCCCGGAAGTTTAGCCATATCTGAAAATTTAAAAATTGTACATCGCCTACAATAAGCCAGATCAGGATTAGCTTTTATCAGTCTTGTCGGGATATCAAAAAATCTTTTTAGTCGGAGTTATGGCAGAGTTGTTGTAATCGTTTAACAAATTGAATAGATGGTTTATACCGATGGCATTCATCTAACTGCGGATAGTATTGATGAATTATATAAATATGCAAGTAAAGTGGGTTTAAATCCTAACTGGATTGACTTTATGGGTAGAAATATTCATCCACATTTTGACATTTGCGGACATGTGAGAAAGAGAGTTCTGGCTGATATAAACGTACAAAAAGTTACTTGCAGAGAAATTGTACGGCTGTGTAAAAAGAATTTCAGATTACCGGAAAATGAGAGTCTAGTCAAGGATATGGTGGCAAAGGAACCAACTCTATCACAAAAACTACAACTGCCTTCTGAAGCCGACTTTGAAAGAATGTTTGATAATATTTTTAAAAGAACTGGAATTAAACGTAGCAAACATTGAACTCAACGTTGATCTGTCAATTTGAAACCAACCAATTATTGCAGGCTAACGTCTTCAACTAGCTATGGCAATAGTCTTCTTTCCGCTGGCTTTCTATATGTTTTAATAGAGCTGTTTTTAGCGTTTCAACCATTATATCATTCTTTGGATCTTGTAACGTTGATACATAAGTTAGGCCCGAAGACGTCGAATAGTCAAAAAGATAATATAGAGCGTAGTTTTTAATTAATTCAGCACTTGTTAATGCTATATAATAATAATGGTTGTTCGTATTTTTCTTTAGAGTGATTTCTGCTTCATAAATCTTGTCGAGAAAAGTGAAGGGTAAAACTTTCTTCAAAATAAGTAAATATTAGATTAGGGGTTAGGCTAAAAATAAGGTATTTGCTACTATAAGTTCCCACTGTTTATATTTTTTTATTTACCAGTAATTATCCACCGTAAATTAACGAAGTTATCCTTTTTTCCTTAGTACTATTACTACAAAACCGATGTATTGTAAGAGCTAAACCAATACAAATCATACGATTAGTGAAATGAGTAAAAATTTTAGACATAGGCCATATTAATAATTATTAATAAAAACAGACGACCAATTTCTACAGAAAAGTGACAGCATCTTAGTCTTCGTGAGCACGAAAAATACGGTGCTTATGTTAGTTAAACCATTTCTTAAAATCCGCTGCTTTGCCTTTGCTTATAATTAGCACGGAAGTTTTAATGCCCTACATGTTAAGGGTAAGCTTTGGTATCATCAACACGATAACTCTCAATAACGGAGGGTGAATGAGGAGTTGTTGATTGACCTATAAAACGATTGTGATTTACTAATTCTTCTACTTTATCCAATGATTCATAATAATAAATTATCTACCGATGACCTTCACGGTTTACCAGGTAAATCAATTCCTGCTTAATGACAAGTGCGATGTCTTCAACAGGAATTGAAGTACGTGAGCGGCGATAGTAGATGCAAATCTTTCTTTGAATTGTTTCGGTTTATTGAACTGGTTAATCGGGTTCTTTTATTTGTAAGAGATCCCGCTTCAGCATGAATAATGTTTTCATTATGCTTTAAATTTCTTTATAATTGTATTGTTATAAACAAAGGAACTTTAATGAATTCGGGTAAAATAGTTTCTTATATAATTCAAGCAGCTTTAATAATGTGCATTGCTGCATGTAAAAATCGGCAAGCGGAAACGATTACATCAGCGGGAACGAAGGGGAATGTTGGTGCACATGCTGTTAAGATTATTAAGCCAAAAATGGTATGGATAGCGGGTGGATCATTTGAAATGGGAACAGCCGACCCAATGTTTCCCGATGCTCAGCCGGTGCACAAAGTAACGTTGAAAGGTTTTTTGATGGATGAGCATGAAGTGACAAATGCAGAGTTCCAGGAATTTGTGAAGGCGACAAATTATATAACGATAGCAGAGCAAAAGTTAGATCCTAAAGATTATCCTGGGGTGCCAGCAGAAAGTTTAGTTCCTGGCTCAGCTGTTTTTACTGTACCTGGTCATAAAGTATCTTTAGAAAATCCATTGCAATGGTGGCAATATATTGCCGGGGCCGATTGGAAGCACCCACTTGGTCCAAATTCTACTTTGTCGGGTCTTGACAATTATCCCGCCGTACACATCAGTTATGAAGATGCTGAGGCTTATGCAAAATGGGCGGGCAAGCGGTTGCCATCGGAGGCAGAGTGGGAATACGCAGCGCAAGGTGGAAAAGGAAATCAAAAATATTATTGGGGCAATGAATTGAAACCGGGAGGTAAATGGGTTGCTAACATATACCAGGGCGATTTTCCAACCAGTAACACAGGTGACGATGGCTTTGTTGGTATAGCACCAGTAAAATCTTATCCTGCTAATGACTTTGGGTTATATGATATGGAGGGCAATGTTTGGGAATGGTGTAACGATTTTTATAGATCCGATTATTATAGTCACAGTCCTTCAAGTAATCCGACAGGCCCGGATGAAAGTTATGATGCAGATGAGCCAAACGCAGTTAAACGAGTGCAGCGGGGCGGCTCCTTTCTTTGCAGTGACCAGTATTGCGTTAGGTATAGGCGGGGAAGCCGGGGGAAAGGCGAGGTGCGTAGTGGTAGCAATAATTTAGGTTTCAGGTGTGTAAAAGATAGCATTTAAGTTTAACCGCTTGAGCATTTGTACTACATTGTATTGATCTAAATTCAATGTAAATTGAATAGTATCTTAAAAAGATGAACCGAAAAATTCTCAATTTTATATGTGTTGTCTTTGGGTTTATTGCAATTGCTTGCAATGACAGCGCAATTCAACCTGGCAACCTTACTGTTTCATCGCTTGTTCAATCAGCCGATTCAATTCATCTTCAATCAGCGGGCAGAATTAAAAAGAAATCTTGTTGTGTGGCTGCACCGTCGAGATTTAGAACAACGGCCGACGCAGCTAAACTTGAAAGCAAATGAATTTATTTGGTCAGAAACTCTAAATATTAATACGGGTAAAATATGGTAAGTAAGCCGACAAGTTTAAAAACGCTAATGCTATTTGTTGCAATAGTTCTTCTGATACCATTTTGTTCGATTGATCTTTTTGCTCAGCAAAAGATTTCAAAACAGTTGCCTTACCGTAAGCTTGCCGGTGTAAAACCTCGTAATATTATTTACATACTTTCCGATGATCACCGGTATGATTTTATGGGTTTTACCGGAAGAGTCCCGGGTTTAGAAACGCCTAATATGGACCGGCTGGCCAAAGAAGGGGCGTATATGAAGAATGCGTTTGTTACTACCGCTTTATGTTCTCCAAGTCGCGCATCTATTTTAACCGGTCAGTATGCGCATACTCATACTGTCGTCGACAATCAGTCACCTGCTCCTGCCAGTTTAGTTTATTTTCCCCAGTACCTGCAGAAGGTAGGTTATCAAACAAGTTTTTTTGGTAAATGGCATATGGGTGGTGAGACGGACGAGCCGCGACCAGGCTTTAACAAGTGGGTAAGTTTCAGAGGACAGGGCGTGTATTATAACCCTTTACTAAACATTGATGGTAAACATGTGCAGTATAAAGACAGCGCATACATTACTGATTTACTAACCGATCTCTCTCTGGACTGGTTGAAAAAACGAGACAAAAAAAAGCCATTTTTTCTTTATCTCTCACATAAAGCTGTACACGAACGAGAGGCCCCTGCAAAGCGCGATGTAGACCGCTATAAGAACATTTCCATTCAGTACCCGGTATCGATGTATACTACTGCCACGGCGGCAAGTAAAAAATTTACAAGGGGCAAAGCTGCTGATGGGAGTGCGTACCAATTTAATAACCAGGACATTCCCGAATGGGTAAAAGCACAACGTCATAGCTGGCACGGCGTGGATTATATGTATAATGAGTCGATAGAGTTTGATGAGTTTTATCAGCGATACCTTGAGACATTAATGGGTGTTGATAACAGCATTGGCCGAGTATTAAATTATCTAAAAGAAAACGGGCTCGACAAAGAAACGCTAGTCGTTTATATGGGTGACAATGGATTTGCTTTCGGCGAACATGGATTAATAGATAAGAGACAGGCTTATGAAGAATCTATGCGGGTGCCATTATTAGCACGCTGTCCTGATTTAATAAGTCCGGGAACAATAGTAAATCAGATGGTTCTAAACCTTGATATAGCGCCCACTTTTTTAGAGATGGCGGGCATTAATAAACCTGTGCAAATGCAAGGGAGTTCTTTCCTTCCTCTTTTAACAAAAAAGCAAGTGCCATGGCGGGATAGAATATTTTATGAATATTATTGGGAAAATGCCTTTCCTCAGACACCTACACAATTTGCTGTCAGAACAGACCAATACAAGTTTATACGGACCCAAGGGGTTTGGGATATAGATCAATTGTTTGATATTCAAAAGGACCCTTTCGAAGTAAACAACCTGATACGCAGTGGCCAACACCAGATTGTCGCTCAACAGTTGAATAAAGAACTTTGGGACTGGCTCGAAAAAACCAATGGAATGCAAATACCACTAAAGAGAATTAACCAGAAAAAATCTGATCATTTGCATAGAGGAACCTGGTGAGGAGAAGGTTTGTTTTGAGTTCAACGTTTGTGTTTCGAGTTTAAAGCGGTCGCAGCCCACTCTTGCTATCATACTTTTACTGCTGATGAAACTCGGGGTGTTTCTTCGTTTTTTGAAGTTGTTGAATAATGAGAAAAAAGTACAAGAGTGCGACGCAACAATGTAAGTGAAATGATATATTGCTTATTCCCAAATTGTCTTTATTTCGTATTGAGCTCTCTTGCTGTATTCTACCTCTTGTCTTACATCTGTTATGGTCCATTGTATCCATCCCGGCCAATGTATAATTAACTTGTTTAGAGAGTAACTATTTTCTTTTTTTCAAAGAATCTATAAAAAAATCCCGCTGCAGGATGAGCCCGAATTTTTTTAATGCTTTATATCAAGCATGAAACAGAACCAATGTTTTGGGAAACAATAACCATGAAATGCAACCTACCCGTTGTCGCTGTCATTAGTTTGAAAGCATTAAAAATAATTTTAACTTGGTAGGCAAAAGGCTTAATAATTAGATAATTTGTTTTTATTGAAATAAACAATTGTCACTATAACTTGCCTCTTTTTATTTACCTAACCAAAGTAAACTGCAGTAAATGTGTAAAATTTATTTTTCACCTGGATGGCTAAAAGTATGTTTAGCCTGCCTCATTTTTCTTAGTTTTTTGACTCCCCGAACTGCTTTTGCAAAAGCTGGTTTCGGTTTTGAAATATTTGAAAATCCCCCACAAACAGTTCGCGGAACAATAAAGGACGCCAGCAATGGAAGACCTTTAGCGGGAGCAACAATAAACGTGAAGGGAGGTTCACAAAGCACAGCTTCTGATGCAAATGGTGCATTTACAATCACTGTTCCCGACAATAAAAGCGTACTTGTAATTAGTTATGTTGGTTTTGTTACCCAGGAGTTTACTGCAGGTACAGGTGGCAATGTTGAAATTTCATTACTTCCAAATTCTGCTGAGCTAAACCAGGTGGTCGTAGTGGGATATGGTACTCAAAATAAAAGGGATGTCACAGGTGCAGTAAAGTCTATTAAAAGCGAGGCGTTCAACAGGGGTATCATTAACTCACCTCAACAACTTTTACAAGGTAAAGTGTCTGGTGTAAACGTTACTTCTGCCAGTGGCGAGCCCGGAGCTATACAAGGTATTACCATCCGGGGGCCTGGAGGCGTAAGAACAGGAAGTACCCCACTTTTTGTGGTTGATGGCTTGCCTTTAGATAATTCAAGTACAGGTGGAGGTGATCCGTTAAATTTTATCAATCCGCAGGATATTGAATCTATCGACGTTTTGAAGGATGCTTCAGCTACAGCTATCTATGGTTCACGCGGGGCAAACGGTGTCATTCTTATTACTACAAAGAGAGGTAAAGCCGGAGTGTCGACTCTGGCATATTCGACGAGCCTGGGCTATTCAAAGATTGCAAGAATGTTACCTGTATTAACTGCAGATGAATTTCGTACGGAGGTTGCTAAACTGGGCAACTCATTAGATGACCAGCGCGGATCAACTAACTGGCAAAAAGAAATTACCAGGACAGCGATAACTCAAAATCATAACTTAACAATGAGTGGCGGCGCAGAAAGGCTGACTTATTACGCTTCATTTGGATTACAAAAACAACAGGGAATAATTAAAGAAAATAACCTCGACAGGTATTCGGGAAGGTTCAATGTTACTCAAAGGTTTTGGGATGACCGATTGGTAGTTGAAGCTAATTTAAATATTGCCAATACTAAAAACCAGCGCCCCCCGATCAATGGTATGATAGGTGATGCAATCAGCAACAATCCAACTTATCCGGCCTATGATGCTAAAGGTAATCCAATAGGTTACCAAAGTATTAGTAACCCGCTTGTTTATCTCAAACTCGACAAGGATATTGCTACTATTAACCGCGTAATTGGAAATATTTCTCCCTCACTTAAGTTGATTAAAGGTCTCGTGTATAAGATGAATTTTGGAGTTGACAATTCAAATGCTACACGAGATTTGCAAGCATTGCCTTATGCGGTACCACTGCGTGAAGGCAGACTTGAAACGTATTACAACAACAACAGGAATACGTTGATAGAAAATTACCTTACTTATTCGTTCGCCCGGCCAAAGCACAACATTTCTGCATTAGCCGGTCATTCTTATCAAAAGATTTTTGTGCAGGGAAGAAATAACAGTATAAACCGCTTTCCTATCTCACCTGTTGAACCTATTTATAACCCTGGATTAGGGCAGGAACTTACATTGGCTAATAACAGGCCGGGGGGCTTTGCATATATAAATGAACTTCAATCTTTCTTTGGTCGTGTGACTTACCAATTGAATAATAAATACTTACTTACGGCCAACTTCCGCGCTGATGGTTCCTCCAAATTTGGTTCAAATAATAAGTATGGATACTTTCCATCTTTCTCCGCCGGATGGAAGATTTCGGAAGAGGAATTTATGGCTAACTCGGTATTTAGTAACCTGAAACTTAGGGCTGGTTGGGGTAGGACGGGTAACCAGGAAATCCCTTCAAAGATCACGCAGGCATTGTTTACTTCCCAGGTGACAGCATCTACAAGTTATCCCTTGTATACTTCAGGTCCTTACCCTGCAGGAACTACTTTTTCAAGACTCGCCAATCCAGACATCCAGTGGGAGGTATCTACACAAACCGATGTTGGTTTAGACTTTGCCCTCTTCAAAGGCGCTTTATCGGGCTCGATCGACTTCTTCAACAAAGTTTCCAATAACATCCTGCTTGAAGTAATTCCAGCAGATCCGATACAACCTGCAAATACTTTCTGGACTAATGTACCCGATATGACTATTAAGAATAAGGGAATTGAGTTTGATATAGAATACAGGCATAGATCAACTAAAGGCTTTTCTTACAACTTCGGAGGCAACATAACTTATATGAATAATGTTGTTAACAGCTCTCCTTATTCAGTTATACCATCAGGTTCTGCATCGGGTTCGGGCCTTACATCAGCAACGATTAACGGATACCTGAACGGACAACCTATTGGAACCTTTTATTTAAAAGAGTTTACTGGTTTTGATGCAAATGGCATAAGTACTTATAGGGACCTTGATAAGGATGGTATAATCTCAGACAAAGACAGAATTGCGGCGGGTACTGCTTTACCAAATGTTATTTATAGTATTAATGGAGGCGCTGCTTATAAAGGTTTCGACTTTGTTATAAATTTCAACGGAGTGTCAGGAAACAGAATTTATGATAATACTGCTAACAGTTATTTTTATAAGAATAAACTTGCAAAGAGTGTAAACACAACGCGTGATGCTATTGCTGATGCGGTGGAATCTGTCAGCAATTCAGCCCCCGTAAGTACAAGGTATCTTAAAGAAGGCGCGTACCTACGCCTCAATAATCTTTCTTTAGGATATAATTTCAATACCGAGAATTTAGGTATCAAGAAGTGGATCTCTGCTATTCGTTTATCAGTAACAGGACAAAACTTATTTGTAATTACTAAATACAACGGCTTCGATCCTGAGGTAAATACTGATAGAACTGTTAATGGTATCTCTTCTTACGGTATAGACTACCAGAGTTATCCTAAAGCGAGATCCATCATCTTTGGATTAAATTTTTCATTTTAAAATAGTAGAAAATGACTAAGAAATTAGTGAATGTACCAATTGTCCTGGTGTTCCTCTTTATAATGACAGGCTGTACAAAATTAAATGAACAGGTACTTGACGAGTCGTCTGTAACAGGCCTTACAGATAAACAAATTGCAGAAGGAATTATAGCGCCTGTATATGCCCGGCTTCCGGATATTTTTCTTCATACCAACTACTTTGCTATGCAGGAGATTTCTACTGACGAGGCAATTTTACCTTACCGAGGCGGAACAGATTGGGGCGACAATGGTATTTACCTGGCATTGCATAAACATGAGACTACGAGTACCGATCCGAATGTGAGGAGCACCTGGAATAATATTACTCAGGGAATTTCGAGAGCGGTAACTGCAATCAATGCGCTACCAACAAACTCTGATCCTAATGCGAAAATATTTATCGCAGAGGCGAGAGGTATGAGGGCTTATTACTCAATGCTAACATTAGATCTTTTCGGATTAGTTTTCGTAAAAGATGATTTGGGTGAGACTTCTAAGATTTTAAGAGGCGAACAAGCATTAGAGTACATCAAGTCTGAGTTATTAGCTGTTGAGCCGATAGTTGAAACCACTACTGGTCCTGGCAGACTTACAAAAGCAGGAATATGGGGATTGCTGGCTCGTCTTTATTTGAATGCTGCTGTTTATCGTGATCCATTCGCAGCTTCATTTACTTTTAAGAACGAGGATATGGACAAGGTTATTGAATATTGCGATAAGATCATTGCTTCAAACCAATATGCTTTAGCTCCTGAATATTTTTCTCTTTTTAATGATAACAACCACACCAATAAGGAGTTGATTTTTGCAGTAGATCAGCGTAATGATCTCAATGGTCATAATCGTATGGCATACTTCTCTTTATCAGGTGACCAATTTCCGTTACCGGCATATCCAAGTGCTAACGGAACCGACGGTCCAGCAATTACTCCTGATTTTTACAGGACCTGGGTAGATGCAAATTTGCCTTTGGATCCTGCTGTTTCAGACCCCCGTTTTTACAAACAGAACTTATCTATTTACTCCAATCCTGCAGATTCGTGTGTCGATGCTGCCAGCTTCAATATTAATCGCGGTATTTTAAGAGGGCAACAGTATGGATTAATCAGGAGGAACGGGGTATTTTTAAAGTGCGCTAATGGTAAAATGCTGGTAGCAAAACTGTTCCATGATACACGTAATAAGCCGACCCTGCCTGTTGATTTTACAGAACAAATTGACTTCTCTGTTGCTGGTAGTAATTACAATACCGGTTACAGGGTCGAGAAATATGAGTTTAGCAGAACATCTGTCAGCGGAAGGAATTTTGGAGAACCTGATATAGTTATTTTGCGTCTTGCAGATATTTACTTAATGAGAGCGGAAGCAAAGCTTAGAAAGTCAACTCCCAATGCCGTCGCAGCTTTGGCTGACGTTAATGTTGTAAGAGGTGCCAGAACAGCTACCACGCCTGCAAAACCACTAGCTTCTATATCACTTGATCTTCTGTTTCGTGAAAGAGGGTTTGAGTTTTATTGGGAATGCTTGCGTAGAACTGATATGATCCGTTTCGGAAAGTATGAAGGAACATGGACCGAAAAGTCAAACTCAGATAAACTGAAAAGAATTTTTCCAATCCCGCAGACCGCTATTGATGGGGCTTCTAATTTGCCCGGTTACTTAACTCAGAACGCGAGCTATTAAGATTTTGAATTCATAAAAAAGGGCGGCTAACAATTTTTGTTAGCCGCCCTTTTTTTTTAGACTAATCCTTCGCATAAGACTTTACATGGTGAATACAGATGCTTTTCCCATTTTGAAACAATTCTCATTTTAAATCACCCCAAAAGGCCAAGTACATACCCTGATTGTTCTAAACAAAAATCTGGAATACTAAGACGTTTAAGAAGGCGTTTTAATAATGTAACCTTTTTTAAGGTATTTTAAAATCCAATATTCTTATTACCAGGCTGACACTTTCCAGTGCCAGCTTTTTTATTTTTATTACTTTCTACATAGGGCGTGTGAACAAATCTCTTCAAAGTATCTTTTCAAGGTGTTTTTTAGAAATGCTCATAATTACTTCGGTCCAAAAAAGTCATCTTAAAATAGAATCAACAGATTTATCTTTAGAACCCAATAGCTTTTAAATTAATAAAGTTCAAATGATTGATAACAATAGATTCTGTTTTCTAGCGATTGCATTGTTCGCTGTTGTTCCGGCTTTTACTTTTTGTGCTGGTTCAAAAAACACCTCAAAAAATCAGCCTTCTTCCCAAACGATTTTTTTCGATGATTTTTCGGTGCCTTCGTTAGATCGCTCAAAATGGAATGTGCTGATCACCGGGCAGGTTTTTAATAATGAGCAACAGGCATATATTGATTCGACTGCTACAGTTTATTTCGTTAAGGGAAAAGAAGCTGAAGGTGCAAAAAATGGAGCGTTGGTAATACAGCCAAGATATACTCCTGGCTTTATAACCAAGGATGGAAAGAAGTTCGATTTTATTTCAGGGAGACTGCATACAAAAGGAAAGTTTGACTTTACTTATGGTTCCGCAGCTGCGAGAATAAAGATGACTGAAGGCAAAGGGCTGTGGCCTGCCTGGTGGTTACTAGGCAACGACCGCTGGCCACAAACAGGGGAGATCGATATCATGGAATTTATTGGCGAGAGCGAATGGGTTAATTCGGCCATACATGGCCCTGGTTATTCAGGCAATACACCTTTTGTCAAAAGAGATTCTTCTGTGATGGTTAACCCGGTAACTAACTGGCATGTCTATTCAGTTGATTGGACACCTGACTCTATCGTTTTTAAAATTGACGGAAGAGGCTATTATACTGTTACAAAATCGATGATCGAAAAGTATGGGAAGTGGGCTTTTGATACTCCAAAACATATGATCTTAAACTTCGCTTTAGGTGGTGGTTACCCGGCCGGAGTTAATAAAATTACTACTCCATATTCTGGTTTACCTGCTACGACTGTAGATTTAATTAAGCAGGGAAAAATTAAGATACTGGTGGACTGGGTGAGGGTAACAAAAGCTCCGTAAGCGCGAATTCGGTAAGCAGCGATAGAGTATCTGATACGATTTTTTCAACGACTTTCTTGTGTTGATTTTTATCTTCGACTTTGCATGCCTTTACAACATTCCATCATCAGCAAAACTGTAGTAACCCTCTTCACTTACAATAATGTGGTCAAGTACTTTGATATCAAAAAACAGAGCGGCCTCTTTTATTTTATTCGTTAGCTCCTGATCCTGTCGGCTTGGTTTTAGGTTTCCACTTGGATGGTTGTGACATAACACAATACTTACTGCCTCGTGTTGTAAAGCTTTCTTTAAAATAATTCTCGGATCCGCCACAGTTCCCGTTATACCACCTTCGCTAATTATTTCATAATGATTTATTTTATTCGACCTGTTTAAAAATACTACCGCAAAAACCTCACGGCTTTTATATTGTAACTGTGCTTGTAAAAAGCCTGCTATATCCTTACTCGATAAAACGATTTCTTTTTTATTGTCAGCCATATTTCGCCTGATACCAAGCTCTAAAGCGGCCGCAATTGTTACAGCTTTTGCAGGTCCAAGACCTTTAATTTTTAAATTTACCATCTCTTTAACAGACAGTTTCGCCAGTCGTTGCAGATTATTTTCAACAGCCAATAATAGTTCCTTTGCAAGATCTACCGCACTTTTATCTGTTGATCCATTATTAATTAAAATGGCAAGCAATTCAGAATTACTTAGACTTTCTGCACCTCTCAAGGCAAGTTTTTCCCGTGGCCTATCGTCAACCGGCCAGTTTTTAATGCCTGATTTTGCCATCTTAAATTTATAATTGTTGAAATTAAAACTTTCTGGTGCTAATCTCTATCTTCGCCCGATATAATTGTAGGTATGAATCCTTCTATTAAAATTTTCTCCGGTACTGGTACTCAAGGTGTTTCAAACAAAATAGCAGAACGTTTTGGAACTGCCCTGGGTAAGATTAATATTCAGAAATTTAGCGATGGAGAAATTCAGACGGTTTACATGGAGAGTATTCGCGGCGACTATGTTTTTCTTATTCAGAGCACAAATGCGCCGTCCGATAATTTAATGGAGCTCTTGCTTATGATTGATGCGGCACGTCGTGCAAGCGCATACAAAATCGTCGTGGTAATGCCATACTATGGCTATGCAAGGCAAGATCGTAAGGATAAACCACGTGTAGCAATCGGATCAAAACTCATAGCAAATTTATTAGTGGCAGCTGGTGCAAACCGCATTATTACAATGGATTTGCATGCTCCCCAGATCCAGGGTTATTTTGATATTCCGGTTGACCACCTCGACAGTTCGGCCATTTTTATACCATATATAGAAAAACTTAAACTGAAAAACCTTACTTTTGCCGCCCCTGATGTGGGAAGTACGAATCGGGTGCGTGAAATTGCCAGTTATTTCAATACAGATATGGTCATTTGCGACAAGCATCGCAAGCGGGCAAATGAGATAGCAAGCATGGTGGTGATAGGGGATGTGAAGGATCGGAGCATAGTTCTTATAGATGATATTTGTGATACAGGTGGCACGTTGGCCAAGGCTGCCGGGCTACTGATGGAGAAGGGGGCAAAAAGTGTAAGAGCATTGTGTACCCATCCTGTTTTGAGTGGAAAGGCCTATGAGAATATTGAAAACAGTGTGCTTGACGAATTAGTAGTGTGCGATACAATTCCGTTAAAAAGGGAAAGTAGTAAAATAAAATGTTTGTCTGTCGCTGACTTGTTTGCAATCGCGATCAGGAACGCATACGAAAACAGGAGTATAACAAGTTTATTTATTCACTCGCAACTAAAGGCTAAGAGAGAAGAAAGACAATAGCAATTATTTAAACAATCATACAAAAATGAAGACAATTACAATCGAAGGACAACTGAGGACCGAAATGGGCAAAAAAGCCACGCGCCAGCTTCGCTCTCAGGAATTGGTGCCTGGTGTAATTTACGGTGGTGCACAGGAAATTAATTTCG
>JAOQAJ010000153.1 GCA_025963675.1 Segetibacter sp.
TGCGCATTAATTTTCCTGACTCTGACAGCGACAGGCTGCAAGGTGTCAGGGCAAAACCAAAAGCAGGCCAAAGGTTTCGTTCAAATATTTGACGGAAAAACCTTGAATGGTTGGGAAGGAGACCCAACGTATTGGCGGGTAGAGAATGGAAGTTTGGTTGGAGAAATTACCCCTGCTACACTTTTAAAAACCAACAGTTTTATTATTTGGCAAGGTGGTAAACCAGGCGATTTTGAATTGACTTGTGAGTTTAGGATTACCAAAGCCGGCAATAGCGGTATT
Source organism: Segetibacter sp. (assembly GCA_025963675.1). GTDB lineage: Bacteria > Bacteroidota > Bacteroidia > Chitinophagales > Chitinophagaceae > Segetibacter. The sequence goes on from JAOQAJ010000153.1 coordinate 283, forward strand.
AATTATCGGAGTGTGCAATTAACCGAGGTGCCGCACGCTTTAAAAGGTTACCAGGCTGATATTGATGGCGCACATAGATACACCGGACAAAATTATGAAGAGCGGGCTAGAACAACTTTGGCATATCGTGGCGAAAAAGTGACGGTCAAGCCTTTTGAAAATGCATCAGCGCAAGTAAGGGATTTTGTAAAGAACAATGCATGGACCGAAAGAACAGTTACAGGATCGTTAGGAACTTCAGACGAACTAAAAGAAAAAATCAGGTCAGAAGACTGGAACACTTGCAGGCTGGTGGTAAAAGGTAATCATTTGCAGCATTATATAAATGGCATATTGATGAGTGATGTAACAGATGACGATAAGGTAAACGGAAAGGCGAATGGATTGCTTGGAGTGCAGGTGCATGTCGGCCCACCTATGAAAGTCGAATACCGGAACATTATGCTGAAGCAATAACGATTAATTCTATTTTTTTTATGCAGGAATTAGTGAAGCTATCAAGTTCATTATTTCCTGCATTTCTTTTTTAAACTCAATGCATTTCTGCATTCTGCATTATATTGCGCCAAATCAGCTCTATTGCCTGTTTTTTGATTTTTGCTTTATTGTAAAACAAACCATATGAATAAAATACTTTCGTCGTTTTTCGTTTTAAGCCTTTTTTTAATGGCTTGTAGTTCATCTAAAAAAAATAGTTCCGCTGTAACCACGTTGCGCCCAACTCCAGTTTTTGAAATGCGTGTTTATTATGCCGCTCCCGGCAAACTGGATGATTTAAATGCAAGATTTCGTAACAACACTACCCGCATTTTTAGCAAACATGGTATGACAAATATCGGCTATTGGATCCCCACCGAAAATCCTGACAATAAGCTGATTTATATTTTATCGTACCCGAGTAGAGAGGCAAGAGATGCCTCGTGGAAAGCATTTGGTTCAGATCCTGAATGGCAGGCAGTAGCCAAAGCCTCAGAGGCTAATGGAAAACTGGTTACTAAAGTAGAAAGCTCTTACCTGCAGTATACTGATTATTCGCCCACAATAAAGTTGGAAGCAAAATCTCCTATCCGCACTTTTGAATTGCGTACCTATACGGCTTCTGCCGGAAATATTCAAAACCTGCATGATCGTTTTCGCAATCATACAATGAAGCTTTTTGAAAAACAGGGCATTACTAATGTTGCTTACTTTCAGCCAATGCCAAAAGCAGATGGAACCAGGAGTGATATGTTAGTTTATATCATAGCGCACAAAGACAAGGCGGCCGCAGATGAGTCATGGAAAGCATTTAGAGCGGATCCCAAATGGGTTGAGGTTAAAGCTGCTTCTGAAGTAAAAGGCGGCGGCTCGCTCACCACAAAAGTTGAATCTGTTTTTATGATGCCCACTGATTATTCCCTGATAAAATAAAATTGGACGTATTGATAGAACGATAATGAACCGTTTTTGAAATATTTAAAAAGACTATAAAAAAAGCAGAAGCAACAATTTCTGCTTTTTTCTTTTTCCGGCAAGAAATGTATCTTCTGCCCATCTTTAAATAAGTTACAAAAAGTTTGAAGCTGAGATTTTCTACGTTGTGTTCTTCGTAGCCCGTAGCGTGCTTAGTGTTCCCTTAGGACCACAAAGAACACTAAGTCTGACACAAAGTGTACGACGAAAGCCTTGCTTTTTTGCATTAACCTCAACAGAAAATAACCTAAGTTCATTTTGAAATTATTATGATGAAAAAAATTTTACTCTTCTTTGTAACAGCAATCTTTTGTTGCCAGTTACTTGCCCGGCAAACTATATTACAATACTTATCAGGAACAGATAAAGATCATACGGTGAAGTGGGACTTTATGTGTACCAAAGGCCGGAATAGTGGTAAATGGTCAACGATTCCTGTTCCATCATGCTGGGAAACACAGGGCTTCGGATCATATAATTATGCACAGGATATACAAAATCCGGAAGAGCAGGGTTTGTACAAATACAATTTTAAGGTGGCCCCTCAACATAAAGGCAAAAAAATCTTCCTTGTGTTTGATGGGTCAATGACTGATACAGAAGTAAAGATAAATGGTAAGCTCGCAGGCTCCATTCACCAGGGTGGTTTTTACCAGTTTAAATATGATGTCACGAACCTGTTGCAATTTGATAAGTACAATTTATTGGAAGCAACAGTAAGTAAAAAATCAACAAATGCATCCATTAACCGGGCAGAACGAAAGTCTGATTTCTGGTTGTTTGGTGGCATTTACAGGCCCGTATTTCTAGAGATCCTTCCGTCAACATTTATAGAAAGAGTCGCAATTGATGCAAAAGCAAATGGTGATTTCAACATACGAGTGTTTAATAACGCCACAGGTAAACAAACAATAGAAGCACAGGTATACGATTTAAAAGGGAAAGCAATTGAGAAGCCTTTTCAATTATCACCTGGTGATAGCATGCTTCGTCATCATTTTACCAATATCAAGTTATGGAACCCGGAGCAGCCGAATTTATACAACGTTGTCGTTTCAATTAAGGAAGGTTCTAAAATCATTCATACAATCAGGCAACGATTTGGGTTTAGAACAGCCGAACTAAGAGCAGAGGACGGCTTTTACGTAAATGGTAAAAAAGTGATTTTTAAGGGCGTTTGCAGGCATAGCGAATGGCCTGAAACCGGGCGAACCCTTAGCAGGTCTGTTCACCTCATGGACATACGCGCAATGAAAGATATGAACATGAATGCAGTTCGGATGAGTCATTATCCGCCCGATAAAGAGTTCCTGGATTTGTGTGATAGCCTTGGCCTGTTTGTCTTAGATGAACTAACCGGTTGGCAGGCCGCATATGATACAATAATTGCACGCAAGCTTGTAAAGGAATTAGTAATTCGCGATGTCAATCATCCTTCAATAGTTATTTGGGATAATGGAAATGAAGGCGGCTGGAACAGGGCAGTGGACGGTGACTTTGACTTATACGATCCGCAGAAGCGGCTTGTCATTCATCCGTGGGAAAGGTTCAACGGAACAAATACCAAACACTATCCGGATTTTAAGTATGTACAAAATGAAGTTGCCAATGCCAAAGAAATATTTTTTCCAACAGAGTTTATGCACGGTTTGTTTGATGGCGGGCATGGTGCGGCACTGGAAGATTTTTGGAATGAGATGCTGAAGCATCCGCATTTTGCAGGAGGCTTTTTATGGGCGCTGCATGATGAGGGACTAGTGCGAGGCGACCGGCACGACAGCATAGATGTTGCAGGAAACAGGGCCCCCGATGGTATTGTAGGACCGCATCGCGAGAAGGAAGGAAGTTACTATACGATCAAAGAATTGTGGTCTCCGGTATACGTCGATAGTAAGATTAACCCTGCTAATGTGAATGGCAAAATAGAAATACAAAACAGGTATTTCTATACTAATCTTAAGCAGCTTAGATATGAATGGAAGATGGTTTCTTTTCCACCCGCCAACGCAGGAACATCAAATTTAAAGGTCTTGCAAAAAGGGGGCGGTAAGTTACCAAACATTGCTCCTGGAGAGAAAGGAAGTTTCAACGTCCCTGTTTCTACTACAAGTAATGCAGATGCTTTTTATCTTTCTGCATTTAATGCAGCGGGAGATACTATTTGCACGTGGAGCTGGCCATTAAAGAGTCCGGCAAAAATTTTCACCGGGGTACCAGCGGTTGCAAAGTCAGGTGGGGTTACAACTAATGATAGCCAACAATCACTGACGGTTCTTTCTGATGGCATTTCTTATTATTTTGATAAATCGACCGGTTATCTTCAAAAAGTATTTAATGGAAAAAAAGATGTATCGTTCAGTGCTGGTCCCACTTTAGCCGGAAGCCATTTAGCAATGAATGAATTCAAGAGTTATAAGCAAGGGGAAGCATTTATTGTAGAACCATCCTATAAAGGCGATAGTCTTAAGGTTAAATGGATCTTTCAAAGTGGCAGCTTGCCTAAACTAGAGTATAGTTATACGACCAGGGACACAGCGGATTTCATGGGCATTACATTCAACTATCCCGAAGATAAAATCGATGGAATGAAGTGGATGGGCCGCGGCCCATATCACGTATGGAAGAACCGGCTAAAAGGACCACAATTTGGTGTTTGGCAAAAAGGTTACAACAACACGATTACGGGAGAGAACTGGAAATACCCGGAATTTAAAGGATGGCATTCCGAATTGTATTGGGTGAAATTGCAGAATAAAGAAAGTGATTTTACAGTTTATACCGATCAGAAAAATATTTATCTGCATATGCTAAAGCCGGAAAAAGCCAAAGCTTCAGCAAACAACAATACCAATCCAGCTTTTCCCGACGGTAATATCGGTTTTATGCATGAGATCTCTGCAATAGGTACAAAGTTTCAACGGGCTGAAGTAATGGGCCCGCAAAGCCAAAAAAACGTGCGGCAAGGAAGTGTGCCTCTAGCCGGAAGCTTGTATTTTGACTTTAGATAAATTGTGAAAGTGTGTTGAGGGAAGCGATGGGATTCCGAAACTTCGCGTAGCAGTTTCCGAAACAAGCGGAGTCGGGTTCTGTTGCAAGAACGAAGCGCGGCGGTTAAGCGTTTGTTACCAGGTTACGCAGTGATCAAAAACAAAGAAGTTTTACAAATCTTTCTGCATCACGAAGTCATTCATAAAATATCCACTCCCGATATCTATATTTTCTTCTTTTATCACAGCAAATCCATTTCTTTCATAAAATCGTTTCGCGATGTTTTTACGATTGACATTTAGCTGCAACGTTCTTCCACCCATACTTTTTGCGACTGTTTCAACCGTTTGTAGCAATTCTTTACCTAACCCGGTTTTTTGAAGCGAGGGTAGAACATATAACTTTTGAAGCTTGTAGATATCCTT
>JAOQAJ010000155.1 GCA_025963675.1 Segetibacter sp.
CGGTAGTATTGATATTGACTATTGGACCAACGACTTTATTGGCAACCGGGACGGTAAATTAAAATCTATTGGCAGCATAAATGTTGACTATTGGACCAATGACTTTATCGGCAGAAGAGAGGGTAAATTAAAGTCAATAGGCAATATAAACATAGATTATTGGGGTCGCGATTTTTTCGAGAATGGCAAGCAAGGGCGAATAAAATCTATAACCGGAAACTCGCCAACTATTTATGCTGTTAAAGATTAGTTTGATATCCGCTTTCGTATTCTCAGCACAGATTCGTGTACATCTTTATACTTGCCCACAATGAACCGGATACAAACAGATGGAAACTTAGGAGTAATCATTGGTGTTACTGCAAAGCAATAGCAAGTTGACAGGCAGTTTTTCTTTTTATGTCATCGTCACCCACACGCCAATTTTTATTAATAACTTTAATAGTATAAACTTCTAAAACATGACAACCAGAAGAAATTTTTTGCAGCAATCAGGCACGTTTGCATTAGCAACTTTGTTATTGCCAAAAGTTGGAAGCGCAGGATTACTAAAAGCAAAGAAGTCGATCGGTCTGCAGTTATATACCCTTGGCGATCTAATGACAACGGATGCAAAAGGCACGTTACAAAAGCTGGCAGCAATTGGGTATAAAGAATTGGAAAGTGCAGGATCGTCAAAAGGGAATTATTACGGATATAAGCCAAAAGAATTCGCTTCGATGGTAAAGGACATGGGAATGCATTGGCGTGCAGCTCATGTCGGTGGAGCGCCTTTTGGGATTGATCAAATTATGAAAATGGCTAAAACGGCCGCAGATTCTGCACGAATACAAAGGATGGCAGAACGTTTTAAGAACATGGCTCCAACCCTGAACCTGAAGAACGACTATCAGCGGCTGGCAGATGATGCTGCCGAAGGTGGAATTAGCTACCTGGTATGTTCAAGTATACCGGTAAACACACTGGATGAAATAAAAACTGCGGTAGACGTGTTTAATAAAACAGGAGATGCCTGTAAAAGAACGGGTGTGCAATTTGCGTATCATAATCATACTACAGAATTTGACCAGGTTGAAGGCCATCGACCTTTCGATTATATTTTGGCAAATACAGATAAAGATTTGGTAAAGATGGAACTGGATTTAGCCTGGGCAACAAAAGCAAACCAGGATCCTATAGCGTTATTTAAGCAACACCCCGGCCGCTTCCCTCTATGGCATGCAAAGGATCTTGACAAGACGAATAACAAGCCAGCCGAAGTTGGAACCGGTATTGTTGACTTTAAACGCATTTTTAGTAATGCAAAAGAGTCGGGTATGAAGTACTTTTTTGTGGAACAGGATGGAGCACCGCAGCCATTTCAAAATGTTACGAATAGCTATAATTACCTCAAAAAGATAATCGCTTAAGTGCAATTCTTTTTCTTCTTTAGATAAAATGTCTTGTTTTTCCCTTTGTGAACTTTGTCTCAGACTTAGTGTTCTTTGTGCTCCTTTTATCGGAACACAAGAACACTAAGAACCACGAAGAACACAACGAAATCCATTAATAAGGATGATCAATCCCCCCTGGTCATCTACATACCTTGAACCAATAGAAATCAGCAAGGCGTCGTTGTTCGCTAATAATCCCGGAAGCCGCTTCCGTCGCGTTTTTGAGCTTTCAAACACAAGTTCAATTGACGGAAAATTCTTTTTGGAAAGATTCTTTTCTGCCAAGATTCGATCCATTAGGCGTAGTTCTGCATCTGCTTTTGCAACCACTTATCAAAAACAAAAGTTCCAAAGGGAAGAAAGGCGGCTACAAAAGCTATGACAACTCTTTTAAAAGGCCAGTTTTTCTCAAAATATACATACAGTACCGTCGCCATAAAAGCCACGAACAATAATCCATGTATCCATCCTGTGTATTTTACTGCTTCCGGCTTTCCTGCCAGATACTTTAAAGGCATTGCAATACCCATCAATACCAAAAGTGATATCCCTTCCGCAAGGCCTATTATTCTAAGCCAGCCAATAGAACCCGAAAAATTTTTTTTCATATTACTCATGCCAGTTAAAAACATTTGAGGTTTTGTTATTCTCCCACCAAAACTTCCCGCGGGGCTTCGTGCGGTTGCCAACTTCATTCATTGTCTCGGCGTCGTACAGCCTTCCGTTTACCATCGTGTATATAATGTTTTCGGTATTGGCTAAATTATCCAAAGGATTATCCTTCATTACAATAAGGTCTGCAAACTTACCGGCTTGTAACGAGCCTATCCAGTTATCCAGCCCGAGACTTTCGGCCGGTACAATGGTAGCGGATCTCAGTGCTTCGTGGTTGCTCATGCCACCCTGTGCCAGCATCCACACTTCCCAGTGTGCGCCCAAACCTTGCAACTGGCCGTGTGCGCCCATATTTATCCTCACACCTTCATTAGCCAGTTTTGTTACACTTTTAGAAATTAGGATGTGCCCGTTCTGATATTCTTCGTCAGGTATCATTGTTCGGTGGCGGCTGCGTGCATCCAATACACTCCTGGGAGTAAACCGAAGCAATCTTTCCTTCTCCCACACATTCGTTTTCTGGTACCAGTAGTACTCGCCACTTACTCCTCCATAACTTACAATTAAGGTGGGGGTGTAAGCCGTTTTCGAATTTTTCCAGAGGTTGATTACATCTGCATACAGGGGCGCAACCGGTATGTTGTGTTCAATGGTTGTATGCCCATCGAGTATCATACTCATGTTATGATAAAAGAACGAACCGCCTTCAGGCACTACTTCCATACCAAGTTCCCTTGCGGCTTTAATAATCATCTGCCGCTGATCGCGGCGTGGCTGGTTATAACTTTTTACTGAAAAAGATCCATACGCTTTCGATCTTCTTAATGCACTTCTTGCGTCATCTATATTTTCAATGACCGCTTTAAAATCACCCTCCGCCCCATATAAAATGGTGCCGGTAGAAAACACTCGCGGACCAACCATCTCACCTGTTTTTACCAACTCGCTTTGTGCGAAAACCATTTCACTGTTTGCCGATGGATCGTGCATGCTCGTAACGCCGTAGGCAAGGTTGGCATAGTAAGGCCAGTGCTGCTTTGGAGTAATGCCATACCTGAAATGCGCCCCATGAGCATGGGCATCTATCATGCCCGGCATGATGGTTTTTCCTGCTGCGTCAATCACTTTAACCCCTGCCGGAATTGTAACGTTTGCCCCGATCGCCTTAATCAAATTGCCTTCAACCAACACAGTTCCTTTCTCTATCACCTCATTACCTTTCATGGTTATAATTCGGGCATTTGTAAACGCTATCATACCGGCGGGTTTATCAGCTTTCACTTCTAAGCCAACACTGATACCTTTCTCGGGAAGAACGAACATGCTGTCCGGCCTGCCAGCAATAAACTCAAAGCGGTCCTCAAGGTTTATTGAATAATACTGGTCACCTAAAGTGTAGTTCAACCTTTTATTATCTGCAGACCAATGAAGGTTAATGCCAGCATCTTTGCTCACCAGCTTTACCGGAAAATCAGCAGTAGCGCTGCCAATGTCTATCGCTCTTCCGGTGTGCGGAAATGCAGCAATATACACCTTGTGCAAATCAACGAAGGCTACCCAATTTTCATCAGGGGATACAGTAAACTGGCTTGCTAATGCACTCTTAAAAATAGTAATGCTATCGCTCCCATCGAGGTTGTAACTACCGAGCGTTTTGTTGGCTCCACCAAAAAGATCGCCGCCGGTGCGATAATATATTCTATCACTCTTGGCGTTAAAAACAGGATGCTCGCCTTTTGCATTTACAAACTTTGCCTTACCGCCACTTGATGGCATAGTGAATACTCCAGGTCGTGAAGTGTATGAATTGCCCATAGCATCGTTGCCATCTTCTTTACTGAAAACGATGAACTTACCATCGCGGGAAAATGAGGGGGTGCGGTAGATCCCTTTTTCTGTTGTAAGCTTTTGCTTATTGCCGCCATTTGCATTCACTTTATAAATAGCGCCGGCCTCGCTATCATTCCAGGTAACATACACTATAGAATTTCCATCAAAAGAAAACGATGGTTCAAATTCATGATCGGTGCCATTTGTTAAACGTTCCGGTTTGCCGTTTGGTAATTGCTTTTTCCATAAATACCCCACCGCATTAAACACCAGCGTTTTACCATCAGGCGATGTAACTGCATGTCTTATTACTTTGGCATTAAATACAGGGGTATTAAGATTTTGTGGAGAGCGAACAGCATCGTAAATACGTTGCTCCACTCTTGCTGTAAAAGGTATCTCAGCAGTTTTGCCAGGTTCTTTTACACTTACCTTATTAATCTTGCCATTCGCCCAAATGATGATCTCCTGGTCGCCCGGCAGCCAGTTGAAATTGCTGTAGCTCCCAAAGACCGTCCAGGCTTCCTGCTGGTCTTTACTAAGCTTGTCAAATACGGGCCACTCTTCACCCGTTTGAATATCGCGGATGTATAAAACTGACTTTGTTCTAACCCGCTTTACAAATGCAAGCAGCTTTCCATCTCTTGATAATTGCGGTCGAATTGCACCACCGTTACCGCCAGTCACAGTTTCAATACTGCCTTTTTCACGGTCAAACCTGTTAATGACGAAAATCTGTTTGTTGGGATCTTTGTTGTATTGGAACGATCCCCCCGGGTATACATCTTCACTGTAATAAATATATTTTCCATCGGGCGACGCCCATGGTTCGTTCACATCCTGCTGATCGTTTTTTCTTTTGGTCAACTGCAGGCCGCCGCCACCACTAATATGATACATCCATATTTCGCCTGCACCCAGTGATCGTGTAGACGTGAAATGCTTTCTTGCAACGACGTACTGCCCGTCTGGCGTCCATGCGCCATTATTAAGTAAGCGAAATGTTTCCTTTGTTACCTGTTTTGGATTTCTGCCATCACTGTCCATAGTCCAGATATTATCCCCGCCGCCGGCGTCACTGGTAAACAATATTTTCTTTCCGTCAGGACTGAATCTTGGCTGCACCTCGAAGGCAAGACCTTTTCGTAAAACCTTTGCTTCGCCACCTGTTACGGGTATTGTATAAATGTCTCCTAAAAGATCAAAAACGATTGTCTTGCCATCTGGTGAAACATCAAGGTTCATCCACGTTCCCTCGTTTACTGAAAATGCAACATCCTTGTTCGGTCCTTCAGGATTTGTTACATCCCATTTCTTTTTATCCGCCGATACTCCGACCTTATCCTGTGCTACAGCCCCAACCGCAAGCATAAATAATGCTGCTGCAAGTATTTCTTTTGTCATGGAAGTTCATTAAAACGCGTAAGATAAAAAATTGGAGCTAACAAAAGACAATGTTTGCGCATGTTGTTGTGATAACTGTTGGTATTGCACATCAGGGAAAAAACTGCTAAGAACAACATATTAAATTGCTTCACTTGCATTTCAGACTTACACTGCATTGCCTTCTTTATAACGCCGGCAAATTCATGATTTTTTAATAAGCAAACTTGCATTTGAAATATATTGTATCTATTTTACTGTATTCTTATAAATATTATTCAGCCTTAAACTGGAAAAATGGCAAAACACATTGAATTGAAACTTGACCAAGCTGGTTTAGTCCTATTGGATCCCGGAACTACTAAACTGGGGAATGTCATTGAAAAGAAAGCTGATTGGAAAATAAAAGACCAAAGGATTGAGGCATTCCGCATTGAAGGAAAATTTGCTCGAGGCTACTACCCGTTCAAAGATCCTCCAAATCCCAATTTTGGTACTGATTTAGAATTAGAAGTGCCTTTGTTCAAACAAACCGGAGACTGGGAATACAAAATAATTTGGATTGACAAGGCAACTCATAGGGAACATACTCTCGATCCCAAAATTGCTGTAAATCCAGTGACTGGCTCCTTAGCACTTATTGCTCTCACTGTTGTGACACTGTTTAGTACAATTGCTTGCCTGTTTTATTTCAACAGAAAAAATAGAGATCGTCTTAAAATATAGGCAAGAAATACAGGAATTATTTTCAATTTGGAATAGAGCTATTTCTTCAATACCGAATTATATATTATAACAACGTTAGAAGAATGTATTCCAAATACATATTTTGTGAATCTCGATGTCTTTATTTACATCATCCTCAAATAATTCTTCTTTTTGGAGTAATAACTTCAAAAAAAAAAGCATTTACCTTCTTATCTGCTTTTATTGCCTAACCATTTTTGGAGTTTTACCGCAGGATCAGAAAATTGCAGATAGCCTTACCCATATTTATCAATTAAATGCCATCAATGATACCGATAAGTTAAAGCTACTGGCCAACTTGTCTTTTAATGAAATAAATGATTTAGGTCGCGGGTTACAGTACGCTGAAGAGTTGATAAGCCTATCTCAACGGCTTGAAAATAATAGATACCTGCGTGCAGGTTACTTTCTGAAGGGAACAAAAAAAAGATTACTCGGCAAGTTAGATGCGGCACTGGACGCCTTCTTTAAGAGTGCTGAAGTGGCGAAAAAATCTCGTCACGTAAGGGGTGAAGGAGATGCTTACGGAGCCATTGCTGATATTTACTCTGTCGCCAATAATCACCTAAACGCAAAGGTTTACTACAACAAAGCGATTGCTACCTTGCGGCTATCTAATGATTCAATTAGCCTGGCCTCTGCTCTTCTTAATGCAGGTGATGAATTTCGCAAAATAAGAAATTACGATTCCGCTCTAGGTTATTTCAGAGAGTCTCAAACTATTTTTGAAAAGGTAAACTACTTAAGCGGAAAAGGCTATAGCGTCGGTGGTATAGGTATGATTTACGCTAAGATTGGTAAAAATGATTTGGCTATAAATCACTTAAACGAAGCTATCAGAATACTGGAGGAAATACAAGACTATTATCCTATCTGTGATTACCTCAATTCCCTCGCAGATGTGTATACCAGTAAAGGAAATGACGAAACAGCATTGAATTATGCACGCAAAAGCCTTCAATTGGCAGAACGGCATGGCCTGAGAGAACAGATTGCAGATGCCGCCCTTAAACTATCAGAACTCTATGAAAAAGCAGGAAATGCCGGTGAGTCCTTAAAGCATTATAAAACCCACATCGCTTACAGGGATAGCATTAACAACCTTGCGAACGTGCAGAAAATGGCCGACCTGCGAACCAATTACGAGGTTTCTCAAAAACAGATAGAAGTAAACCTGCTAAACCAGCAAAAACGAACTGAGAGAAACCTATCCCTTGCCCTGGGGATTATACTGACACTGACAATGATCATCCTTGCTATTTTAATAAGGAACAATAAAAACAGGCAAAAGGCATATAAAATTCTAAACCTGCAAAAGCTGCAAACAGATGAGCAAAAAGCAAAGGCGGAAGATGCGCTGATTGAATTGCAGGCAACACAACAACAACTTATCCAATCTGCAAAAATGGCGTCACTGGGAGAGCTTACGGCTGGTGTTGCCCATGAAATACAAAATCCCTTAAACTTCGTAAATAACTTTTCAGAAGTAAGCGTGGACCTGCTTGGTGAATTAAGAGAAGGCACAGTGAATAAATTAACTGCTTCAGACAAAGCGGAGGCAGACGCGGTTATTAATGATCTTGCCGACAACCTTAAAAAAATAAATCATCATGGCAAGCGCGCTGATTCTATTGTAAAAGGAATGTTGCAGCACTCCCGCATATCTTCCAATAAGAAAGAGCCTACCGATATAAATGCGTTGGCAGACGAATACCTGCGGCTAAGCTACCATGGCTTACGGGCTAAGGACAACACCTTCAACGCTTCTATCGAAACAAATTTTGACAACAATATAGAAAAGCTTTCAATTGTTCCGCAGGATGTCGGAAGGGTTCTTATCAATATATATAACAATGCTTTTTATTCTGTACATGAAAAAGCAAAACGTAATGTCGATGGATATGAACCTAAGCTTTTGGTAACGACCAAAGGCATTGTAAAAAATGGGGAATTAAAAGGTGTTCGAATACGCATAAGAGATAATGGTATGGGCATCCCCGACAAAATATTAGATAAGATCTACCAACCCTTTTTTACGACAAAACCTACTGGCCAGGGCACCGGTCTTGGCCTGTCTTTAAGCTATGATATTATTACAAATGAGCATAAAGGTGAACTAAAGGTCGATACAAAAGAAGGCGTATATACAGAATTCATCATCGACCTTCCAAACAAAAAAGACGCAGTAGTTATTCAATAATTTATTGTGCTGGCACAACTACAATTTAATGTTGGATGCCCGTGCAATCTTCCATACTTTTCTAAGTAAACAGCGAAACGAATGTTACAGGCCAATACGGTTGATGAAGTAATAACACATTTAGACAATATTATTGACTGGAGCAAAGAACGGCAAAGTCGCATTGGCTATTTTGCAATTTTATATCGCAAAATGACGGCTGCCGTTAGAGATGGTATTCAAAACAACAGCTTTACAGGAAGTGCAAGAATGGCCCGGCTTGATGTGATTTTTGCTAACCGGTATCTGCAGGCGTGGGATGCTTATGTAAATAAAAAACCTTGTCGCAATGCATGGTGCGCTGCTTTTGATGCTGCGGAAAAAAAGAACCTGATTGTTTTACAACACCTCATACTTGGCATAAACACACATATAAATCTCGACCTCGCGATTGCCGCAGCACAGTCTTGCCCCGTCGACAAAATTCATGAACTTAAAAGCGATTTTGAAAAAATAAATTCTGTTATCGCAGACCTTACTCAATCCGTTCAGGATACGCTTGCTCAGATTTGGTTACCGATGAGGGCTATTAACAAGATTAGTGATAAACAACAGGATGCGGTGATCAATTTCAGCATCAATATGGCAAGAAAAGTTTCATGGAGTAATGCCGTTGCACTTGCCAAATGCAATGAAGAGGATAAGAACAATTATATAGAAAAAATGGACACTAATGTTGTTTGCATTGCTGAGCGCGTTAAAAGTCCAGGTCTTCTCATGAGTTTGATGCTGGCTATAATAAGAATTAGAGAACCGAAAAGCGTTCCTGCTGTTATTGACATTTTGCTTAAATAAAGTTTTTTTGACCAGGTATCAACTTGCGTTAACACTGGCTTGCTTGGAAAAAAAGTTGAACGAAAGAACGTTCTTAATCGCTCTTTGCCCTTTTGATCCAGGCAGTTTTCGTACTATTCAACATTGTTGCGTCGCACACTTGTACTGTTATCTTCCCTTCAGCAATTTCCAGTAACCATGCTATCACACGGGGCTAAGAGAGGAGACGCGAACAGGACAAGGTATTTGTATGATGGACAGGCTGCCGGCATTACCTGTTGAAACAAAAAACATAGTACAAGAGTGCGACGCAACGGAAGCCTAATCTTTATTCTAATCCCTGCTACCAAAATCCCTTCCTGTTATACACCTGACCTTCAACTAGCGCGGGATTGTAAATGCCGGCAGTTATTGTTGTGGCATGAGCACTATTTCTGCAACACGATCTGTTTCCTGTAATCCCGCAGCGCGAGGCCGTGATACTTCGTTTTCGGGGTCTTTTCTTGTTTCTTTTTTGGACAAGCAAAAAAGAAAATATTCTAAAGACTAAAACAAAGTACAGATGCTTGCAGACAGCCATTGTCCGATAGCCTACACCTCTCACCACATTGTTCGTATATTGCTTAAGAAATAAGCAAATACAATTACCGCGTCAATTAATCGTTTAAGAGATATCACTGAATTATCCACTGTACCTGGCCTTGGTAAGTAAACCCTTAGTAAGCACAGGAACATAAAATGTACCGAATGAAAATTTCTATTTATGCGCTAGGCTTGATCGTTGTTGCTTCCGTTAGTTCATGCGCTAATGCCCCGGACTATAATTATTCTAAAGGACAGTCAAACGCTGTAGTGCTTCCTTTTAATAAGCAGGAAAAGGTTACAAATAATTCAGCTAACCAGGCCGTTTTTCAGTCAGGAGCTAATGTAAATTCATCCGCAGCCCTACCTGGAGTGGCCTTGAACCCGGCCCATGGTCAACCTGGTCATCGCTGCGAAGTAGCAGTTGGTGCTCCACTTAATGCACCTGCACCGCCACAACAAGTGCAGCCAGTAAACAATATACTACCGCAGCAACAAAAACCTGCAGCAACATATCCTTCCGCAGTCCCGGGTACTTCTTCACCAAGTTCTGTGGGGCTTAATCCCGCACATGGTGTAGCCGGTCATCGCTGCGATATCGCAGTTGGCGCTCCTCTTAATACGCCGGTAGCGGCATCTGCACAACAAAAACAACCATTAGTTTCACAACCCCAGGTACAAAAACCTGCTCCGGTATTAACTTCTGCAACAGCGGCTACTTCTTCAAAAAGTTCAGCCGGGCTTAATCCTGCTCATGGCATCAAAGGCCATCGTTGCGATATTGCCGTGGGCGCATCATTAAACTCACCTGCTCCAAGTGCGGCTACACAAAAACAACCGGAAATAAACACTCAACCCGCGGTACAAACACCCACTGCGATGTATCCAACAATTTCACCATCGGCTTCTGCAAAAGGAACCGCCCGTCTTAATCCTGCACATGGACAGCCAGGTCATGATTGTGCCGTAGCTGTGGGACAACCATTGAAATAAAATTGTTACACTCTTTATTTTAGAGCGATAACCATTGCGAGTGAATTTCTAAAAGCGGATGTACAGGCAAGATCTGTACAGAACCTTATTGTAACGGACAAACGTCCTGCACCCATTCTAGATGTAAGTGCCTTTTGCACCACTAAACCGCCCCGGCAAAATTTTGATACCTTAGATGGTTATGTACTATGTCTTCTATGGTTTGTTCTACCTGTTCTCCCTGCTACCTATGCGCATATTGTATCTACTGTCGGATGCGATATTTCTATTAGTTTATTATGTTCTGGGTTATCGGAAAAAAGTGGTGTTTGAAAATTTACAAAAAGCCTTGCCCCAAAAGACAGACGGGCAGCGTGAACAAATAGCAAAGCAATTTTACCATAACCTGCTCGACTCATTTATCGAAACGATCAAACTTTTAAGTGCCGGCAAGAGCTTTCTCGCAAAAAGGGTAACTGCCAATTGGGAAGTGCTGGAACCTATATTTAAAAGTGGCAAAAGTTGCCAGCTTCACCTGGGGCATACTTTTAATTGGGAGTGGGGGCACCATGTACTTGCGGCCAATACTGCCTATAATATTCTTGTGGTCTATATGCCTATGAGCAGTGCTACATTTGAAAGG
Organism: Segetibacter sp.; assembly: GCA_025963675.1. Lineage (GTDB taxonomy): Bacteria > Bacteroidota > Bacteroidia > Chitinophagales > Chitinophagaceae > Segetibacter. The sequence continues at coordinate 11,219 of JAOQAJ010000155.1, forward strand.
ATGATGTATAAGCTTCGTACCCGCTACGGAAATACATTTATTGCCGCCGGTAATATGAGCAAAGCAATGAGTGAGTATAAAGGCAAACAGTACCTGCTTGGCCTTGTTGCCGACCAAAGCCCCGGTGCACTTCATAGTGCTTATTGGACGAACTTCTTAGGAATACTTACTGCATTTGTTTCAGGACCTGAAAACGGAGCCAAAGCTGCAAACATACCGGTTGTTTTTGCCTCGATCACCAAACCAAAAAGAGGTTATTATCGTGCTACTTTAGAACTGGCTTGCGAAGATCCATCCGCATTGAAAGACGGAGAGCTTACCTTGCTGTATGCAAGGTTCATGGAAAAGGCCATCCGAAAAAACCCGGAAATGTGGCTATGGAGCCACCGAAGGTGGAAGCACAAATGGAATCCACAATACGAAAAAAACCGGGTAGGTGGTTTTGCTAATACCGCACAGCATCCTTAATAGTTTTCAGCAAGGCTTGTTGTTTTTTTGGTAGCCGGCAGGGTATCTTTATTCGACATTGTTGTGTCACTCACTTGTACGGTAGAATGTATTTATGCAAGCCGTGCTTTAGATCCTTTGGAACAGTTAAACCAGCACGGGGAGATAAAGAAGCTGATGACTATCTCTGAAACTCTTAGCAACAGCGGGACGAGGAAGAAGGTGTTTCTTAGATTGTCTTTGACCACATCGGCCGTGCCTTCAAAACAACTTCGTATATCTTGCAACCTGATGAATGTGCCCCTTCCAGGTAGCCTGTGCTCATCAGAAATTCATTTACAATTTCTCCACCTGTAAACTTAAATGTCTTCTTAAAAACTTTCACCCATTCTTCTTTTGATTTCGGATGATGATTTTCCAGCCAATTTTCAAAAGAGCCGAATTCTTTTTGCAGTTGCAGTATAGTTCTCGCGTTTTCGATGGCCGCATTTATTTTTAACCGGTTCCGGATAATGCCTGGGTCTGCCAACAATCTTTCTCTATCTGCTTCTGTGTAAGCAGCTACTTTTTCAATGTTGAAATTGTTGTAAGCTTTCCTGAATGTCGTTTCTTTTTTCAATATCGTTTCCCAACTCAATCCTGCCTGGTTTATTTCCAGCACAAGGCGGCAAAACAGCTCGTTGTCTTCGTGAATAGGGAAGCCGTACAGCTTGTCATGATACGCTTTATGCAAGGCCTTTTTATCTTCCACCATATATTCTATGGCACTACAATACGACATGGTTTTAATTAAATGATTGAGGTGCTCAATATTAAATTGATAAGCAACTTCTGCAGGTGATAATTGTCGGAAGATAATATTTCTTTTGATTTTCATCTCATCAGCTTGTGTAAGGTTTGCCCTGGACATGTAGATGCAGATACATTTTCATACAGCCTTCTTTTTTACCACACAAAGTCCTGCACCCATTTTGGATTTAAGTGCCCTCAAAAACCACCTAAACAATGAGAGCAGCTATTATCACATCAGTCAACTATTTGTAATTTTGACAAAACAACTTTATCGATACTATACAACCATCTTCAAATTCTACCCTTTCTAAAATGGTAAATAAGCTTCGTGACAAAAGCGAAGAAGAACTTAAACTGCTGTATATAAAGTTTTTCTCAAACGAGTTAAATGAAGAATGGAGAGAAATAACAAAGGAGGCTGATTTTAAAAATGCTTCTGATGAAGATATTATCCAGGCAATACAAAAGCAGCGCTACAGCAATTAATGTTTAAAATAATTATCGACGCAAACGTATGGGTAAAATATGCAAGGGTTAAAGACATTGCTCCTTTATTGGGTCGCCTTGTGCAATACAACCTTCTGCCCCTCACAAACAACTATTTACTGTCCGAAGTTTCAAGGCCGTTGCAGGTGTTATCACCTGCAACTGAAGCGGGGGCACGCAAGCGAGATAGTAGCGAATACTTCATTGGTGGTAATGAACGTTGGGCAGGGTTGCTATGTATATAGTTTAACTTTTGCTGAAATACCAGTAGGTTCCAAATCAATAAAGTTATTTAGACATGTAAGAAAAGTAGTCGATTTCGTTATTTTTTGCAAGTGGTTTACTTTACTCAACCTGCCGGGCTACAGTTGCAGGTGATAACACCTGCAACGGCGAAAAATCATAATTGATAGGCAGGGCTGCGTCCGGCAATAGAACTCCAAAAGCTGCAAATCTAATAAGCACTTAAACCAACAAAGGCACTCGCACCACAAAGTGCAGCAGTACAAGAGTGCGACGCAACGGAAGCTTTATAGATATCCTACTGCCGGCTACCAAAAAACGCTTAAGCAAAAGGTATTGACTAAGTATCTGTATTAAGCATTAGCTGATTTCTCTTTTGCAACGCGGTCTGCAATTTTTGTTGCAACTCGTCCGGAGCAAAAGGTTTTGGTATCACATCAGTAAAACCGAGTTGCATCAGTTCTTTCTTTTCTTCGTTTGACATTATTTGAGCCGTAAAGGCTATAACCGGGAAGGCAAGACCTTTTTCCCGGATCCATTCCATCAATTCATAGCCATTCATTTCCGGCATTTGCAGGTCAAGCAGCAGTAAGTCAATATGAGGGTTTTGAATAAGAAGTTGTAGCGCTTTAAAACCATCCGCAGCTTCCAGGATAACCACCTTCCATCTTTTTAAAAACTCGCGGGTTACCATCATGTTAATAGGATTGTCTTCTGCAATCAATATTGTAGCTCCTTCCAGTGATTGACCACCGACCCGAATTATTTCGGATTTATTTTCTTCTGTAGCAGTAAGGGGCATGGTGATGTTGAAGTAAAACCGGCTTCCCTTATCCACCTGGCTTTCAAGCAAAAGGGTGCCGCCCATCATGTCGACTATCATCTTACAAATAGACAAACCGAGACCCGCGCTTTCCACTTTTCTCGATTTGTTATATACATTATTGAACGACTCGAAAATCTTTTTCTGCTGGTCTTTAGTCAAACCTTTTCCTGTGTCGGTTACACTTACTTCTACTTCAATAACCGAATTTTTTATACCAACACATTTCACTGCTACCACCACCTTTCCGGCCTCTGTAAATTTTAAAGCATTCGAAAGAAGATTGAAAAGTACCTGCTCTAACCGTATATCATCCAACAAGACATTTCTTTTAACCTCTTCATCTATCGAAACTTCGAGACTAATATCTTTCTCTTCAAAACGTGCCTGGAAAACCACTTCCAGGTCTGACAATATTTTTTCTATGGAACAACTAACCAGGTTTAATTCCATTTTACCGGATGAGGCCTTTGAATAATCCAACACATTGTTTACAAGGTGAAGCAGGTGCTCAGAAGATGTTTTAAGAACAGCGCTGTACTTCTGTTTCTCTTCTTCGATGGTAGTTGTGTCTATTAGATTTATAGCGCTAATGATACCATTGAGCGGGGTTCTTAACTCGTGGCTCATGACAGACAAGAATCTTGCTTTAGAAGCAGACGCCTCCTGGGCAAGCTTCATTTGAACGATCAGGTAACTGAAAATTTCATTTAAATAATAAGCCGATAAACCAAATGCGACAAGAAAGTTTCTCTTATACATGATCGTCTGCTGGTGCTTCGTCAATATATCGAAGCCATCCATCGTGCAAACAATAAATATCAGCAGAATACAGCTAATGCTGGACCACGTAAAAACCTTTGCTTCCGTTTTCGTTGCACTATCCTTATACATATAGATAAAGCTTATCAAAAAAGGGAAGTAAAAAATAAAGGCCATGGACTGCAATCCATAGACGTAGGAAAATGTAAAAAAGAAAGCATTAAAAAAAATTGTGGCAGATAACTTTGCGGCAAACGTGTATCCCATTTTATACATAGCGATAAAGCAAACAACCAGAACTGTTCCGGTTGCATATATTACCGTTGTATAAACCTTTTCAAATCCCGCCACATAACTTGTCACCAAGTTTATCGTAATTGCCACCAGGGCAAAAAGCAGAAACTTTATAAAAGGGGGTTGCCTGTTTAATATTTTCATTGGATATTTCGGGCTGCATTTATTACAACCGAAAAATTTCTTACCTGTAAAAGCTCTTATACCAATCTGTACTAAATGTTGGTATTTATTATCATTGCTATTTTTTAGCTGCTAATACCTGCTCTTACATAAAATAATAACGAAACTTTTACTCTTTTTCGTTCAGTAAACATTTTTATTTTTTCAATTCTTCGAATTAAGGGCGATAACTTTAACAATTGTAAGCCTTGTAAAGCAGGACGTAGTACTTACAGTAGAAATTTATTTTTTTCTAAATCCGGATTATAATTCAGTTAAACCTCCGTCACTGGTACCAAATGCCTTAACTTTTCCGCCTTTGCCCCCCTGCTTTTAGTCAATTAACAGATGAATATGCTACATTCTATTGCTTCACCAAATAATACTACTATCTTTAGACATTAATAAAAATTATCATGAAAGAAAAAGGATTGGTTAAGTTCTTTAACGTAACAAAAGGTTTTGGGTTTATTACAAGTGATG
>JAOQAJ010000013.1 GCA_025963675.1 Segetibacter sp.
TCCAGCTTAGAAACCATAGGATTTCCAGCATATACACCCATCATAAGACTGCTGAAAAAGGCAACGAGAATGGTTGCGGTAAGTACGCTTGAAAAAGGCATTCCCTGGCTGAGAATGGAAGGATTTACAAAATGATATAAGACGTGGCCAGAAACGAAGAAATACAGCAGTAACTTCTGTTGAATAGAAGCATTATTTTCTTTCAATTTGAAGAAGGTTTCGATCGTACTGGGTTTCAAATGAAGATAGCAGATTTGCTTTAAAGCTATTTGTCGACCACGGCTTTTACTCCAAACGATCATCCGACTACATCCAACTCCCTGATTTCTTGCTTATAATTTTTGGGTAGAATAGCTGACTTTAAAAGCCAGTCCATCCGCAACGTTCTTAGTAGCTTGTATAAACCTAGTACAGGTGTCAGAAGTGAGAACCGCCCGAGCTTTAATAGATTGTTGACCTTTTGCGGCACCACCAGGATTTGCCCTTCAATTAGCAATTTGAACCTGAGCGGTCCCAAATGCTTTCTATACTGTTTGTAAAGGTCAATAGTAAAATTACTTTTTAGCAAATCGCTTTGCAGGTGTTCGTCGCGCATTTGCAGCCATCCGGCGTATGTTTCGGGTAGACCAACCAGGTTCATCCGTTGGCCTACTTTAAGAAAAACAGCAAAAACCTCTCCTTTTTCAGCATTTGTAAGTTTCCTTTCCAATATTTCAAAAGAGCGGATGGAATAATCAATCAACATAAAAAGGACGTCGAGGTATGCCCAGTCTGGTATTTTGCCACCTCGTTGCTTTTCGACAGCGCCATGAATATTGGTAATTTTATCGATGGCTTTTAACGCGGCTTCATTTTCAGAAAAAACAATTTGCCTTGCATAGTTGACAGTAGAAAATAGTCTTCCCAACGGATCGGCAGGTAGCTTGCCTGTAAAATAAAGCCAGTCAACAGCTTTATTAAGGGCAAACTCAGCCGAGGCACCTGCAAAAATGAAAAGGATGGTATCTGCCTTGCCCCAAATCTCCCGCACTACCGAGTCTTTCTCAACAAAAAATTTCATTTAGTAAATATACTTCTTACATGCTTTCAGCTTCTACCATTAATCAATTAGAAGTTGATGCCTGCTAACTTAATAAATCTTTTTAGAGTGCGTGAGGCATAAATTTTTAAGTAAAAAGAAGATGATAAAGGCTTATAAAATCTATACAGGTTACGATGGTCATACCCATATCGTAAGTGGGACGGTAACTCAAAATCAGCTTGCTAAAGCCCGATCGGTCAGATTTAAAGAAACGGAGCCTCATTCTTCATATGATTGGCATCCGGCACCAGCTATTCAGTATGTAATTTCGTTGACCGGCACGTTGGAATTTGAAACTTTTTTAGGTGAAACCTTTATTTTAAAGCCCGGCGAAATTCTATTAGCAATGGATACAACTGGGAGTGGCCACAAATGGAAATTGATTGACGACCAACCATGGAAGCGAGCGTATGTAGCATTCGACGAAGGGACCGAAGCCGTTTTCGTAGAAGATAAACAACCATAAAGATTTCAACCGGCATAAAAACAGCCGGAATCTTTACGACTCAAAAAGGCGACTGGAAGACTTAGCCCATAATATCAAACCCGCACCTCACTAATGCTATTATGCGTCGATAGCAAATCCGTCTTCAACATTTATAACCTTGCCTGTACCGGCATTTTTTAGATAATAAATAATTCCGGCAATAGCTACACCTACAATTCCTGCTGTTAAAAATAAGCTCTTCATATGATCGTTTTAACAGAGTTGGTACAATTAATATACCACTAGTAAGTAAAGCTGTCAATCAGGATTTACACCAGTTGAAAGTGTACCCTGCCAATTTCACATTCAACAATTTTCCAGCGCGTTATAACCTGCCAATTCTATTGATTTTTCCATGGGTTCTGTCAATTCATCATAGCGGTAAAAGGGTATAAAAAAGGCCTCTTTTCTAAATTGTTATCAAATAGTTATAAGCAAAGTTGCAACGCTAATTAGCATAGCATTTGTATATAATTCATCGTAAAAATTAAATTATGAAAAAGCTACTTGTGATATTGTTCTCGTTGGGCATGACACTGAGTGTAACAGCTCAGCCTAAGATTGGTGGTGGTTTTCGTGGAGTTTCTCCAAGGGTTCATGGTGGTGGTGGAGTTCGCTATGTTCAACCTCGTGTTACTATAATCGCACCTTATACTCCTATATATCCTTATTATGGTTATGGTTTAGGTTATGGCAGTCGTTTTGGCCTGAGCAGTCGCTTAGGTTACGGTTACTCGCCGTTTAATGATCCGTTTTACAATCAACGATTTGCAGATGAGAGACCATCACAACTGGATTTGCAGATAGATGATATCAAGAACGAATACGAATATAAAATTGACACCGTAAAAGACGACAAAAATCTTTCTAAGGATGAGAAGAAGCAGAAAGTTCGTGATCTGAAACACCAAAGAGAAGATGAAATCATTGAAGCCAAGAAGAAATACTACCAGGCGCAAGATGATAAAAAAGACAGTTAATACATGTTACCTGGTCTAATACTTCTCACTGAGAAATTTAAAAGCCCCGCTAAAAGCGGGGTTTTTTATTTCAGTAGGTTTTGATTAGTATCATCGTCACTACTGGATTTGCGATGTAAAATTCAGAAAACTCAGCTTCCAATACCTACTTTATTCTGTTGTATTTCCTTAATATTTCAACCACCCTTTTGTGGGGCAGTGCATAAGCCTTGTTTCCATTAATACCTTCCATCGTTTCAGCGGCTACCATAGCATTGATGATAGATTCTTCGACCGCTTGAACCGTTGCTTCAAATAACGGGTTAATTTGATCATTTGGCAATTCGTTTACGGATGCAAAATTTTCCCGCTGAAAAGCGGAGGGATTTGCAGTTGAAAAAGCCAGGAAGATGTCGCCCGAACCATTCTCTCCACGCCCACCAACATTGCCGACGCCTAATGCCACCCGTGCTGAAATTCTTTTAAGCTGATGAGGCAATAACGGTGCATCAGTCGCCACTACGACAATGATAGAACCATCACCTTCCTGCCTATATGACGGAGGTCCTTTTAACTCGAACCTCAGCGTATCTATTAATTCTTTTCCGACCGGCACACCCGCAATAGCTAAATTTTTTTTTGCCCCAAAATTGGATTGCACTAGTACTCCGAGCGTATAGGTGGAGTCTTTAATCTTAACCACGCGGGAAGATGTCCCTGTTCCTCCTTTAAATCCCAGGCACATCATACCGGTTCCACCGCCAATGTTGCCCTCCTGCAGTTTGCCTGATTTAGCCGTATTTAATGCTTCATATGCATTTTCTTCTTTTACATGAAAGCCGTAGATATCATTTAAAGCACCGTCGTATGTCTCCGCCACAACCGGGTAGGTATACCAGAAATTTTCTTTATACCAATTGGTTTTTATAAACCATTTTAAAACGGCATCCCTTACAACACCAACACTGTTTGTGTTTGTAATCATAATCGGTGTTTCCAAAAAGCCGGACTCGGTAATCCAGGTTGTACCGGTCATTTCTCCATTTCCATTCAAAGAATACCAGTTGGCGAATACGGGATTATTGTTTCTGCCTCTGGGCAAAATTGCTGTGACGCCGGTTCTCGCAGGTCCTTTACCCCTGATATTTTTTCCCTGTCCTGAAATGATTGTGCTGTAGCCTACTTCAACTCCTTTGACATCTGTGATGGCGTTAAATTTTCCGGTTACTCCTTCAAATGGAATACCGATATCTCTCGCTCTTGGCTTTTGGCCAAAAGAAGCTGATTGTAAAATCAGTAGAAAGGTGATCGCGTGGGGTGTTTTCATCTGTAAGAATTTCAATATTAAAGTAGAGCAAGTTAAACTGACTGTAAGATTAAAAAAGTTGGGGACAGTGTTTTTCTTCCTGGCTGTTCGATTCTCGATTTTTTAAAAGCAGACTTAAAATTCTCATTTCAGTGTTTTTATACCTGTTAATGGGATTTCAGTTAAAAGCAAAATCATAGATAAAAAAGTCATTAGCCGGCAAAGGTCGTTGCCGATTTCATGCCGACTGTAAAAGAGTGCGACGCAAGAAAAGCATGATAGTGATGAGCTGCCCGGCCAATAACGTTTTCTTTAAAAGGTCTTTCAATTCGGTTACTGCCTTAGCAAGATTTACATTTGCCAAAAAAGCATTGCAAAAAGAACCGAATAAATACGAAACAGGACAGGTGATATTGATAGACAAACCCCTGGACTGGACTTCGTTTGACGTAGTAAGAAAAATACGATCAGTCATAAAAATAAAAAAAGTAGGACACGCAGGAACGCTGGACCCCCTGGCAACAGGATTATTGATCGTTTGTACGGGGAAATTTACCAAGAAGATAAATGAATACATGGGTATGGAAAAAGAGTACACAGGCACCTTTACGCTTGGTGCTGTTACACCTACCTACGACCTGGAAAGTGAACCGGTAGAAATAAAAGAGATTGCCGGATTATCTGAAGAACAAATACAGAATGCAACAGCTTTTTTTACCGGCGAAATTCAACAAGTGCCGCCAATACATTCTGCCATTAAACAAGGTGGAAAGCCAGTGTACCTGATGGCAAGAAAAGGTATCGATGTGAAGTTAGAACCACGAACAGTTACCATAAAAAGTTTTACTATCGAGAAGATAGAATTGCCTGTAGTGCATTTTAAAGTTGTCTGTACAACCGGCACTTATATCAGAAGTTTAGCGCATGATTTTGGAAAGCAATTAGAATGTGGAGCGTATCTGAGTAGTCTTCGCCGTACACGCATAGGAGAATTTTTGGCGACAGAAGCACAAACAATGGAAACATTTGTTCAGCAGGCAAAAAATGAAGCGTTATCAGAAGGGAAGACCTATTCCTAATTGGATCGCAAAATTGTTCCTTTTCAGCACCCTCCCATTGGCATCCTTTATATCGTATTCGCGGTTTGTCCATTCAAAGTCGCGAATGCTCATCCAGCCGTTGTTGAAGCGGCGTGCGGGGTCTTTTACCTTGTAACCGAAGTCGAACCTTACAAGAAAATAGTTGAAGTCGAACCTAAGACCCGTTCCTGCCGCAATTGCAATATCACGACCGAGGCGATTGAGGGTAAGTTTGCTTTCAGGGTTTTCTATATTGTTTTTCAAATTCCAGACATTGCCCATGTCGGCAAATACAGCACTGTTCACTTTTACTCCGCCTATTGTGGTTATTGGAAACCTATATTCAAAGTCGGCTTCTAATTGTATATCGCCGAAACGGTCACGAAAACCTGTAGAGGTATCGCTTGCCAATGATGAGCCTAAACCAAGTTGACGAAGGCCCCATGCTCTCATACTGTTCGGTCCCCCCGCTGCAAACTGTTTGAAAAATGGAAGAGACCTGCCAATAATAGGATCGTTGCTGTAGTTATAACCGATACCTCCAAAAACCCGATAAGCGAATGAGGTTTTGCGCCATTGCTTCACCTGGCTAAATTCGCTTTCAAGCTTTAAGTATTGATAAATCTTGTCTCTTAGTCCCGCAAACCTTCCCATGATGCCACCCGCTTCCTCTCCTGAAATTCTGAAATTATTGGTAACATTTGGATGGCGTGGACTTTGAAAAGTAATGCTGTAAGTAATGTTTTGGCTTACGACGTAACCGGTATTAAATGCCGTTCGCAGAAAGGGATTTTTTTCGAATGCCGAAAGCAATCCGGGCAAAGTATCAAGGCTGTACAGCTCAACATTAAGAGGTCGGTACAACCAAATGTGATTATTCTTCTTCCACTCGTAACCCCACGATGCAACGGCTGATCTTAGCCTGAAAAAATTTCTTCTGTCAGTATATGAGGCGTTTACATTTATTACAGTTTTGTAATCATCTAATCTTTTTACATTCCTAATTCTAAAAGGTGTTATAAATCGGGGAATGCTAAATGTTTGGGAAACACTTGCCTGGATAGTTTGCAGCACGGCTGTATCGGTAAAACCCAGCTCCACTCCTGCTCTTATGTTTGTACTCGATTGAACTGCCCGTCGCCATAGATTGCGGTTACGAAGGGTAAGTACATTTGTAATACCAAGCAGGTTGTTTGAATAAATGCTTCCACTGTTTCGACTAACTTCAAAATCATAACCAAAAGAATATTTTGAAGCGGGGGTTAGAAAAAAATGGAAATCGAGAATCTGTGCCGAATCCGTTCTTGGAATTGCCCTTACATCTACCTGGTTCCAGGGACCCATTTGCGAAAAAGCATTTACTGTTTTATAATAGCTTTCTTCATCATAAATAGTTCCTTCTTTAAGGTATGTATGTTCGCGCAACGGCCTCATCACCACCATTCGGGTTCTTTGCTTCAGCGTAAATTCTCTTGCAGTTGTAACCAAAGGATAATCATCTCTTATTACGGAATCAAGAGGTTGGTTAATCAACGTCTGTGGGTAATAAAAGATCTTACCAATGTAGTATTTCTTATAAGCATTTGTATCAGAAGATACATCGGGCTTAATAGAGATGTTGATGGTTGGGTTCGCTTTTCTTTTGGCAATTGACTCCGAAATTTTTCTCGCCTGTTCAAAAGGATCGAGTGTCAGCTCTAAAAGAGCCAGGTCCGTTGTATCAACCTCGGCATAAAGGTTTTCCCTGGTA
>JAOQAJ010000027.1 GCA_025963675.1 Segetibacter sp.
ACAGATATTAATGCTTTAGCAGATGAATATTTGCGTTTAAGCTATCATGGCTTAAGAGCTAAAGACATTGCATTCAATGCAAATTTTACGACACACTTTGATGAAACAATCGATAAGATCGAAGTTACTCCACAAGACATAGGTAGAGTATTGCTTAACTTATACAACAATGCTTTTTATGCTGTAAGCGAAAAAAAGACACAATTGAATGGAGCCTTTGAACCAACAGTTATGGTAAGCACAAGAATTATAAATGATAATATAGAAATAGCTGTAAAAGATAACGGTTTTGGCATTCCTCAAAAAGCTGTAGATAAAATCTTTCAACCATTTTTTACAACCAAACCGACGGGGCAGGGAACAGGATTGGGGTTGTCATTAAGTTATGATATTATAAAAGCACATGGTGGGGGGATAAAGGTGGAGACTAAAGAAGGGGAAGGTGCGGAGTTTATAATTGTGCTTCCTTTATCGTAGAAAATTTCTTGCAGCCGGCAGTTTTATTTCATAGCACACTGCAGCACCTATTACAATTGATGTTGCAGAAGGTGAGGAACGCAGATGCCGCGTCGAGGTCGAATGCAGTAAAAGCCGGAATTATCATTATCTTACTGTACACTCACAGCTTATTTTTCTCTATGAGAAAGTTCATTCTCTTCATTGTAGTCTCTTTTTTATTTTTAGACGTGCCGGCTCAATCTTCCCGACTGAAACAGTTGCAGGAGGAATTGAAAAGCCATCCGCAGCAAGATACGATTCTGGTAAACCGGTTGAATAAAATGGCAGGGCGTCGCGAGCTCAGTACCCCTGGAAGAGACTCTGCTTCTGCAGACGCACTGATAATATCCCCGCAGTTGCGCTATATAGCAGGCGAGGTTCGGGCACTACTGAGACAGGCACAAACAAAAGATAAAGCGTTGAAATTTGACCTGATGAAACAGGCAGTAGCCGTGGGCGAAAAAGCAGGGCAAGCAGTGGTACGAAGGAACTTACAGATATTAATGCTTTGGCAGATGAATATTTACGACTCAGCTATCATGGTCTAAGAGCGAAAGACGGAAATTTCAATGCAGATTTTTCAACTGCTTTTGACAAAAGCATTCAAAAAGTTAATGTAGTTGCACAGGATATAGGAAGAGTTTTATTAAACTTATACAACAATGCTTTTTATGAAGTAAATGAAAAGAAGAAAGCCCCAAACCTAAAGGGAGAAAACTATGAACCAACAGTTTAGGTAACCACAAAGCGCTCCCTCTCCTTTGGAAATGGCCGGGGGTGAGGTAATTATAAGCGTAAAAGATAACGGAGTTGGTATTTCTCAAAAAGTTTTAGATAAAATCTACCGGCCATTCTTCACAACAAAGCCAACCGGGCAAGGAACAGGATTGGGATTATCTATGAGCTACGATATTGTAAAAGCGCATGGAGGAGAGCTGAGAGTGGAAACGGAAGAAGGGGTGCTGAGTTTATTATTGAATTGCCGGTGACATGATGCAAAAAAGTTCTAACTCGAGTTAATCAATTAATCCTGTAAATCATGGTTCAGACAAGTTGTGATATCATAAAAGCACACGGAGGTGAGTTGAAAGTGGAGACGAAGGAGAGAGAAGGGGCAATCTTTAACATTGAACTTCCTGTAATGAAAGGACAATAAATTTTTTATGAAACGTATTATTCAAATTTTATTCTTCTTATTATCAACTGTTTCAGTTAACGGGCAGCAATATGCAATAGATAGTTTGAAAAGCGCCTTGCATACTACTACCGCGGACATCAGCAAAATAAAACTGATGAGCATGCTGAGCCAACATTATGCGTACAATAATATGGACAGCGCTCTTTTTTATGGTCAGCAAATAATAATTCTTTCCCAAAAAGAAAACTATACGTACGGTCTATGCGATGGGTATCTCTGTTTAAGCAGGGCCTTAGACCGAATGGGAAATTATCCTGATGCTTTGAAAATGGCTTTGCGGGGATTACAAATGGCTGAACAAATAAGGGAAGGGAAAAAAAATATATTGCTGAGGGTTTATAATCAATTGGGCACATTATACATGCTCATGAAGCAATTCCCCGACGCTAAAGCCACTCTGCGCAAATGCATTGAAAATGTAAACGGGCCCAATGATCCAAACTATTGTAATGCACTAATCCTGCTGGGTACGGTGTACAGGCAGGAAAACAGGTTAGATTCTGCACTTATTTGCGCAACACAGGCGTATAAAATCTCCATACAACAGGATATACAAATGCAGCAGCCTTTTGTAATGTCAGTATTGGGTGATGTGTATAAAGCGCTAAACCGAAAAGACAGTGCAATGACTTTTTACAAACAAAGTATTCGTAAAGGAGAAGAAATGAACAATTACTTTTTTACGGCACGAAGCTTAAATGGCCTGGCTGATTTGTTTAGTAAAATGGGTGCATACGATTCGTGTCTTTTTTATGCTCGTAAATCATTGCAACTGGCACAAGAAAATAGTTTTAAGCTGTATGTCTTCAATGCCAGCAGCATTATCAAGAATACGTATGAAAAACTCAACAATACAGACAGTACACTAAAATATATGAGGCTTACGCTGGCTACCAACGACAGTTTATTTAACCAGGTAAAGAGCCAGCAATTTACTTCAATGCTCTACGATGAGCAGCAGCGGCAACAACAGGCAAAAGATGCTGAAGAGCGGTATGAGAATAGGGTTCGGCTATATGCTTTGCTGTCCGCTATGGTGGTTTTCGTTCTCATTGCCCTTTTCCTTTACCGAAACAACAGGCAAAAACAAAAAGCAAATGTTGAATTAACAAAAGCGCTTACTAAACTAAAAGCCACACAAGCACAATTGATACAAAAAGAAAAAATGGCTTCACTTGGTGAACTAACAGCCGGCATAGCTCACGAAATTCAGAACCCATTAAACTTCGTCAATAATTTCTCTGATGTTAATACTGATTTGATAGAAGAATTAGAACAGGAAACTAACAAAGGAAATATAGCTGAAGTGAAATTAATAGCAAATGACATTAAAGAAAACGAAAAAAAAATAAATCATCACGGTAAACGCGCCGATGCCATAGTGAAGGGTATGCTCCAACATTCAAGAGTAAGTACAGGCAAAAAAGAACCAACGGACATTAATGCTTTGGCAGATGAATACTTACGTTTAAGCTATTATGGTTTAAAAGCAAAAAACAAAGACTTTAATGCGGATTTCAAAACAGATTTTGATGAAAGCATAGGTAAGATAGAAGTAGTTTCACAAGACATCGGAAGCGTACTGCTAAACTTATACAACAACGCATTCTATTCTGTAAGCGAAAAAAAAACACAATTGAATGGAGCCTTTGAGCCAATGGTGTCAGTAACAACTAAAAGATCAGGAAACAAACCAGAAATCGTTGTAAAAGATAATGGGGTAGGCATTCCTCCAAAAGTATTGGATAAAATCTTCCAACCATTCTTTACCACCAAGCCAACAGGACAGGGGACTGGATTAGGATTGTCACTAAGCTATGACATTATAAAAGCTCATGGCGGAGAATTGAGGGTGGAGACGAAGGAAGGTGAAGGGGCTGAATTTATAATTAGATTTCAAAGCTCAGAATATTTATGAAAATGACCTGCATAATACTTTTGCTATTGCTCTTAGCTCCTCGCATTGTGCCAGGACAAACTACCCGGATTGACAGTCTAAAACGATTACTCTTACTAACGCATCAGGATACCAGCCGCATCTTACTACTTGTCGAAATAGCCAGTGACTATCGCTTTTCCAATCCTGACTCATCTCTGCTTTTTGCACAACATGCTACGGCGTCGTCACAAAAATTAAATTTTAATAAAGGAAAAATGCAGGCGTTCAACATTATTGGTGAAGCACGACGTTTCCGGGGTGAATTCCCCCAGGCATTAGAGGCTCAGTTTAATTCCCTTCAAATCAGCAAAAATATAAGTAATAAGGAGGGGGAAGCGGGTTCCATCGGTTCTATTGGCATGGTCTACCTTGATCTGAACGATTACCGGCAAGCTCTTTATTACTTCTATCAGGCAAAAAAAATCAATGAGAGCGTTAATGATGTGAATGGAGTCTTATGGTTGTCGGGTATAGGGTACGCCTACGAAAAATTGAATATGCTTGATTCTTCTTTATACTTTCAACAAAAAGCTCATGATCTTCTAAAGTTCTTTCCTACAAAACAAGTAGCATCGTTGGTATGGACCCGTCTTGGATGAATTTATTTGCGATCAGGTTATTTAGACAAGGCATTACAATATTTT
>JAOQAJ010000034.1 GCA_025963675.1 Segetibacter sp.
CAAATTGTGAAGGTTTCATCGCTAACACTTTCATCAACAGATCACCTAATGGTGCCATGATCATAAAGTCGAGCACGACGGAAAATTGTGTAACGGCAAGAATGAAGATGGCGAACTTCTGGTAACCGGTGAAGGGTACTTTGGCTTGCTTGTTTGGGTTGCTGGGGTCCATGGGGATAAAGATAAACGAGGAATTGTGAATGGAGAATGGTGAGTGAATGTCGGGTCTCCTCTAAAGGATTTGTGCGAGGGCGAAGAACCGGGGCATTCTGCTTGTAACCCCGAAAGATTTTACCAAACAAAAAGCATGACTACGACTGCCATTAGCCTTTCGAAAGCTTTGGTTCTATTTTTCGGAGTCCTTTTTACAATCGGTCTGCTGAAGGATTTTATGGAAGGTTCTACACCCGGTTATTTCCCGTAGAAAAAATAGAAAAAACCCCGTAGCTTCAGATATATAAAAAACACCCATGAAACAATACCTCCTAACGATTGCTTTAAGCATTGCTTTGATTTTTCCTCTAATTCTTTCTGCCCAAAACAACATTGATCTTGATAAGTACATTCAGCGTTTAAAAGATGATAAAGCAGGACCACTTAAAGAAACAGGGTTTCTTAGCGCCGGTTCCGATTTTTTATACGGACAGGAATACTTCGAAGCGAAAAACTATTCTTCAGCAGAATGGTATTTTAAGGACGCTGTAAAGAAGCAAAAAGATAATTCGTTCGCTAACTACCAACTTGCTATTTCCCTGATCAGGCAAAACGATCAAAATAAGAAGCAACAGGCCCAGGAATATTTAGACGCAGCATTTCGCCTCAACCCATTGCTAAAAGAAAATTATAAAAAAGATATTCCTGAAGATACTACAAGTGGCAACGATCAGGCACCTCCTACAAAAGCTAACTTCCCGGAAAATAACAATGGAGGCAATAACAATAAGAAGATTGGTCTTGCTGCTTACATTGAAGGTCTTAAATCTTCAAAGGCTGCTGGTGGAACAGAAACGGCTATGGGTACAGCAGGACGAGAGGCATTATATGGAATGGATTATTATGAAGCAAATGAATATCGTAGTGCAGAAACCAGCTTTGCTTTAGCGCTGGCAAAAGAGGCGAACAATGCCTACATCAATTATTTGATGGCTGTATCAATGGCAGCGCAGGGGAAAAATGAGGCAGCAAAACCATATTTTCAAAAGGCTGTTACAACAGATCCAACACTTAAAGAGAGCTACAATAAAGATGTAGCCATAGCAACCGGTAAGTGGCAAGGTCTGGTAGGATCGAGGACGCTAAAAACACCTCCTCCTATTAAGAAAACAGATGACGGTCCTTTGGTTTTTGGTAACTATACTTGTCATCAATCTGTATGGAATGGTCCCAACAAAAGTCCCGCTTATAGTTTCCGTTATAAAGGAAATTTTTCATTAAATTCAAATGGTACTTATAAATGGTTGGATAATGGTGAAGCAGGTACTTATAAGTATAATGCAAAAACCGGAGAGGTTACCTGGCTCTCCGGATATTTTAAAACCTCCGGTGCAAAAGCAACTAAATACCAGCCAAATACCGAAACAGCACAACTGACAGTAAACTTTAGCGAATCTTACAGGTGGGAATGTGGTTGTAAGAAATAGTAATGAGATAATTTAAATTTTTCTTCCTGCGGGGTCCTGTCTGAAGAATTTGCAGGGGCGAAGGACTGCGGATTCGGCAAAAGTAAACAGCGGTCCTTTGGCCGTCACACAGCTAACAAAGGAGACCCGGCAGGACAAAAATAAAATCTATGCGTTTTAACGGTTAAATTATGAAATTGAAAATATGGGATATGAGCTGTAACTGTACTATTACAAAATATAACTCCTGACTTAGTCTTTGCGGCTAAAGCAGTTCAATCTCATCTACAGATATTTCAGTTTCATTATGTCTGTGTAATTTGTTTCAGATGTTGTAAGCATTCCATTTTAAGTAGTTCGGGGAAAAATGCAAATAATGCTTGCAAAGACTTAAGAGATAAAGTATATTGTTTAGGCACTAACAAATTCTTTTTTCTAAGAAACAGCCGGCATCGCCTTTAATTACCATTAAGATATCAAATTAAACAATTACTTTAATCTGATAGTACCAAGAAAATCTTATTCTGTTTTCACTAAAATATAAAAAATGGAAACATGTCCTTCGCCCTCGAGTTATTTTTTCTGGCTTTCTTTAAAAAGACCAGACCCGATACTACCAACTTCCCTTCTTCTTGCAATAACAATGATGATGACAGGCTGTTCGGAATTGTACAAGATAAACACAGTTACAAGGGTTAATCCTATTGATACTTTAGAAGTTTTAAAAAATAACAAGAAGCAGTTTATTATTCATTTAAAAGACACTTCCTTTATGTTAGCAAACACTTCCATCGATCAAAACAAGGTTGGGGGAAACCTTTTCCCTCTAAATGAGATTCAGCTTAAATATTTATATCCCAAATCAAAAGAGAAAAACATTTATTTAAAAGAAGATGGATACGAAGTACTTAATGAGGTGCATTTATATGCAACCGCCAACAGTGTTTCTGATACTGCTAATTTTTCTATTCCAGCCTCTGCTATAGTCAAGATAGACATTAATGAAAAAAATGTGAAGGCAACTAAACGGTCCTATCGTGTTGGAAATATCATTTTGGCTGGAACACTAATAGGCTTCATCATAGTAGCTATTACTACCTTTGATTTAACGTTCTCAGGCAACGTATTAGGTGGTTGAACGATAAGAATTAAGGGCCCGTAGTTCTATTTCAACGTCTTTCATTTTCGAAGAAAAAAGCAGCTTGTTTAGCTGCTTTCATTATTGTTCTATGTCGCTTAACTCCAATTCATGCTATCCTGATGAAGAGGGATTAGAAGAGTGAATGCGGAGTTTCAATTACCTGTAGTTGGGTTCCGATTACTTTTGCACAAGACTGGTCGTTAATATCGTCGTCAAGCAATGATACCGCAGCTTTGTCCAAATTAAAGTTGTAGATTTTTTAATCCAGAAATTTATGCACTTTACAAAACTTACATTCTGCAAGACCGCTTGCACAAATACGATCTGACGCAATTGTGCAAGCGCCGCTTGCAGAAATTACCTGGTATCATCACATGGAGCAATTAGTCCACTTTCACGTATTTCTGCCAGTTATGTTGTTCTCTGAACCCCAACACTTCACGAATCTTGCGATTTGAAAACAATGCTTCATGTTCCTCCAGTTCACGGGTAATGGGCACACCAGGAAAAAACCGTTCAGCCAGTTCAATGCTGGGGATGATCGCACCGTTGTGATCGTTTCCAGCATTGAAAACCTGATAACCAAGGTCATCTTTTTTCAAACATAAGTCTACAATCTGTCCTAGGTCACGCGCATCAATATAGCAGAACGCATTTCTGCGACGCACTTCAGGATTTTTGAAATAATGCGGAAATAGTTCAGCGTATTCGTCAGGCTCAATCACATTCCCGATACGAAGCGCATAGATATCAAAGCCTGAGCGCCGCTGGAAGGCGCGAGCCGTTTTTTCGTTCACAACCTTTGATAGTCCATAGCTATCCATAGGATCAACATCATAATCCTCCTCCAATGGCAGCGCTTTGGGATTAGTTTCGCCATCTGAAAAACAGATACCGTAGGTGGTCTCAGAAGAAGCAATAATAATCTTTTTAATGCCAAGCTTAACCGCTGCTTCAATTACATTGTAGGTGCCTATGGTGTTGACCCGAAAAGTTTCATTATCA
>JAOQAJ010000074.1 GCA_025963675.1 Segetibacter sp.
TACTTACAATAAAACTTTTGCAAGCACCGGTTGCGGGATCGTAAGTGGGATAATGATAGAAATTATCTAAGTTAAAATTCCCTTCTAACTCATTGTTTATTCTATACAAAAGGTTGAGGTTAAAATCGCGCGTAAAACCGGCGCTATCATTATAAGCAGCTAGTATTGTCTTTGGATCTTTTTTTAAATCAAAACCAATTAAAACAAGGTCTCCTGGTTTTAGATGATCTCTTAGTGTCTGAGCGAATTCACCTGCTTTGTCTAATGCCACGTTTCCAATGTTTCCACCTAAAAACAGTACTACCTTGATTTTATCAGATATTGTTTTCGCCTTTTCAAGCATTTTAAAATATTCCCCGTTTAATCCTTGTAATTGGAGCTTGGGAAGTTTTTCAGGAAGTTGTTGGTGTAGAAGATTTATGACGTTGCCCGATATGTCGACGGGAAAGTAAGTAAAGGTTACTTTATTTTCAAGCAGGCCTTTTAATAAGTGGATTGATTTTGTTGCATCGCCTGCGCCAAGTTCTACAATATCAAATTCTGTGCTTTCGCCAGTCAAAAGTGAGACCAGTTCATCCGTTTTCTCAGTGAATATTTCCATTTCACACTTTGTGGGATAATACTCTTTACAAGCCATTATGTTTTGAAACAAACGGTCACCGGTAGCATCATAGAAGTATTTAGATTGTAAGAATTTCTCTTTTGCCGATAAGCCTTTCAAAACATCATGTAAAAATTGACCCATAGTTCGTTATTGTGCCAACCTGATGCCGGTGTACTGCCAGCGCAGGTGTGGATGAAAAAAGTTGCGGTAACTAGTACGGCTGTGACCGGGAGAGGTAACTTCAGAAGAACCTCGAAGCACTTTTTGATTGACCATAAACTTGCCGTTGTATTCCCCTATCGCACCGGGAGCTTTTTTAAAACCAGGATAGGGCAGATAAGCGCTCTCTGTCCATTCCCAGCGGCTGCCCCAGGTAATTTTATTTGAAGCAACTTCCCATTCGAACTCTGTAGGTAATCTCATTCCTTTCCACGATGCATAAGCTGAAGCTTCATAAAAACTAATGTGGTTAAGTATTGCATCAGTGTTTACAGGCTGTAATCCCTGGAAAGTATAATGCATCCACTCTCCATCTATAAAATGCCAATACATGGGAGCTACAACGGAACTATTTTTTACCCAATCAAAACCTTCTGCATGCCAATGTCTAAAATCCTGATAGCCCCCGGCTTTTATGAACTCGATATAATCCCGATTTGATACCATGTCAGATGCAATAGAAAACTCAGGAATAAAAACTTTATGCCTTCCCAGTTCGTTGTCAAAGCAAAAACCTTGTCCGTTAAAACCTATTTCGTATATCCCTTCATCGAACCTAACCCACTCTTTTGTTGAATTGATTGGATGATGTTCTGATACTGGCGAATTATAAGCCGGGAACAAAGGATTGTTTCCAAGAATATATTTTATATCAGTTAATAATAGTTCCTGGTGTTGTTCTTCATGGTTAAAACCCAACTCGAGCAATTCATTTAAATCTTCATTGTAGTTGCTGCTCAATAGTTCACACATCGCATTGTCTACATACTTTCGATACCGAAAAATGTCTTTAACAGTCGGCCTGCTTAAATTACCACGATCAGTCCTGATAACTCTCGCACCGACCGTTTCATAATAACTATTGAAAACATAATTGTAATCACTATTAAATTCCTCATAACCTTCTACATAGCTTTTTAAAACAAACGTTTCAAAAAACCATGTTGTATGTCCAATATGCCATTTTGGTGGACTTACATCTGCAACAGGCTGTACCACATAATCTTCGGTTTCTAAAGGTGCACAGATGTCTTCTGTTCTTTGTCTAACGGTTTTATATCTTTCTAAAAACGTCATTTATTTAATTATTATCAATAAACATTTTTAAGTCTGAAATAGTTCGAATCTTCAATTCAGTTGCCTGTTTTCTCCTCATCATTAATGCATAAGCATTATTAAAACCGATAGGTTTCAACCATTTTATCTTGTATCGATCCTGAAATTCTTTTTGTACATAATTATATACCAACTCCTTGTTGCCTATGATGGACCGAAGCAATTTGCTTTCTGGCTTCAAAATTACCAGTAATCCAGTCCCCGTGTATTCCGGATATAAATCTATCTGCTTGTTCGTCAGCGCATCGAAACAAATTTTTGTACCACCTAACCCCGTTTTAGTTTCTACTTGTAAGTCTGTGTTACCCTCTACCAGCATCGAATACATTTGTAAAAGAATATATTGCTCGCCGAATATTTTTGAGCCCATTTTTACAATTCCTTTGTTTCCATTACGCGGTTCCTTGTAAAGGTTTTGTCGTAGCAAAAATTCTTTAGCTACTTTTTCAGGGGATTGCTTTAAATGATCTACCCTGTAATTCAAGTCCGTCATTATCGAATCATTAATAATTCCGGACAAAAGGTTTAGTGCCGGTTCAAGTTCCGGATACTTTTGTAAAACTTCCTCGTTTACAACAGGCGCAGCATAGTATGGTGGAAAAATGGTTTTGTCATCAGTAAGTACGACAAGATCATAAGCTTTTAACCTTCCGTCTGTACTGTAGCCGCTGATTACATCTAACTGACTTTCAAAAGCCGCTTTATACATAATGGCGTCGCTAATAACTACTGTCCTAATATTTAATTTGTAATTATTTTTCAAGCCGAGGTATCCATCACTTCTCCCCATAAACTCAGGAGTGAACCCGGCAAGTATTTTACCATTAATAGCCACAGGAAGCAGGTAAAAGGAGGAGAGACCAACTAGTATGATAGGAATAGCAATCAAGTATGTTCTTGCATTTTTAATATTAATATGTTGAACCCTTGCAAGTATAAAATCGAAAATGATAGCGAGCAAAGCAGCCGGGATTGCACCGGCTAAAATCATATTGGTATTATTTAATGCAATACCACCAAATATAAATTCACCCAGGCCTCCTGCTGCGATATATGCAGCAAGAGTGGCTACCCCTACATTAATGACTGTTGCTGTTCTGATTCCTGCAAGTATCACCGGCATAGCCAACGGTAATTCTACCTTCAAAAGAATTTGACCCGAAGTCATTCCCATTCCTTTTGCGGCATCCGTAACTGAGGTATTCACCTGGTTGATTCCCGTAAACGTGTTACGTATAATGGGAAGAAAAGCATACAGCATTAAAGCGACAATTGCAGGTTTTGATCCAATACCTAAAAGAGGGATCATAAAACCAAGTAAGGCAATGCTGGGAATTGTTTGCAGTATACCTGCTATTGCAAGTACAAATCCGCTCCATTGTTTTTTTCGGCTTATCCAAATACCTAACGGAATTCCTATTACAATTGAAAAAAGTAGGGATATAAAGGTTAAGCCGATATGTGCAAGTGTTTGTTCAAGCAACTTGTCTGACTGCTGCTGCATAAAATTCCAAAGGCTTTGTGGTTGCTCATTCATTCCTTGCAGAATTTTTTGAATTGAGTATATGCAGCCATTAAAGAGGCCATTTCAATTTGCTTCTTTTCGCCGTTAAGTATCGCGAAAAATCTTTCATTTGTTGACTGTCCTGATCCTGAAAGGGTTTCTATTACCGACCAAAGATTGTTGTGAAGATCAAGTTGCTTTTCTCCTATTCCTTCAATTGCTTTTGGCAACAGCTGCCAAAGATCTTTAATTTCAATATTTTCTAATTCCAGCTGAAAACGTTGCTCTTTTAAAAAAGTTGAAACAAAATCATTGACAGGACTGAATAATAATTCTGCAGGGGTGCCAATTTGTACTATTTTTCCTTTGTCCATTAAGCAGATTCGATCTCCGAGTTCAAATGCTTCCTGCACATCATGGGTTACCATCAATATGGTTTTTCTTTTTAATTCATCCAGATTTTTGAATTCTCTTCTGATTCCAATCCTTGTCACAGTATCCAGCGCACCAAAGGGTTCATCCATTAATAAAACAGGGGGATTACTAGCCAGTGCTCGTGCTAATCCAACTCGTTGCTGTTGGCCTCCGCTTAATTCAGACGGATATTTATGAGCTATTGTATCAGGTAATTGTAATTTTTGAAGGAGTTCGGTCGTTCTTTCGATAATCTTTTCTTTTCGCCATTTTAGTAAGTTGGGAACGATAGCAATGTTTTCGGCGACGGTATAATGGGGAAATAATCCGTGATGTTGTAATACGTATCCAATTCCCCGC
This sequence comes from Segetibacter sp., assembly GCA_025963675.1. Classification (GTDB taxonomy): domain Bacteria; phylum Bacteroidota; class Bacteroidia; order Chitinophagales; family Chitinophagaceae; genus Segetibacter. Next base: position 4,218 of record JAOQAJ010000074.1, read on the forward strand.
CTGAGTGCTTCTGGAGGCTGTTCATTTATGTTTAAATTGTTTAGAAAAATTCTACCGCTGGAATGTGGTGTAAGGCGATTGATCATTCTCAGGGTGGTAGTCTTACCACAGCCGCTCGTTCCCAATAAGACTACGGTCTCGCCTTCTTTGATGGAAAAGGAAATATCGTCAACCGCTTTCGAATTGCTATAAAGCTTACTAACTTGCTCTAACTGAATCATTCAAAAACTGGTCTTTATTATTATTCACAACGTAAGGTACATATTTCAAGGTATTAGGAGAGCTTTACCGGACCCGGCAATTGAAAATGAAATAATGGGCGTATTTTCCCCTCCATTAAGAAAGTGCAAAGTGGGTAATTAGCAAAATCATCGAGCATGCCCTATTATAATTCACCAGTTAAACGGAGCGTCGCAACAGTGACGCCATAAAAAGCAATGGCTCATCCCAAAAAAACTGATTTTTAAATGAAATCATGGACAGTGGAAACTATGATTTTCAACCCAACTATTCGATGATTTTTTGCATCTACCAGGTAAGATTGTAATAACCTTTGTATTCAACGGTTTGTTGACATTTTGCAGCCACAATTTTAACAATGGCGAAGGGAAACAGTGCATAGCTTTATTTCGTAAATAATTTGTAACTTTTAAAAAAATCCCCGATTGAAAATCTTTATTTCAATTGCTTTTACGATTATTCTCCTTTTTGGCAGCTTAATTGGCTTTTCTCAAAATTCCAATCTTGAGTTTGTAGAAAATAAAGGTCAGTGGGAAAAGGATGTAAAATTTAAAGGGGTAATTAATAACGGAGCTTTTTTTCTACAACAAAAGGGTTTTTCGGTAGTGCAACATAATGCCAAAGATCTTGAATATGTAGAGCAATTGAATCACGGAGATATTGTATACCAAAAAAGAACCGCATCAAAAACCGTTGTTCCTGCTGATACCGATGATAAAGCGGTTATTCATTCCCACGCCTATAGTGTAGAATTTGTAAATGCCGCTTCGCCAATTATTTCCGGTGATAAACCCCTTGCTACCTATAATAATTATTTTTTTGGCACCGACCCGGCAAAATGGAAAGGTAATTGTAGTATTTATCAGGCTGTTACTTATAGAAATATTTACCCCGGAATAGACGTGAGATATTATACCAATGAAGGAAAGTTAAAGTATGACATTATTGTAAGTGCAGGTGCAGACCTGTCGCGCATAGCAATGAAATATGATGGGGTGGATGGACTTGAGGTTAAAAATGAACAACTGGTCATAAAGACGTCTGTAGGTAATATGGGTGAACTTGCGCCGTATGCATACCAGGTTGTAGACGGGCAAAAAAAAGAAATTGATTGCCGGTTCAAAGTAGCCGGTAACATTGTAAAATTTGCTCTTGGTAATTATTCTTCCTCCTCTCCTTTAGTGATCGACCCAACACTTGTTTTCTCAACATTTTCCGGCAGTTCCACCGACAATTGGGGCTACACCGCCACCTACGGCCCAGACGGTAGCTTCTTCGCTGGCGGAATTGTTTTCGGTACCGGATTTAGAACGAGCCCTGGTGCATTTCAAACAACTTATGGAGGCGGAGAAAATGGTACCGAAGGAGTTGGAGGTTTCGATATGGGGATCATGAAATTTTCCCCGGATGGTAAGAACAGAATGTATGCGACTTATATTGGAGGATCCGGCAACGAATCTCCAAATAGTCTTGTAGCTGACGGGCAGGGAAATCTTGTGATTGCAGGCCGAACAACATCTGATAATTATCCTGTAAAATCTTCTTTATACGGTGAGGGTGGAGGTTTTGACATAGTAATTAGCAAGTTGAATGCTGCGGGTAATGATTTGATTGGCTCAAGAAAAATTGGGGGAAAAGGAAGCGACGGAGTTAATATCGGACCGAAGTATTCCAATGGAAGGGCTTCGGGCGCAGAAAGCCTTAGAAGAAACTACGGTGATGATTCGCGCAGTGAAGTGATATTTGATAACGTGGGCAATATCCTGGTCGCATCAAGTACTCAATCAACATTTTTCCCAACCACTTCTGATGCTTTTCAGACAACATTTGGTGGTAAACAGGATGGTGTTTTTCTTAAAGTTAGTGCTGATGTAAATAACGTCTTATTTAGTACTTATATTGGCGGAAGTGAAAATGATGCCGGCTTCGTATTATCGCTTAACCCTACTAACAACAATATCTACTTCGGCGGAAATACAGCTAGCATCAATTTACCAGGCGACAAGAGCGGCGTTTTAACATCATCATTCCAGGACGGAGTAAGCGATGGTTTTGTATCAATAATAACTCCGGGAGGGCAGTTGGTGAAAACTACCTACCTGGGTACCCCTGGCGACGACATGTTGTATGGACTTCAGTTTGACAAATTTGGTTTTCCTTATATCATGGGAACTACAACAGGGGCCTGGCCAGTAATAAATGCAGTATTCTCGCAAGCGAATGGAAAACAGTTTATTTCAAAGCTAAAGGCTGATCTTTCAGGTTATGAATATTCAACCGTTTTTGGTACCGGCGGCAGTAAACCAAACATTTCTCCCATAGCATTTCTTGTGGACCGATGCGAAAACGTTTACGTGTCTGGTTGGGGAGGCTCAGTAGATATAGATCAGCAATATCCAAATGAAGGCACAACAGGTTTAACAGTAACACCTGATGCTATACAATCGAGAACAGATGGAAGCGACTTTTACTTTTTTGTATTGGAAAAAAATGCGGGCAAACAGTTGTTCGGAAGTTTTTTCGGTCAAAATGGTGGGGTTGGAGAACACGTTGATGGCGGAACAAGCCGCTTCGATAGAAATGGGGTGATTTACCAGGCTTTGTGTGCGAACTGCGCAACCGGCAACGGTCCGCGCCCACCATTCCCTACAACTCCCGGCGTATGGTCGCCTGACAATGGCTCAAACAATTGTAACCTTGCTGCCGTAAAAATAGCTTTCAACCTCGCGGGAGTCGCAGGAAGTGTAAGAACTTCTATAAAAGGCGCCGTCAATGATACAACCGGCTGTGTGCCTCTCACCGTTGACTTTACCGATACACTTGCACAGGGAAGCAGGTATATATGGAACTTCGGTGATAACACCGGAGATATTACTACTACTACACCAGGCTTAAGTCATACGTTCACTGCAGTTGGTGACTATCGTGTAAGGCTCATTTCTATAGATAGTTCAAAATGTAATGTTGCCGATACTGCCTACACAAACATTCGGGTAAAGACTTTTAAGGGAGTGCTTGATTTTGATTTTCGCAAATTGGCTCCTTGCGATTCTTTCAACTATAACTTTATCAATACCTCTTATGTTTCGCCAGCGGCAAGGTCCTATTCAGGTAACTCTTTCAAGTGGGATTTTGGCGATAAGTCTGCACCCGTAATCGCCGGAACAAATACTATAAGACATAGTTTCCCGGGTACTGGCACTTACGTTGTAAAGCTGGTTTTAAACGATACTACGTTCTGTAATTCCCCAGACTCATTAGAAAAAACAGTGAGAATTTCAGCTAACGTGAAAGCCGCATTTGCCACTGCGCCCACGGGCTGTGCACCGTACACAGCAATTTTTGACAACACTTCTGCGGGTGGACAACAATTCTTCTGGAGCTTCGGTGACGGCGGCACTTCCACCGCAACTAATCCTCAACATTTATACCCTACTCCCGGAACTTTTGTTGTAAATTTAAGAGTGATTGATTCTGCCACATGTAACATAAAAGACTCCACTAGTTTCACAATTACTGTCGCCGGAAAGCCGAGGGCAGCATTTTCTTATACACCTAATCCGCCTCAGGAAAATACACCCGTTCAATTTTTTAATAGTTCAATAGCAGCCACGCGGTATAAGTGGATTTTCGGTGATAGCGACTCGCTACTTACCGCCTCGTCAAATCCCGTTCAACACATTTATAATGAGACGATGACTTACAATACTTGTCTCGTCGCTATCAATAATGAAGGTTGTGTCGACACAACTTGTCAGCCCATATCAGCAATAGTAAATCCTTTGCTGGATGTTCCAAACGCCTTCACCCCTAATAATGACGGAGTAAATGATAAAGTGTTTGTGAGAGGATATGCTATCAATAGAATGTCGTGGAGAATTTATAACAGGTGGGGGACTTTGGTCTTTGAAACGACTGACAGAACCCAGGGTTGGGATGGAAAGTATAAGGGAGTATTACAGCCTACGGAAGTATACCATTATGTATTGGATGTAGAATATTCAGACAAGACCAAATATCAAAAGAAAGGTGACATAACATTATTGAAGTGATATTGGTAATGGAGTTAAAATAAAAAACAAGGTTCAATACATTAATAATAGAAGAAGAAAACGACGAGAATGAATAAGAAATTTAATTTTTGGCTAATTGCAATATTGGCACTCGCCTGGCAAACAAAAATCAATGCGCAGGATCTGCATTTTTCACAATATTTTCATTCACCCTTGCTGGTTAACCCGGCAAATACGGGTTTTATACCCGATGGTGAATACCGGTTAGGAATGAACTATCGATCGCAATGGGCTAATATTGGAAACCCGTATAAAACGTTCAGTGCTTACGCTGACGGTCAGTTTTTCGGAGACAGGTTTGAAAATGGTTGGCTGGGAATAGGCGGAGCTCTGTTAAGAGACGTCGCCGGCACCGGAAATCTTACCAGCACACGTGCATTTGGTTCAGTTGCTTATCATCAGGCTCTTGGCCTCGGAAGTTTGATTAGTGCTGGCTTTAATGTAGGATGGTCAAATAAAAGAGTTGACATTTCTAAACTGACTTTCCCCGATCAATGGAACGGTAAGTTTTTCGATATCGGTGCACCAAGCGGAGAGGCGTTTGCTTCTAACCAGGTAAATTATTTTACGTTGCAGGCAGGGCTGAACTACGCTTACTATCCAAATGAGAATACTTATTTAAATGTTGGTTTTAGCGCGTCTAATATCAATAGACCTACTGAATCTTTTTTTAGCCCTGATTTGGTCGACACAAGAATTCCCATGCGAATGACGACGTTTGTTAACGGAAGTTTCAGAGCCGGCGATGCATGGATCGTAAATCCCAATGTTTATGTTAGCAAAATGAGTACGGCCTGGGAGGTTGTTGCGGGAGTTAACGGTCAGAGAAAATTAAGCGAAGACGGAAGTACACAATTAATTATGGGGGCTTATTATCGTGTTAGTGATGCCATGATCCCGGTTATTGGTTTTCAGCAAAACGGTTATAAATTGACCTTTAGTTACGATGCGACCGCCTCAACTTTAAAGAATTACAACCAAACGCGCGGCGCGTATGAGGTATCTATCATTAAGCAGGGCTTAATTGATAAATCGAGAGATCTAAAGTGTCCGGGCGTAAGGTTTTAAAGTATGCCAAATATTATTTCAAAAGCGAATTATGAAAGATTTTTTTTATGTTCTCAGCAGGAAATCTTTATGTAATCATTGTTGCGTCGCACACTTGTACTGAAGCAATTAAATGGATCAAATAAACCAGCAGAGGCTGTCTCAAAAGCTCAAAATCCGGAAAGAGGGCGCTGGAGAATGTCTTAAACGATAGTAGGTCTCCAGCAGGGACCCAAATAAAAAAGTAAGAGGCTGACCTTTTGGGTCAGCCTCTTACTTTTTTAGTCATCTGGCTTTTACTTTAAAAAGCAAGATTCGGGGTCTTAATGTTTTAAGGAACGATCTTCAGGTATTTATTATTGAGGTTTGAAACTTCCACGGAGCCATCTTCGTTCACCAGGTAAATTCTAAAATAAAGATCGTTTACAGTAAAGTAATCAGTTAAATTTTTAATGATAGCCTGGTAACGTCCAACATTTGGAAGAGCCATAGCAACTTCCGCATTTTCAAAGCTGCTAAAATTGACAAATGAATTAAACAAAGCTTCAGTAAACCAATTTCTGACATGAGTTGCTTTAGGAATAGCAGGGTGCAATTGATTGGGATTATATTGAGGGTACCCTTTTACTTCAATAATTTCTTTTTTGAAGAACTTGGAGGCTGCTATAATTGTTTCTGATTTATCTGAATCTTTTAGCCGGGTTTCCTTTTGTACTTTGTAGCCGCTTTCTTTCAGGTAAGTTTCTACACTAGAATAGATAAATTCTTCTGACCACCAATCGGCGTTATCAACAACAAGAGTAGAAGTAAAGTTTTTTTCCATGGGATGGGTAAAATGATGTAAGCATTAACGCTGAATAACTGTTTGTATTACAAAGACAAATTACGGTCTGTTTGCGTTGCATTAAATGTCTAATACTTATCCACTTTTAACTCTTTGATATGTTCATATCATTCATTCAGAAATACGCTGATTTTAAGAATGGAATAGGAGCTCAATGGTATTTGCTTTTTTCTCATCAAAACCAGTAAACGTGTAAAGGGGTAGACAAAACCAAAAGGTGTTGTCTTATCACATATTTTACCCTTAAAAATTTCATTTACCTTAAACTATCACACTTTTATGTGATTGTACCACCCTTACTGCCGGCGTAAGTTTGCATTATCAAAATAACTGGTATGAAACATAACATCAAATTCAGCTATCAATACGTTCTTTTTCTTGCGATAGCACTTCTGCTTGCGCCGGCTACGTTTCTTGGTCCGAACGCAAGGCCAGAAAAGATAAAACCTGAAGCAAAAAAACAACAACTAATAGCAGAAGAAAATGGCTCTGAGGTGTTGCATGGGGAAATGTGGTTTCGTTATTAATTTCAATTTGATTATACCTAGATAGCTTTAAGGCCCGGATTAATCAGGGCCTTTTTTTATAAATTCTCTTTTACTGTTAATGCAATTCTGAAATTTTATACCATCTCAAATTCTATGATCGTCGTCCTGAGGATCAATAAGTTACATATTTTCCATTCTTTTTTCTGCTCTAAATCTTAATGATCGGCACAGTTTCTGCTAAGTCCAAAATGAATTTTATTTAACAACTAAAAAATAACTTATGAAAAGCTTGCAAAAAGGATTATTAGCAGTTTCAGCGCTACTTGTTAGCGGAGGTTTATTTGCTCAGGTAGGATTAGGCGTAACAGGTAAAGCACAAGGCGCAGTTAACACAAATGCCGTTAACCAGGTTGCGGCAAAAACAGCGGCAGCTACCCAACAGGCAGCAGCTAAGTCAGCGGCAGCAGCTCAAAATGCTTCCTTAAAAGCGTCAGCTGCAACACAAAATTCAATCAATGCAACTAATGCGGCTTCTACTAACGCAGCTGCCAGAGTTAATAAGACTCTAAACGGTTCTGTAAATAGTAATGCTACATTAAATGCAAATCAATCTGCACAACAAAAAGCTGCAACAGCCCGTGGTGCTGCTGCTACTAACATTCAGGTGCAAACAGACTTAAATACATCTGCCGCTACCGGGGTTGCACAAGATGCAACGAATGCGACCACTCAGGCTGCAGCAAGGGTTCGGGATGCAGCTCACCAAACCGGTTCATCTGTGAGAGAGCAGGCAAGAACAAATGGTTCTGTTCACGCTAATGCAAATGCTAGCCACAATGCACAGGCTAATGCAAATTCTAACAGTGTATTAAATGGTTCGGGAAGTGGTGCTGTACAAGTTCAAACTGATGCTGCACAACAGTTGCAACAAACAGGTGGTAAAGTAAAAGAAAAAACAAAAACTACTGTTGATGAAACAAAATCAACCGGTAGTGAAGTTAGTGAAAGAGCGAGAGCTAACGGATCAGTAAACGCAAATGCTAACGCCAACGTTAATGGGAAAACCAATGCTAACGACAATAGCGTGTTGACGTCTGGAAGTGCTACCAACAAGACAAAGGTGAAAACGAATGATAATAAAGTGAGTACTAAAAGTACTACAAAGACAAATGGTCAAGCTGCTGTAAATCCTTAACGATCGCTGATCTATACAGATTGGTTAATAAGGAAAATAAATTACAGAAAAGTTTAAACTATGAAAGTTACTCACGTTTTAATATTTGCTATCGTTTTGGCTATACCCCGGTTGGGTATAGCTCAAAATGATACGACTACAGTTAAGAAGAACGTATTTACAGCGGGAATAAACTATCAATCAGCGTTGCACTATTTTGGTCGTACTGACAGCCTGAAAAGCAGCGGTTTGTTTCCAACAATCGGGTTTCAGTTAAAGGAGGGGTTTTATGTTAATTCAAACTTCATTTTTGTAAATAACAGCGTTTCTTCCTTCAGTTATAATGGAACAATTGTCGAGGGCGGTTTCCGATTTCCTCAAACCAAAAATTTTTCGGGAAATATTTTTTATACCCAGTTTTTGTATAAGGATAAAAGTCAGTTAGTGCAGTCAGCCTTACACTCTCAGACTGGTATCAACCTCACTTACAACAACAAAATCGTAAATGTAAACGTAGGTGGCGATGCAAAGTTCAGCGATAAAACTGACTTTGGAGCCACTGCAGGATTGGATCACCTGTTTCTGTATCTAATTCCAAATACTAAAAATGCGATAGCCGTTAATCCGTCTGCTTATGCATATGCGGGAACGCAGAATTTTACAAACACTTATTACAAAAAGCAGAATGTACTCGGTTTGCCAGTTGGGAACCCGCGTGCTGTAACAGAAACATCCACGAGGTTTAACGTGCTGGCATATGAGTTTTCTGCACCGGTGGTTTTTGTGGCTGGAAAGTTTAATGCCTCAATCACTCCATCTTATGTAATTCCGAAAAATCTTGTGAAAATAGCCAACAGGCCCGATCTTTCTGAAAATGGACAAAACATGTTCTATGTTTCTGCTGGTATCGGAGTTCGATTGTAGAAAGACCATATCCTATAAAACAGTAAGCCGGTTGTAAGACCGGCTTTTTTTTAATCTATTTTGTAAAAAAAGCCATTTTTTGGGCCTATACATCAGAACACGATTTTGCTTTTGTTGCGTCGCACTCTTGTACATTTTATCATCATTCAACCAATAGTGAGCGTGCGATGCACCTGCAGGTTTAGCTCCGATTAAGATGTCCTTTTAATGAGTGTTTTTATGAGACATTTTAAAAAAAGCGGAGAAAGCATCAGCCTGATAGAAACACAAATGTCAAAACGGAGCGTCGCAACAAATGTTTAATTGGTAGATAATGCTGGAAACAAACTTCACTATCCTTGCAAAAAAGGATTGTATTTTTTCTCGTGCCCAATAGTGGTTGGATCACCGTGACCAGGGTAAACTACGACGTCATCAGGTAAGACAAATAATTGTTCACGAATACTTTGTAGCAAAGCATTGTGATTACCTCCAGGTAAATCTGTACGACCTATACTTTCTTTAAACAATACGTCACCGCCAATTATAAATTTTTGCTCTTCACAATAAAAGCAAATACTACCCGGCGAATGGCCCGGTGCCAACAATACCTTCAATGAATCTTCACCAATTTTTACAATATCATCTTGCTGAAGAAAGTGAAGCGGTCCTTCATAATTCTCGAAAACCAGTCCCCACATTTTGCCTGATTGCGGCGCAAATTGTAAAACCTGTTCCTCGTTAGGATGTAAAAAAAGTTCTAAAGCATACGTTTCATAGACCCATTTATTGCCAAAAACATGGTCGAGGTGGCAATGGGTGTTTAGCAGTTGAACAGGTTGAAGACCCTTGCTTTCTATAAAGTTTTGAAGTGTTTCTCTTTCTTCGTCAATGTAACAACCGGGATCAATAATCAGGGCTTCTTTAAGGTCATTATAAAGGATATATGTGTTCACGGAAACAGGGTTTAATCGAAAAATCTTAACTGTTAGCATATTCGTAAATTTACCAGAATTACAATCAATTTATCTTAATTTTAAAGCTCTAAAGAACGGATATGCAAGATAACAGTATGAGTAACAGGATTATTGCTTTTTTAGGATTATGTCTTTTTTCGTTTCAAGGAATTTCGCAGGTAAATGCAGTTGAATATGGTAAAAACAGGGTACAGCACAAGAAGTTTATCTGGAAGTTTTACGAGTCTCCAAATTTCAATACCTATTTTAATCAGGGCGGGCTTGAACTGGGCAAGTTTGTAGCCCAGGCGGCTGAGAAGGAGTTGAAAGGTATTGAAACACAAATGGAGTATTCGCTGCAAAGGCAAATAAATATTGTAGTCTATAACAATTACAACGATTACCGCAGCACCAATATTGGACTGGGAAACGAGTTAATCAACAATGCAGGCGGTGGTTTAACCAAGTTGGTAAACAACAAGATGCTTGTTTATTTTGACGGGGATCATGCAAATTTAAACCGCCAGATCAGACAAGGTATTGCAAGGGTTTTATTGGATAATCAATTATTTGGAGAAGATATCGGGGAGTTCGCAAGTAACCAGGCGTTACTCGATCTTCCAACCTGGCTAACCGACGGATATGTGAGTTATGTTGCTGAGAGATGGAGCACTAAGAAAGACGATGATCTAAAGAGTGCGATGTTGAGCGATAGTTACAAAAATTTTTACCAGTTCGCGTTTGAAAAGCCAGAGTTGGCCGGAGCTGCTTTTTGGTTTTATATAGAGGAAAAGTACAAAAGAGAAAATGTTGCCTATTTTTTATATCTCGCTCGTATTTATAAAAGTCTAAACAGTGCTTCTCAACGCATTGCCAAAAAGAAGTTCAAAGAGATCCTTAAGGATTTTATGGCTTATGAGCAGGAGAAATATTATAAGGATATTCGTCAACGCAGGAACGTTCCAAAAGGCACTGTGTCTGTTACTGAAGAAATTTCGAATAGAAAGGATTTCTTCCGTTTTCAAGCCAACCCCAATCCACGAAATCTTAGTTATGTAGTTGCGCAGTATAACAAGGGGATTTATTCCGTTGGCTACTACGAAAACTATGAGTTGGCGTCGACTTTGTTGAAGTATGGCGTAAGGACTCAGAAAATGGACGTAAATCCTGGTTATCCATTAATGGCATGGGATGGAAAAGGTACTCGCGTTGCTGTGATATATTGGGAGAATGGTAAAATAAAGATGTTTGTTTATGATGTACTGGCACGTTACAAAGCATATAAGCAGGAAATTGAAGGGCTCGACCAGATACTGGATGTGCAGTATATGCTTGATGCAAATACACTTTTGTTAACTGCAGTCAAAAATGGTCACAGCGATATCTTTACTTTTAAAATTGAGAGTAAAAAATTGGAGCAGTTAACCAACGATGTGTATGATGATCTCGACGCATCTTTTGTCGCTTTTCCTAATAAAACTGGAATCATCTTCGCAAGTAACCGTCCCGGACCTGAAGCAGTAAATGCTGACACTGTTTTGCCTAGTAATAATCGTTACAACATTTTCATGTTAGATTATATCACTAAGAAGCAAATCACACAATTATCAAATCTCAAGTTCGGCAACGCCCGGTACCCCATGCAGTACAATGTAAATCACTTTACTTATGTATCAGATGAAAGTGGGGTAGGAAACAGGTGGGCAGGTTTCTTTACAACACAGAGGGAAGGTCTTGATACCCTCTTTTATATAGGTGATGAGGTTCTTCGGAATCCATCGGATAAAGAATTAGATTCGACAATGGTCGCGTGGAGAAAAAATGAGCCTGACAGCATTAGTATGTTCCAGGTTACCAAAGACTCCACGTATACATTTCCAATAACGAATTATCAAAGTAGTTTGCTTGAAACAAGAATTGCCGGAGATCGTGGCCAGGTCAGTGAAGTAACAAGGCAAGGTGATATGAAGTTTCTTTATAAACTGAGAGTGGATTCGCTAACGCTTCGTCGAAGAAATGTGAATGCCCGGCCTACCGACTATATGAAAAAAATGATGTCGGAAAGAAGGGCAGAAGAAGGAAAGTCAACAATTGCTCCGAGTGTCGATACCGCCTCGGCTAATCCTGGTTCTGTTTTCCAAAGTGAATTTGAAAATGAAAAAAAGGACTCATCCACCATAGTAACTCCAACACCTGTTCTAGCCCCTGAAAGTGTATTGCAGCAATCGAAGCTGTTTAATTACCGATGGAAGTTCAGTAATGATTATATCATTGGTGGAGTATCAAATAATATCCTCATCAGTCGTTACCAGCCTTATGCCGGTGGTAACGGGCCAATACAATTAGGAAACGGTTCGAACCTCAACTTCACTTTTCGTACAAGCGTGAGTGACCTGATGGAAGATATAAAATTTGTAGGAGGCGTTAGATTGGGAACCAACCTGCAGGATAATGAATACCTTTTCGGTTTTCAAAACAACCGTAAAAGGTTTGACTGGGGATTAACTTATTACCGTACTGTAGACCATGCAAGAGCAGGAACTGAGGACCAGGGATACAACGCACAGTTCAACACGAACCTTTACCAGTTTAATGGAAGGTATCCATTAAATGAAGTAAAAAGCTTTAGGTTAACCGTTGCTTATCGTCGTGATAGAATTATAATAAAACCTTCTCCTTATTTTGGAGGAGGACAACCAGGAGCGCCTAACAGAACAGGTCTTGGCTTTGAAGATATTTTATCTCAATACGCCTTAACGCGGCTTGAATATGTACATGATAACACCATTAATCCGACCATGAACATATGGCATGGGTTACGGTATAAAGTGTATATGGACCTGAATGCCCCCGTAAGTAATGAATCTATCAAAAACCAATACACTTATAATTTTGGTTTCGACGGAAGACATTACCTGCCAATCTATCGCAATTTCATCTGGGCTACCCGTGCTGCTGCCGACTTTAGCTGGGGAAAACAAAAATTGATATACTACTTAGGTGGGGTTGATGGCTGGATCTCTCCCAAATTTAATAGTGCAAACAAACCTGATCCTGACCAGGCTTATGCTTTTCAAACGTTAGCTGTTAACCTTCGTGGTTATAAGCAAAACCTCGCTAATGGTAACAATGCTTTTGTATTCAATAGTGAGCTACGCTTACCTGTCTTTTCAACCCTTTTAAATAAGCCGGTAAATAATGCCTTTATCAGGAACTTCCAGTTAATTCAATTTGTTGACCTTGGAACTGCGTGGAATGGCAAATACGATAAGTTTAAACGGCCGGGAATGATTTACACAAATGGAGGTAATAATCCGGTTTCATTTGTTACCCAGGCTGGTGGAATCGGTCCTTTAGCCGGTGGTTACGGTTTTGGTGCAAGAAGTACTTTGTTGGGCTACTTCTTAAAGGTCGATGCAGCGTGGGAGATGAATGGAGTATTTAAGGGGAAGCCAATGTGGTATTTCGCTCTTGGACTTGACTTTTAATAATACTTTCAATGAATAATAAAACTGCCCGTGCTCTTGGCCGGGCAGTTTTATTATCTGCTAGTTGCAGTATTTAAACGCTTAATTCATTATTTTAAAATTTGCCTCATAAGCATTCATCTTGTCTTTCTTAATTTGGGCAAATCTTTCCCTTTTGTAGAAATATTCTGATATATTATGGTTTTTCTTTTTTTGTAATTCCACCTTTCTGGTCTCATTTATTCGGTTTAAAGCTTTGGCTCAATTTTTTAGAATAAAGATTAGAAAAAATCTACTATGGTATATTTTATAAACGGTCTTGTTATATTTCTTCTTCTTCTATTTTTTATCATTCTTTCTTTTGACGATCAATTTATAAGCATCACTTCAACCAGGAAAAATTTATCAGGCTTCTTCTTAAATTCGCGATTATTTCTA
>JAOQAJ010000083.1 GCA_025963675.1 Segetibacter sp.
CTTATTTGCTCCTCCTGAATTAAAACCTATCATCGATTTAATCTTAAAAGCTGCTGACACCAAACTTGGTTACACCCTTCATTTTCATCCCTTAGATAAAGAAGGAATATTGGTGGATGATGCAAAATTTTCTGTAGAGACATTTCATGTTTATCACCGCATACAATGCTGGGGATTTGTATTCAGGGAAAAGAAAAAGCCGCGAAAAATAAATAAAGAAACTATTGGCGCTTATCGATTAGATCCGACGAAATACGAGTTGCTTAAAATGGGTGAAAACGTGGTTACGGATAGAGGTGAAGTAGTTCCAAACGACGCTGTAACAATCGCTAATACTCCACCAAAAAGCTATGCCTATTGCGCTGATACAGCGTACAATCCCATAATTGCAGAAAGGGTAAAAAACGTTGATTTGATCTACCACGAAACAACATATTTGAAAGGTCTTGAAGACCGCGCCTTACAACGTTTTCATTCGACCACCCACCAGGCTGCTGACATTGCATTAAAGGCAAATGCAAATAATTTGCTGATTGGGCATTTTAGCAGCAAATACGAAGAACTAGAGGCTTTTCTTGAGGAAACCCGTGAAATTTTCCCGTCTACACATCTTGCAATTGAAGGTGTAACCTACCGCATTATTTAAAACCAACGTCACTTTTGCACCTTATTCATTTTTCGACAATTGTACAAAAATTAGAATGAGGCCTTGTGACTATACAATCGCAGAGGTGTATCAAAAACGAACAGTTGCTGTATCACAATTGAAACATTGAACCCACACATTTCACTTCTTTCACTCTGCAAATCAACAAGTTACAAAAATGGCATATTGTTGACAGTAACAGCAATAACATTTTAAAGGCATTTTATGCTTTTGCACAATCAGGGTTAGATTAAACACACGAAACAACCAAAACAATGATAGAACTGAGACACCTTTCTAAATGGCATATGCAAGGCGGCAAGCCTGTTTTTATTTTAAAAGATATTAATCTAACTATAAATGAAGGAGAATTCGTATCAGTTATGGGACCCTCAGGATCAGGTAAGTCAACACTCTTAAATGTCATTGGAATGTTGGATGAGGCAAATGAAGGCGAATATCTTTTTATGGGTGAAGAAGTGAACAAGCTAAAAGAAAAACAGCGGTCAAAAATATACAAGCAGAACATCGGGTTCGTGTTCCAGGCCTACCATCTGATAGATGAATTGACGGTTTACGAAAATATTGAAACCCCCCTGCTCTACCAGGACGTGAAAGGATCTGAACGTAAAGCAATGGTCGCAGATATTTTAGACCGTTTTCAAATAGTTGGCAAAAAAGATCTGTTTCCATCACAGTTGTCGGGCGGTCAGCAACAGTTGGTCGGTATTGCCCGCGCACTAATTGTAAAACCAAAACTCATACTTGCTGATGAACCAACCGGAAATTTAAATTCAAGGCAAGGTGAGGAAATAATGGAGCTTTTTACAGAATTGAATAAAGAAGGTGTTACGATCATCCAGGTTACCCATTCAGAAAAAAATGCCGAATATGGAAGCAGAATTGTCAATCTGCTCGACGGACGAATTGAAGCCTGAGCCGGCTATATAAAAGAATTTTTTTAAAGAATTAAAACAATGAAAGAGAGAATTATAGCCGTTTTTGTTAGCTTATTTTTATTTACTCAAAGCGAAGCGTTTGCACAAACAAATAACGGACAGAAACTTTCCTTGAAGGAATGTGTTGAAGCAGCTATCAAAAACAACCTGCAAGTGCTGCAAAGCGATTTGCAAATGCAGGCAGCCAACATTACTGCCCGGCAATCAAAAGCAAATATTTTGCCTGACCTATTTGGAAATCTGGGACATGGGTTTAACCAGGGAAGAAGCATCGATCCTTTTACAAACAGTTACATCAACCAACAGATAGCTTACGCAAATTACAATTTGCAGTCAAGCGTAGTTTTGTTCAATGGCTTTCAGCTGAAAAATTTGATTAAGCAAAACAGCCTCGCCTACGAAGCGAACAAAATGGACGTTCAGCAAAATAAGGATAACGTGATGCTAAACGTTATTTTGGCTTACCTGCAAATCCTTAACAGTACAGAACAACTGCAACAATCAATATCTCAGGCTGATGTAAGTAGAAAGCAGGTAGAACGATTAAGTATTATGAACGAGGTAGGAGCAGTTCCTCCGGCTACCTTTTATGATCTTCGCGGTCAGTTGGCCAATGATGAGCTAGCTATCGTAACAAACCGCACCGCATTAAATTCCGCTAAACTTTCGTTAGCTCAACTGATGAACATACCATACCAGGAAAATCTCGAGGTAGAAAAAATCGCTGCAGACACTTTAAATCTTCAATATAGCAATGATCCAAAGGCTTTGTATGATGCCTCGGTAAAACAACTGGCAATCATAAAGGCAGCCGACCTGAGAACCCAAAGTGCATTGAAAGGTGTGCAGGTAGCACGTGGTTTACATTATCCCACCATTGGTTTAAGCGGAAGTTTCAATACAAATTATTCTAACGCCGCCACGAGAGAGTTGTTCATTAATTCCCAGGAAGTCGCGTCAGGCGATTATGTAAATGTGGGCGGATCAAAAGTGCCCGTAATGACCGTGCGGCCCAATTTCACTTCCCAAAAAATCAGTTACGGTGACCAGTTCAATAACAACTACAACACCTCGCTTTTCTTAAGTATACAGGTTCCTATCCTGAATAGGTTTAGGGCAAAAAACCGGATTGCCCTCGCAAAGATCGACTTAAGAAATGCTGAAGTTGTAGCTCAATCTGTCAAAACACAGCTAAGCCAAAATAT
>JAOQAJ010000089.1 GCA_025963675.1 Segetibacter sp.
CGATATGAATAATCTTGAAATCATTTTTAGTTGTTTTTGATATACGACCTGGAAATCTTCATTTTAATTTTACTGTTCATCATCCAAATTCTTTATACTCTTGTTGACTAACGTACGAAATAAAGCATATTTAGTTTATCAATTTTTGTTATTGCTATGTTTACATATTTTAAACGACAAGCATCAACTGAAAATATTTAAACTATCTTTTTTTTCACCTGGAATGAAAAGCACAGAATGATTGTTATCAGATAGAAAATAGCGAAGCAGGTTTAATCAAAATAAGTGGCAGGCATTTTTTTACAACTACATTGGCAAAAACAAAAGGTAGGATGACAACTATTGTTCGACGACTGATGGGGTTTCTACTATCACTTTTGGTTTATACTTCTTCAATCGTTTTTTCATAATTCTCCAAATTATAGCAAATGCATATAGCCCCGACAAACTAACATATCTATAATCAGGAAAAATTAAAAACAATATAAAAGCAATAGCTAAGGCCGAACAAATTGCAATAGCAAAATACTTACTCTTCAGCAACATGTACTTCTTTTCAACCTCATACCCCGGCTTACTTAAGTTTTTTTTCCGAATAAAAATGTAATTACATAAAGCATATTGAGCTAAAAAAACCAGGGCAACGTTGATGGCATAAATATACATTGGCAAAAAGAACGACGGCCGAAAGTGTTCTAAACCCGATGCGGAAAACGGAAAGCAAACAACAAAAAATAAAAAAAGCAGGTTGTAAAAGATTACACCCTTGTCATAGGTTCTTAAGTACTTAAAAATATTCAGGTGCCTCGACCATACGAGCCCGATAAAGAAAAAACTAAACATAAATGCAAGGAATCCAACAATCGTTGGTGCAAAAAGGGAAAGCACTTCGGCGTTAGAAGCGCCTTTGGGAACATGGGGGAACTTGATCTCAATAATTAGAAGCGTTATGCCAATTGCGAATACAGCATCACTAAATAAAATCAATCTTTCTAATTCAAATTCTCTCTCTAATTCAGTTGTTTCGTTGCTCATGTAGTCAGGTCATTGAACAAACAAATTACTAAATTACAGTTTAGCCTGCCCACTTGATTCAAAATAAACTCTTGTAATTAGAACAACGAAATGGTTATTTGATAACACTTGTTATAGCAGATCCCTTTGCTAACAGTTTAGATATCGGGCAAGCTTTATCGATCTGAAGTAACCTTTGTTTTTGCTCGTCTGTAAGATCGCCCGATATCGAGAGTTCACATAAAAAAGAATGAATTGGCCCCATTGCGCTCTCTTCTCTAACAAGCTTCACTTTTACATCAATAGTGCCGCTGTCCCATTGCTTTCGTTGCACGTACATTCTAAGTGTAATGGCTTTGCACGAGGCAAGTGACATACATACAAGATCACCAGGAGAGGGTCCTTCATCTGTTCCTCCGACGCCTATTGGTTCATCCGCTATTAAGGTGTGTTGTCCACTTGTAAGCAAAGTTTTATAGGCCTGCGTATCATTTACCGCCTCGGCAGTTCCAACAATTTTTAATTCGCTCACAGCTACTTTTATTTGATGTAAAAAAAAGGCATGAAATGAACCGAAGAAAAATAAAATCAGGTCTTATCATCATCCGTAACCTTCTTATGTTCTGCCTCTTTTATATTCGCTTCGAATCTTACTTTCTTTAAATCAACTCTTATCAGGGCGAACAAACTTATGTAAATATTAGCTATCCAAACAAGGGAAAAACCACCAATAAAGTAACCTCGCCAATCAGTAAAAATCAATTTGAAATCAGTAATAATGAGCATTACAGCCGTTACATAATGGCTGAAGCAGTATTCACAGGTAAATAAATAAAAAAACTTACGTTGTAGCAGCTTTTGACACTCTTTACTTCTCTTTTCGCAAAACTCCCGCGGCTCACGAAACACTTCTTCATGCGTGACCGTCCATGCTATGCAAGCAATCGGAATTGCGAGAAAGAACAAATACAATATTTGAGTCCCAATTGGAATAGCCATTATTTTAAATTTATAGACACTCTTAAATAATAAATATTTTGCCAGCTTAAAAAGGGGGAACAGTATTCTCAGAATGGAAGTGCCTTAAATGAAGCAATTTGATCTCTCGTGAAGAAATCATAATAGCAAAAGAAAGCTGTCCAATCAAAAAAGGCTTCAATGATGCGATATTATGAGCGGCATCATATGGATACATTTTCTGGTTAAGAAGTTTCAATGTTCCGGCGGAACATTTAATCCCTGGAAGTATGAAAGACTCCTCTTTTTAATCGTCCCGTTGTTCTGTGGAACGTAGAACACGACGCATTTTTCGATCCCTCCCCGCCAAAGTGCATGCAGGACTGCAAAAAGATGTGTCTACAGGGTAGCTATGAGAGGTATGAATATCGATAAAAAAATAAAAACCCTGACCAAAATTGAAACTCAACTTGATCGCGCAATTACGTCATTTCAACTAATTTATATTTTGCAGGGCTTCTTTACTTAATGGCTTTGAAATAAAATCCTGAACCAAAGTAAACTTTTGTGCTTTTTTATAATCTTCGGGATCAACCGTAGAAGAAAGGAGATAAATACGAGGAAGTGATGAGAAACGAGATTTGATTTTTTCAAATTCTTCCAGAAAATCCCAACCATTCATAACTGGCATATTGATATCTAAAAAGATAATTGTTGGTGTGGGACCATCCTGATTAAGACCAGATAAATAATCTATGCCGATTTTGCCGTTTTCGCATGACTTTACTTTTTCAGCAAATGATGTCATTTTGATTATTCTATCACAAACCATAATTGTAATAGGATCGTCTTCAACCAAAAGCACATCTATAAACTTCGCCATTTCTAATCTTGTAATTTAAAATATATCTTAAACTTCGTACCAACGCCGGGTTCACTTTCCACTTCAATTTTACCACCCATAGCGGTAACCTGCGAACGGGTCATATATAGGCCTAAACCTTTGCCTTCTTTGTTTCCGTGGAAACGCTGATACAAACCGAAAAGCCTGTCGCGGTAGCGATTCAGGTCCATTCCTAATCCATTGTCCGCAAACTCAACAATAATCCAATCATCAGTTTTATATGAAGTGATTTTAATTTCGGGATTTCTATCAGGAGAGCTATAACGAATCGCATTTGAAAGCATATTTAAAAAGATGCTTTCAAGATGAATACGATTGTACTGTATTTCATCAACTTCAGAAAAATTGGCTTTAATCACCCCTTTTTGCTGATGTAATAAATTATCGATGTTCTTTTTAACTTCTAAAAAAACGTCAGTAAAACTTACCGTTTCGCGTTCGATATTGGTATTAGATTTAATAACCAGCACATTCACCAAATCGTTCAATGTCTGATTTAACTGTTGTGTTGCTTCTTCAAACTTTTCGATCAGCAACTGGTTAAACTCATCTAATGGATTTTCCTTATTATACAAACTAAGCAGACTTAAGAGATTGGCAACGGGGGCTCTTAGGTTATGAGAAGTGATGAATGAAAATTGTTGCAAATCCTGGTTATTTTTTAATAACTCTTCAGTTAATGCCTTTTGCTCGCTTTCGGTTTTTTTCTTTTCAGTTATATCGCGAATGATGGTTGAAAGGTAGCAGTGGTCGTTTCCATCCTTCATCAGGGTCGAGGTGACCTCGACCGGAACGTAATACCCTTTATTATGTTTTAAAAATAACTCGCCGATATACGATCCTGTTTCTTTTTGAGCATCGTGCATGTTGGTAACAAGCGGAGAATTTACATCAAGAAGATCGAAACTTTTTAAACCGATCATTTCAGCGTGCGTATATCCCAACATGTCGCAAACTGCAGGATTTGCTGAAACGATGTCACCTTCTTCTTTAGACAGAATTACACCATCAATGCTATTTTCAAACAACGATTTGAATTTGCTTTCCAGCGTTTGAATCGCCAGGATCGCCATCTTGCTGTCAGTAATATCCTGCAAGGTTACCCTTAATTTAACCGTCTTTCCTTTGTCGTTTTTTTCAGAACCGCCCATAGCAAGAATAACCTTGGTATTTCCATCGGTCGAATTAAAACGGAACTCAAGATTGAAGTCTTTCCCCTGTAAGATAGATTTCTTAACTTCTTTCTTTACTAACTCCTTGTCATCAGGATGAACCATGTCTCTTAGAAATGCCAGTTGACCACAATTTTCTAAAGGCCCGGGAAGTCCTAAGATTTCGTAGAAAAGCTCAGAGCAAAAAAATGTTTTGGAAGTAGTATCGTATTCAAGATAACCAAGACGGGCAATATTCTGAGCAGTTTTTAACCTGTCAGAATGAATAGCAACTTCCTCAGTTAATTTTTTCCTTTCGGTAATTTCAGTGGAAGTAATAAACACTCCATGAATGTCAGCGTGGGTGGTAAGAACAGGTCTGAAGGTATGGCTGTAAATATGCGTCACTTTATCAGCATCTACGAAGGTGGTCTCTCTTTCAATTTCCTTTCCTTTAAAAACCTGTTCGAATAGACTGATATAATCCGGTATTTCATCTCTACCTATTAAATCAAGAACCGAGAGGCCAGACTGAAGTTCGGTATTATAAAAGAAAGGGGAACGTTCTTGTGCAGCTTTATTATATGTAACAATTCGAAGCCGGCTGTTTAGAAGAATGAACGATTCTTCAGTATTATTCAACAACAAAGAAAGTCTTTGTTCTGCATGTATCAGTGCCTCATCAGCTACTTTTTTAGCTTGTATATTTCTAAAATTCATTACAATAGCATTGATACTGCTATTGTTTAACATATTCCGCGCGTTGTTCTCGATCCAGATGTATATGCCGTTTTTGTTCTTAAGACGGTATTCTGAAGTAAATAATTTTTCAGGTTGTCGTCTGATATTTATTAACCAGTCTCTTACATGTTCTTTGTCTTCAGCATGAACAAGTTCGATCGCATTTTTGCCTAAAATTTCGGAAGCTGTATAACCAAGAATATTTTCTATTGCGGCGCTTGTATATGTAAAAACAAGTGCGGCATCCGTTAATTGATAAACACTTGTAGAAGTATTAACCAGTAATTTAAAGAAATCTTCGTTTTCTGATTTTGTAGACATTAAAGATTTGGTCTCCTTTTTCTGAACCATTATCAGCGCACCTTCAAATTTGTCCTCTTCACTGGAAATATGCAACATCGAAATCGAAAACGACGAGATAATTTGGCCTAAATAATCTATTTGCAGTTTTGCTTTTTCTGTCTCGCAACTCAGTATCGTTTTTAGCGCTGAAATAAAACTTTCCGGAAACGATGAAAAGTCCTCTTCCTCCAAATTCTCCTTAAAGCCCACGTCAGCACCACTAAATAAATTATGAAATTGGTTGTAAGCAGCGTTGTAAGAAATGATCCTGAGCTTATTATCTACGACTAACCATCCTGTATTCGTCTCCGGTAAAAGCTTTTCAATATAAGTCAGAAACGAAATATTGTTTAAAGCCATGCGGTCAACTAAACCCGTTATCATAGATGAATGCTGCAATATAGACCGAATTGAATATTATTTAAGTAAATAACGTAAAATATCGAAATTAATTATTCGTTGCAAGATTATCAGAATAATTTAAAGGGAAGGCCAAAGAAGGACAATCAATTAAAAAAAGCTTAAGCATCAGTAGGCTTCTCCTGCACTACCACCAAATCTGCCAGGTCTACGCTCATAGGAAGCATGCCTACCTGCACGATAGCTCTCTTACCACGTATTTCCTTTACTGTCCCGACCTGGTAATTTTTTTTCAGTTTAACCTTAGCTCCTACCACGATATCAGAAGCAATCTCTTCATACTTACCCTGTACTTTTTTAGCAAGCTTATTGGTTACAATCTCGTCTTTCTTTTTAAATAACAGGTTGTGCATTTGCTTTATCGGCTCACTTTTATCTTCAGCTTTCCTCCATTCCAACAAGATCTGCTTCAGCTTCCGTTCCATATCCTTCAGGTAAGCTATGCGGTCTTCTGTCACCTGGTTTTGTTGCTTTAGCAGTTCAACCTCCTGGCGATGACGCTCTTTATCCATTACTGTCGTCATCTCTTTTTTCAGCCGCTCGTTTTCTTTAACCAGTTTTTGCAAATCATTCTCTTTTTTCTCGATCGCGCGCAAATCCTGCTCCGTCCTGTTAAGCAACTTGTCTAAACTAAAATGATCTTCGTCAACCAGGTTTCTGGCTTTTTTAATTAGATGCGGAGAAAGGCCGATTCTTTCTGCGATAGAAAAAGTATATGAACTGCCGGGCTTGCCAATGATTAATTTATATAATGGCAAAAGATTTTGTTCATCAAAAGCCATCGCACCGTTTATTATACCCGGCACTTTGTTAGCCATCACTTTTAAATTGAGGTAATGGGTTGTTACAATACCAAATGAATGTTTATGGGCAAGTTCCTCCATAATCACTTCAGCAAATGCACCTCCAAGATTGGGATCGCTTCCACTTCCAAGTTCATCTATAAAGAATAATGTTTTTCCATTTGCCACTTCCATAAAATGCTTCATGTTCTTCAAATGGCTACTATAGGTGCTCAATTCAAATTCAAGGCTTTGGGTATCCCCGATATGAATCATCAATTGCTTAAAAATGCCCATCTCCGAAGTTGGATTAACAGGCACGAGTAATCCACTCTGCAGCATTATTTGTAAAAGGCCGATAGTCTTTAGTGTAACAGTTTTTCCTCCTGCATTCGGTCCGCTTATGACTAAGATCCGATTTTTGTCATTCAGAGTTATAGATAAAGGAATGGTCGTTTTACCAGACCTTTTGTTATACAGGTATAACAATGGGTGGTACGCATTTACCAACTCAATATGAGCTTTATCAACTACAGACGGCAACTCACCGTTCATATCAATCGCCAACTTCGCCTTTGCTTTTATAAAGTCATATTCACCAATGATAGCATGATAAGTTTTAAGCAGGTCAGCGTATACCGAAAGATCGGAAGTCAGTTTTCGTAGTATTCGCTGTACCTCTTTACTTTCTTCATTTTCAAGGCTAAAAATGTCATTATTTAACTCTATCGTTTCTTCAGGTTCTATATATGCCGTCTTGCGCGTATCGCTTTCGCCATGCAGTATTCCTTTTATTTGTCTTTTATATTCTGAAAAAACAGCTACCACCCTTCTTCCATTACTAAAGCTTTCTTCTATGTCGGCCGCATATCCCGATTTATTTAAACGGGCAATAACCCTTTCAAAAACCCTTCTTAACTCATTTCTTTTCTTATATAAATTCAGCCTGATCTTTTGTAATTCATCGGTTGCATTGTCTTTCACATTACCATGTTCATCCAGCACTTCATCAAGCATTTCGAGAATTACTTTTTCATAGTAACTATCTGTAATCACCATAGTCAAAGCCGGGTAGGCAATCCTCCTTTCATTGTCAAACCAACGAAATATAGATTGAATATTGGCTGCCAGCTTTCGTATCTGTACAAACTGCTCACCAGTCAGAACAGCGCCCGGTATAGAAAGTAGTTTTAAATCTTTTGCCAGGTTTAAAACATAGTCATTGGGAAAATATTGATTATTGAGAGTGATTAATTTAAACTCATGAGATTGCCGTAACTCAGTTTGTATAAATTCTTTTTTTGTATGTATACGCAAATCAGCAGCCTTTTGTTTTGCAAATTCACTTTTGCAATGCTCTGTCAGCAACGCCTTTATTTTATCAAATTCCAGTTGTACCGGTGCTGACTCAGGAAATAACTTCATAAAAAACCTCTGCCCACTATGGCGCTTATATTATTTTAAAGGCTGCAAAAGTAAAGCCTTACGTTCGCAATTAATCGTTAACGATCCAATAGTTAATGAAAGTTATGTTAGTTATTCATTGCTATATTTT
>JAOQAJ010000100.1 GCA_025963675.1 Segetibacter sp.
GAGGTATGTGGAAGAACGTACAAAAAGTACAAGAGTGCGACGCAACAAAAGTTGAATCGTAGGTCCTATCGCCCGGCTCATAATTCTTCTTATCTCCCCGGTTCATACAGCATAATATTATTCGCGTCACGACTCCCCTTTAGGGGCCGGCGGCTTCCATTCCGCTAATTGCCGATACGAGTTTTCACTCATAATAATTCCATTGTCTACAATCACCCCAATTGCCAGTGCAATACCGGTCAACGACATAATATTTGATGACAGACCAAAAGCATTGAGCAGGATAAAACTGACACCTATGGTAATGGGAATTTGAATGATGATGCTTAATGCACTTCGCCAATGAAACAGAAATAGGATGACGATGATGCAGACAATGATAATCTCTTCTAACAGTTTTGATTGTATGTTTTTAATTGCAGCTTCAATCAAACTACTTCTGTCGTAGGCGATATTGAATGTTACGCCTTCCGGCAAACCTTTCTCTACATCTTTCATTTTCTCCTTTACCGCGTTTATAACCTTGTCAGCGTTTTCACCGTACCGCATAACGACGATTCCACCCACTACTTCACCTTCACCATTTTCGTCAAAAATTCCAAGGCGTAAGTCTGACCCCATTTGAACACTTCCAATGTCTTTTACCCTTATCGGAATGCCCTTATTATTTGATACCGAAATGTTCTCTACGTCTTCACGGTTCTTTATGTATCCCAATCCGCGGATGATGTAAGCCATGTCTGACATCTCGAATTTTCTACCACCGACATCGTTGTTGCCGGCTTTCACCCTGGTCATTACATCCATCATCGACAGGTTGTAGAATTGCAACTTTATCGGGTCTATAACAATTTGATACTGTTTTTCGAAACCGCCGAAAGATGCAACTTCAGCAACACCGGGAACAGTTTGTAGAGCGAATTTGACGTACCAATCCTGCAAAGCCCGCTGTTCACCCAGGTCCATTTTATTAGCCTTTAGGGTATACCAGAACACGTGACCTACACCGGTTCCGTCAGGGC
The DNA here is from genome assembly GCA_025963675.1 of Segetibacter sp. Lineage (GTDB taxonomy): Bacteria > Bacteroidota > Bacteroidia > Chitinophagales > Chitinophagaceae > Segetibacter. Next base: position 1,023 of record JAOQAJ010000100.1, read on the forward strand.
CAAGCGTAGGGGTTATGCCTTCTGGCAATAACCTTTGGGCGTAGTTAAGTCTTTCAAGAACTCTCGTTCTTGCCCAATAAACATCTGCATCATCTTCAAAAATGATATAGACAAAGCTCATCCCGAACATAGAGGTACCGCGTATGTTCTTAACCTTAGCGATACCTTGCAGGTTACTTACCAAAGGGTAGGTCACCTGGTCTTCGATTACCTGTGGGCTTCTGCCCATCCACTCGGTAAAAACGATTACCTGGTTCTCTGATAAATCAGGAATCGCATCAATGGGATTTTTATTGATGGAAAGCATTCCCCATGCAAGCAGCCCTGCCGCCGCCAATAGCACGACAAGCCTGTTGCGAAGAGAAAGTTCAATTAACTTTTGAACCATCGTTTATCCTTTAGGCTTTACATACGTTCCTTCTGTCTTCATCTTCTGCTGCTCGGCCGTCATCTTTTGCTTTACGAGCTTCATTCCACACTTTGGACATTCGGCCTCATGATCGCTCATAACTTCGTTGTGCATCGTACATGTGTAAGTCTGGTCTTGCGCTAACTGTTCGGTTTTTACATTGTTCGCATTGCCTGAACATGCGGAAAATGTGAGTCCGATTGTAAGTGTGATTATCGAAATAAGAAGTAAGTGTTTCATGATTTAATATTTTATAAAAAGAGATAGAAAAAAGTTGATTTTGGTCGATGATCGAAGTGTTACGAAGATTGTTTAGATGCTTTGACAACTTCCAGATCCATCCCGCATTTTGGACATTTGCCTGGTTTGTTACTTTTTACTTCAGGATCCATCGGGCATGTATATGCAACTGGTTTTGCTTTAACCAGGCTCATTCCACATTTACCACATTTACCAGCTTTTTTACTGCTAACTTCCGGATGCATCGGACAAGTATATCTGGCACTCCCAGCACTCTTGTCTGCTTTTTTGTGTTTTGTTTGATTTGTTTTTTGGGCAAAAATGACCGTGCCCGATACCAGGAGCATTACAAGGATGATTAACCTTTTCATGTTGATTTTTTATTAATGAAGAAATAAATAGAATAAACTGCTCAGGTAGCAATAGCACTACCTTGACGACTAGAAATAAAAAAATAAGAAATAGATAAACGGGTTAAGAAACCCAAAGTGAGTGAGGCGTATAACAGAATGCCATACAACCAGAAAGCTGAAGAAAAATCAAATTCTGAAACTACAATTGTAAATGTAATGAGGCACCCTGGTGAGTAAAGGTGGTGCGTGACTAAAAGGAAGTTCCTTTGCAGTATTTAAGAGATGACCTAAAGCGTAGACTGAATAATTAGTATTAATAAAAGTAACCGGAGCTTTTACAAGAGACAATGACTGCTCAACGTTCTTTTGGTCTTTTTCGCTTTTAACGGTTTTCTTTTCGTCGTGACAACAGCCTTTCCGGTCTTGTTTTTTCATGCCGCATGCGTCACATGCAGCAGAGGAAGTTTCTGTAGATAATTCCCACCCCGAAAACTCGCTCATACAATAATGAAGTGTAATAGACATGCCGGAAGAAGACAAGCCATACACGAGCATTAATAATATAATAGTAAGTTTTTTCATTAACAAATGTAAAGTTAGTAATACCCACGCATTATTAAAACGATTTTCATTAGTAAGGTTAGCCGGCGGGTGGCGACAAAGTTAAACTGCATTGATAATCAAAACACGCAGGTTGAGAAAATCCTCTCTTTATAACATTTCTTTTTTAATTTCCATTTGTTCCGATTGATAGAACACAAAACTTTTAGATACTACTTTTTCCGAATCCTCCATTTTTGTAATACTAGTTTTCATTACCGCTTCATCTTTGACACAATTCTATTTCTAACAAATTACTCTGTCGTTCTTGAGATGCAAACCTTATTTAATCTTACGGCAATATTGATCTGTTCAGGTACATCTTTTACGTTTTATTCAATACGCAGGAATGAAAAGAATACTTAAACCTGATAAAAGAGTATCAGGTTTTGCTATAAAAGTGTGCCTTTGATGAAATTTAGATCTTTTATATGAGAAACCCTATTTGGCAAAACCCGTATTTGTTAATATGCTAGTATATTTAGCGCCGTGTAATAGAAAAAATGAAATCGTCTTCATTTCATTGTTTTAAAATTTCTAGTAATAAATCCACGAGGTAATTATGAATAAGATTGTATTTGGAAAGTATCGTTATGTAGTTCTCATCCTTATTGCTATCGGAGTTTTTTCAGTAGCATTTAAACAGGCAGGTCAAAAATCTTCGAACAATGTTCCGCCCACTGTTGACACAGAACAAAACCGTTTCACAAGAGTAGTGCTGGCCCAAAAGCTGGAGGAGCCAATGCAGTTCGAGATTTTGAAAGATGGCCGTGTTCTCTTTG